>NZ_JBHZGO010000082.1:0-147159 GCF_042747725.1 Coleofasciculus sp. H7-2
GTCGTGCGTCAGGCAAACTGGAAAAGGCTTCCACAATGGCAAGCGTTCTCATAGCTCGATAAGAAAAATTCGTTGAGCTTTAGCTTACTGGATTTCACCCTCTCTGTCTAGAATGAAATAGCCCTGAAATGTTGAGGATGTCCATCCATCCGCTCTAAAATGGTCTTACGAGGCTGTAAAGTTAGCCAATGCTGGCTAAGCAGGTGTTTTAGTAGTTCGCTGCTGGTTGTTTTTCCTTTGCCAGAATTTATACTAAATATATATGTGTCTCTTGATCCAAATTTACGCTCAGCATAAAACTTCCTGCACTTTTAACTACTACGAGAATAACGTAGCAATGTCTTATAAGTCTTGACAATACAATTGCAATCGCCCAAACATCGCTTTTAACTCAACATCTGCCAAGGCGATCGCGCTCTTCCTTTATCTCTTTTCCAATTATTGTGAGATAGGATGCCAGAAAGAGGAATAAAAAAGAAAAATGTCACAGCAGCAACTTCAATGGCAAATCCAGTCAACGGTTGAACCACCGGCGGCATTTATTGACGAAGTCAGACGCCACGCCCCAGGATTACCCGGACATTATGCCGCACAGCTGTTGTGGCAACGGGGGATTCGCGATATTCAGCAATTATCGGGGTTTTTAAATTCTCAGTTGTATCACCCGGCAAGTCCCTTTGAATTTGGGCAGGAAATGCAATGGGCTGTGGAACGATTAATAAAAGCCCGTAACGCGGGGGAAAAAGTTTCCATTTGGGGAGATTTTGATGCTGATGGGATTACCGCAACATCGGTTCTCTGGGATGGACTAGGACAGTTTTTTACCCAGCAGCAGCTCGTTTATTACATTCCCAATCGTTTAACCGAGTCTCATGGACTCAATGAACGGGGAATTGATGCCCTTGCTAAGGATGGAACGAAGCTAATTGTAACTTGCGACACTGGCAGCACAAATCTGAAGGAAATTGAATATGCCCATCAGCTAGGGATTGATGTAATTGTCACGGATCACCACACCCTGCCAGAGGAACGTCCAGCGTTGACAGCTATCATCAACCCCCGCTATTTATCCAACGATCATCCGATGTTTCACCTTTCGGGTGTGGCAGTTGCCTATAAGTTAGTAGAAGCACTTTATGAAACTTTGCCAGATGTTCCCCAACAGCCATTAGAAGATTTATTGGATTTAGTGGCAATTGGTTTAATTGCCGATTTGGTGCAGTTAAGCGGTGATTGTCGCTACTTGGCACAGCGAGGAATTTCAGTGCTGCAACAGCAAACCAAAAAACGGAATCGTCCTGGGGTAGCTCGTCTATTGGAATTGTGTCAGAAAAGTGGCGATCGCCCAACGGACATTTCTTTCGGTCTTGGCCCTAGAATTAACGCGGTTAGCCGCATTCAAGGCGATGCTTCCTTCTGCGTGGAGTTACTCACCAGCCGCGATGAGAAGCGCTGTCAGCAGTTGGCATTAGAAACAGAATTAGCCAATGCCCGTCGTAAATCATTGCAAAAAGATGTCGCCGCTGAAGTTAATAAAAAACTAAGCCAGTTGGACTTATCAACTACTAGCGTCATTGTTCTTTGCGATACTCAATGGCCTGTCGGTGTTTTGGGTTTAGTGGCGGGGCAAGTGGCGCAGGAAACAGGGCGTCCTACCATTTTGTTGAGTACAGAAGGCGACTTGAGTGAAAACGCTTTAGCACGCGGTTCCGCCCGTTCTGTGAATCAAGTCGATCTTTACCAGTTGGTGAAAGCGCAAGAACACCTATTACATCGATTTGGCGGTCATCCCTTCGCCGCTGGGTTGAGTCTCCAAGTTGATAAGATTCCCCTGTTTACAGAAGCTGTTAACCAGCAGTTGCGAGCTTCTGTCGGCACCCCAGATGGGACACCTTTAGCTCCTATTGTGCAGGCAGATTTGGTGTGTACGGTAAGCGAATTAGGAAGAGATTTGTTTTGGGAATTGAAACTATTAGAACCATGCGGTATGGGCAATCCAGCGCCAAAACTGCTGATTCAAAATTGCTGGTTTGAAAATAGTTGGAATAGCAATACTCAGGACTTAAAAGGCGCAAAAGTTCAATATATCAAAACTACTTTTAAAATTCGGGATGACTCTTGCGAAACCGGGTTTTCAGGAATCTGGTGGGGACATTATAAGGAAGACTTACCCCAAGGTAGATGCGATGCAATTGTCGAGCTTGATTTTAATAGCTACGAAAATCCCAATAAAGGGATCAGACCTCACTATGAAGTGCGGATAATTGCCGTGCGTTCTTTAGCACAGCCGCATCAGTTAGGCACTCCTAACCAGATAGACTGGATTTTAGACTGTCGTGTGGAGTCCTCAGTCCTGAGTCCTCAGTCCGCACTTCTTGCCCCGCTATCAGTCCTGCCAGTTCGAGAGTGCCCCAGTAGTTGGGATGAGCTGCAAGTGTGGTTCAGACGGGCGATTCAGGCAAATCAAAAACTAGCGATCGCTTATCCTCCCCCAGAACCAGTTCCCCCCAGCCAAATCTGGCTGCAACTGTTAGGAATTGCCAAATATCTTAGTCGCACGGGTCAAGAGGCGACTTATACTCAACTGCACCAGAAGCTGGGAATTAGCGATCGCACTCTACAACTCGGACTAGAAGCAATCTCTCATCTCGGCTTCCATGTTAAACAACTCGACTGGATGGTTCAAATCACTTGGCATCCCCAGGAAGATGCCGCTAATTCTGATTTAGGGAATGGACAATTGCCTACATCAGAGGAAGCCATCGCACAATTTATCGCAGCAGTTCAAGAAGAAAAATTTCGCCAGAGGTACTTCTATGAAATTCCCTTATCTACCATTCGAGCGATGGCTTCTCAAACTACCATTTATTAAAAAATGAGTCGGCGATCGCATCTGTTACGACTTGGTAAGAGATGCGATCGCTACTACTGAATATTCCCCTGGTGTTCGCACTTAAAACCCCGCTGACGCCAATCTTTTATATCTACATCCTTCAGGGGAATTAATTTTGAGCATTTAGGCTGATAAACCTGACTCACCAGCGCCCACAACAAGCTACGAGATAAGTCCAATCCTGTCTTGAAAGAAGATTCTCGATTGCCAGGAATGCCTTGTTCCGGAACAATCTCTGGCTCTACCCAAATGCCATGAGCGCCCATGAGAATCTGTGCCAGCCACATTGCTCGCGGTAGATGGGTGCCGGAAGTGATTAGTTTGACTTTTTTTACTCCCCACTGGCGTAGAATCGGCACACCATAGTAGAAGTTGCCAAAGGTGGAGTCTGCACACTTTTCTAACCAAACTCGTTCTATGGGAGCATTTTCCCTTTGAAAAATTAGCAAAATGCACGGTTCGGGAGAACCTTGAGAAATTAATATACGGCTTTGCGGGTATTGTTTTGCTAGCTGAGCTACGTATATTTCCCTACGAATACTGCCTCCTAAAACAAAATAGGCATCCACCGAACCAGACGCTGCCGAGCGCAAAGTTAGCATAATAGTGAATAGCCATGTCCCCAAGATGACGCCAAAGATAGCGATTCCTGGTAGTAGAAGTCGTCGCCATCGTCTGAAACTACCCCGACTAGCTGAGTTGATGCGATCGCGCACAGTTGAGCTACCTCTGCGTTTTCCGGGCATTTTGAGACTTTGAGTAGGGTATTTAACCGATGCTTAAGACTACTTTAGCTAGCCAACCGATTTTGTTGTTCTTTTACTATGGTGGCGATTACACTTAGGTATACAAAAATTTGCAGGAGAGTCTAGTTAAATTAGACTGTTATCCTTGTTACTAAAGACGAAGGAGGACACTGGGCGAACTGGCACAAAATTGATGCAGCCTGGTTAATTAACCTGAGTATCTTAGAAATAGTTCGTTTCAGGCGTCACGCGGTATCTACACATTAAACCCCACCCGTTCGAGCCATCGTTCATGAATCCATCCCCAAAAAACTTTTCTTTGCTCCATGTTGCTCTCTTTGGTGGAGCGATCGCCACGACAGCAGCTTTGTCTTTCTTTGGCTCCTCCGTTCGCGCTGCTCTACAGGAAAGTCCAAAATCAGTTGTCGATGAGGCATGGCAAATTGTCAACCGCGAATATGTTGATGGCACCTTTAATCAGGTGGATTGGCAAGCAAAGCGGCAACAGCTGTTGAACAAAAACTATAATTCCCGTGAAGATGCCTACAAAGCGATCCGGGAAGCATTGGAAACCTTGGGCGATGCCTACACCCGCTTTTTAGACCCCAAACAGTTCCAAGCACTCACAAATCAAACTTCCGGCGAACTCTCTGGTGTCGGTTTGCGCTTGGAACTGAACGAAAAGACTCAGGCTCTTACCGTCGTAGAACCCATTGAGAATTCCCCAGCAGTGAAAGCGGGACTCCAGACTGGGGACAAGATTGTGACAATTGATGGCAAAGCCACAAAAGGGATGAGTGTGGAAGCTGCCGCTAACCTAATCCGGGGTGAGGTGGGGACGAAAGTTACCCTTAAGCTCTCACGAGACGGAAAAGGCGAGTTTGATGTGACATTGACCAGAGCGCAGATTGCAATAGCAGCCGTTCGTCAGTCGGTCAAGCAGGAAGGCAAGTTGCGCGTTGGCTATATCCGGCTGAATGAGTTTAGCGCTCACTCAGCGGAACAGATGCGCCGCGCCATCCAATCTCTGAATAACGACAAAGTAGATGCTTTTGTGTTGGATTTGCGGGGAAATCCGGGTGGGTTATTGCACGCGAGTGTGGAAATTGCCCGGATGTGGATGGACAAAGGTGCTATCGTCCGTACCGTAGATCGCAAGGGAGACAACGAGGAATTTACGACCAATCGCACGGCGCTGACGCAGTTGCCCTTGGCTGTGCTGGTAGATGGCAACTCGGCAAGCGCGAGCGAGATTCTCTCAGGTGCGCTGAAGGATAATGGTCGAGCCACGATTATTGGCTCTCAAACCTTTGGAAAAGCGTTAGTGCAGTCGGTGCATTCTCTCTCGGATGGTTCGGGTTTAGCGGTCACGATTGCCCACTACTACACGCCCAAGGGAACGGATATCAGCCACAAGGGAGTTACTCCTGATATCAAGGTTGACCTGAACGACGATCAGCGAAAGCGTTTGGGGACGAATCCATCGCTGGTGGGAACTCAGCAAGATCCCCAATATGCTCGCGCGATCGCGGCTTTGGAAAACACCCGCCTTGCCCAACCCAAACCTCAACGGAACCGACCGGTTAGTGTCCGGTAAGTGCTAAGGACTGAGGGAAGAGGGCTGAGGGCTGAGGGCTGAGGGCTGAGGGAAGAGGGCTGAGGGAAGAGGGCTGAGGGCTGAGGGCTGAGGAGTGAGGGCTGAGTGAAGAGGACTGAGGGCTGAGGAGTGAGGGCTGAATAAAAGAGAACAAAATAGGGAAGAAATAAGAATAAGAAACCGGAGAAAAATTGCTCGTTCTTAAATATCTCTTTTCTTCTAGCTCAGTCCTCAGTCCTCATTCCTCAGTCCTTTTTTTGTTGGTATTTTTGTTTCTCAACGGCGGCGCGAAGACCGCCGGTAATTCGAGCAACTTCTTGTGCCTGTGTTAAGAGCTGGTTGAATTCAGTCTGCTTGAGATAGCCAATATCAAAGGCGACATAGAGTTGAGAACGAAGTTCGGCACAAGAAGATTTGGCGATAGAAAGAAACTGATGAAACTCTGCCCGACCACTTCGCTCGAAGCCTTCTGCGATATTAGACATTATGGAGACTGCTGCTCGTTGAATTTGCCTAGAAAGCCCAAAGTCTTTTGCAAAGTCACCCTGTCGAGTGACTTGATAAATTGCTTTTGTAAGGATTCTAGCTTTTTGCCAAGCAATCAAATCTTCAAATCGCTCTACTCTATCTTTCACTTACCTAGTCCTCTCTATTTCTCACTGACTCGCCTGTAAGATGCCTTCACTCCTAACTCCTAACTCCTGACTCCTGACTCCTGACTCTTCACTCCTAACTCCTAACTCCTGACTCCTGACTCTTCACTCCTCAGCCCTCAGCCCTCAGCCCTCAGCCCTGACTCCTGACTCTTCACTCCTCAGTCCTCAGCCCTGACTCCTCAGCCCTCAGCCCTCAGTCCTCAGCCCTCAGCCCTCAGCCCTGACTCCTCAGTCCTCACTCCTCACTCCTCACTCTTCTGTAGCTGGCTAACTAAGTGAACGAGTTCTGGCAAAATTAGCTGTTGGATGGCAAGTTTAACGGCATTGGTAGAACCGGGGATGGAAAATACCAGCTTGGTTTGATAGACACCGGCAACGGCGCGAGATGCGATCGCCCGCGAGCCAATTTCTTGATAACTGAGAAACCGGAACAATTCGCCAAATCCAGGCAAGATTTTTGAGAGCAAGCTCTCTAAGGCATCGTAGGTAGTATCTCTCGGCGCGATGCCAGTGCCTCCATTGAAGATCAAAGCATCCAGATCCGGGCGTTGAGCGAGTGCTTGTAGCTGCGCCCGAATCTGCGCCGGTTCATCTTTGAGAATGGCGTACTCTGAGACCGCGTGACCGGCATCGAGGAGTAACTGTTTAATCAGTTGACCGCTTTTGTCGGTTTCGGGCGATCGCGTATCGCTAACGGTAATGACAGCACAACTCACTGTCATCCTCTGCGTGTCAGGGTGAGGCAGATTGGTCATCGGTAAGTTATTCCCTTGAGGGTTTTAAGTTTTTAAAAACGGGCTTTTCTGCGATATCTTACTGCCACACGGATGTCCGATTAACCCGCTCCTAAGAATCTTGGCTCCTGACTTCACTCAGCACTCCGTAGGGGCACTGGCATTCAATACTGTTCGGTTCAGGGCATATTTAGTGGGAATTGCAGGCGTCAGGACTTACGCAAAGCTTATACATATAGCATTTTTTCGGGTTCAATCCCCTGTGGTTGCCCCTATATGTGGTGATGTTGCGTAAGTCCTGAGGTGTGTAGAGACGCATTAGCGAAATGGTGCATTCGCGCAGCGGCACGTTAGCGCGGTGCGGTGCAGTACAGCACCATTTCGCGTCTCTACCGGAGGTTTTTGGTAGGCAAATTAGCTTATCCGAACCGGATTGCATGGGCAAAGCCTTGTGCCCTTAGCACTTAGCGCTTTATTTAAGACTGGCTAAGTTCCAAACCATGCTCTTTGGCATACCGTTGCATGAAGCGCATGAAGCGATCCCACTCTTCAGGAGATTTCATCAGGTAAGTCGCTTGGAGGTCTTTCGCCTGACCGTTGACAAATACGCCCTTTACTTCTCTCGTCAAAATTTCTCCTTCCTCATCAACCATGTACATCCCAGTGATTTCTCCTGAGGTTTCGGTGTTAAAGGCGTTGGGACTTTGAAAAAAAAACGTGGCGGTGCCATGAGCGCCACTCTTAGAGCGGGTTAGCTTTACATCCGGTATGACTTCTTCGTTGATACCTCTGGCAAATTGAATTTGAGCCATAATTCTGCAACCAAGTTTTTATGATAGATAACTTAATATTTTCTCATTATTTAGAGCGGACTGGTTCAGCTTTTACGGGTGCTTTTTGACACGTTAGAACCTCGGATGCCACCAAGGCTCCTGAGTTAGGCGATCGCGCTCAAGTTACAATTAAACATATTTTTCTGAAAATTGGCAAAGATAAGCTTTTTTAGGGCAATTAGAAAGGCTTGATTTTTTAAGCTCGAAAATGCTACCTTAAGCGCTGTTAAAAGGGAAAATTCGCTCAAAATCACGGATGCGATCGCTTTTTTGATGTGAGATGAATCTTGAATCTTTACTCAGACTCAATCGCCTAATTCGCGTCATCGGCTTCGATAATGCGCCGTTCGCGCACCGGACGGGTGGTAGTGCTTCCATCGCTGGGATCGTTTGTGCAGGCACTCATTATGAGCTAGGGCTGCTGCCCTAACTCATAACTCAAAACTTTTTCCCGAATTGCCAAAAAACAACCATTAGGCGGGATGAAAGTAAAAAGCTGCTCCCAAGACGATGTAGGTTGCTAAGAGCAGTACGCCTTCTAACCAATTAGAGCGTCCATCTAGACTGATAAGATTGGCAACAGTGACGGCGATCGCTACCGCAATAACTTCAAAAGGATTGAAGTTGAGATCCATTGGTTGACCAGTCACAACTCCTACCAGAACTAAAATTGGAGCTACCAGCAGGGCAACTAACAAACTAGACCCCATTGCCACAGAAACAGATAAATCCATATTGTTTTTGAGAGCAACGTTAACCGCAGTTACATATTCGGCTGCACCGCCAACGAGAGGCAACAGAACAACACCTGTAAATAAGGGAGTCAAACCCAAACCCTTTGTTGCTTCCTCCACGACTCCCACAAAAATCTCTGACTCAAAGGCAACTGCAACAGTAGATACTACTAACACACCAATCCAGAGCCAAAGATTCGGTTTGTGGGCAGTTGATTCAGCTCCAGAACCTGTTGAATTTTCTGACTCTAAATCGACTAATCCCACTTCGTAAAGATAGCTATGAGTTTTTAAAGAAAACAGTAACGTCAGAGCATAAACTACGATTAAAACAGTGGCGACTGTGAGAGAGAGATTGCGAATTGCATCGGGTGCAACACCATTTGAGGTATTGATGACCGTCGTGGGCAAAATCAGGGCGATCGCTGCCAGCGTCATTGAGGAACCATTCACCCGCGCCACAATCGGTTTGAATTCCTGTTCTTTATAGCGCAGTCCTCCTAAAAGCATGGAAAGTCCCATGACCAGCAATAAGTTACTGATAATTGTTCCAGTAATACTTGCTTTAACAATGTCAACCAAGCCAGCATTTAGAGCCGCTAAGGCAATAATTAGCTCGGTCGCATTTCCAAAAACTGCATTTAACAAGGCACCAATCGAAGGTCCCGTAACGACGGCAACTTCTTCAGTCGCAGTGCTTAACCAAATTGCTAGGGGAACGATAGCGATCGCTGAGGTGATAAAAACTGCAAGCGAACCCCACCCTAAATATTCAGCGGCAATTGAAATGGGTACAAAAATTAGCAGGGCGTAAGAAATAATTTTCTTGATTGACATAGCAAATTGTGGCTAAAATTGCAGAGCATGGTGAATTTTTCCCACCCAATGAGACGTAGGCAAGCAGCAACGAGTTCTCCACTGGATGGTTGAGACGCTGATGCTTTCACTGCTTGATGCCATCGAGAATTGAGCAGCTCTCACCTTTGTAAGAATATCTGGAAACTTGTCAATGTCGCACTCACTGGAGTTGGGAACCTTTGCTCAGATCGCCTCAATGTATAGACACAAAGGTTTATCGCCTCTGGAGAGCATATTGCTGCCACCGTCCCATCAGGTGAGTCATCCGGATGAAGTTTGCACCCTGCCGTTCCTCGTATGCTGATGTAGAAGCAGGAGGACTCCATGCCAAACCACAAACTAGAGGAAGAAAGAACCGCGCCGCACCCTAATCGGGTGGGAGTTGCTCTGATAGCCGTCTCCGCGACGGGTTTTGCGACGCTGGCGATATTGGCTAAGCTTGCCTATGCGGAAGGGTTAGATTTGCCCAGCACGCTGGCTTGGCGGTTTACAGGCGCGGCGGCGGTACTCTGGACTTGGCTGGTGTGGCGAGGCGAGTGGCGCTTAAAACCGCAAGACGCGATCGCTTCCACCCTTTTGGGAGGCGTGGGGTATGCTATCCAAGCAACTCTGTTCTTTGGCGCTCTCGCGTATACCAGTGCTGGCGTTGCTGCTTTGTTGCTTTACACCTATCCTGCCTTTGTCACTGTCTTGACGTGGGTAATAGAAGGCGATCGCCCTGGGTTCTACCGGAAGATTGCCCTCGGTTTAGCCCTCACCGGCTGTTTCCTGACTGCGGATTTGGGTGGAACTACCGTGCAGCCTTTAGGGTTAGGGCTGGGGATCGCATCGGGAGCCTGGTGTGCACTTTACCTGACGTTTGGGGCTAGATTAGTGCGATCGCTCTCTCCGGTGACAACCAGCGCCTATCTGTCCCTGGGAGCCGCCCTATCTTTTATGGGAGCCGCTTGCTTGGGGCGGGGGCTGATTTTCCCCCAAACGAGCATCGCTCTAGCGACAATCGCCGGTTTGGTAGCGATCGCCACGGTGCTGCCCATCGTTACCCTGTTCGCGGGTATCCAGCGGCTGGGAATCTCCAGAGCCGCCATTCTCTCCACCATCGAACCCGTGGTGACGGTGCTGCTGGGAATCGTTTTTTTGGGAGAGCAACTCGTAGGCAGACAAATACTGGGAGGTTTACTGGTAGTCAGTTCTGTGGTGTTAATTCAGGCGTTTCCTCAAGATTAGTAGCTTCAGGAAACGCTCCTAGGGGTCTTGACGCAGTTTGATCCCTCTGCTAAGTTCAGTGATGAATGGACTTATTGCGTAAAAGTTAAATAAAAGAGTGATAAGTTCGATAGCGACCTAGAAAAAACTGGCTTTTGCCAGAATTCTCAGGTACGCAGTAAATTCTCAGAATTAGACCAAATTAGACGCTTCCCCCTATGTTCAGTAGCATATTCAGCAGCAGTTTTTACTTTTATTGGTTTAGGACGGTTCACCGGCAGTGAATCCAGTGCCCGCATTGGAACCGCCCGGTGAACCGCAGAGTAAAATCTGCGGTTTTTTGTTTTAAGGAGCAACTTTTCATCGTGATGACCTATTTCAGTAGCTGGTTTTATGGCTTTTATTTTTGGCCCACAAGTTCCGGGTAAATAGCGTCATGCCAATGAATCGTCTATAGCCCGGAACTACAAAAGGTTCCGGGCTTTTTTGTTGTCAACCTCTAACCTCCCCCTCCTGCAAGCAAGGGGAAAAAGGAAAATCTTTTAACTTCAAGGAGACTCGAACCATGATTAACGCCAAACTTGCTTCTCAATCTCACGCCAATCACCAAACCATTGTCAAACTTTCCGAACAAGTTTCCTTAGGTGGGACGGAACTTGTGATTATCGGTGGTCCTTGTACAGTGGAAAGCTTAGAACAGATGGAGATTGTCGCTAGTCAACTCGCCGCCGCACCCGTTCAGGCGCTGCGGGGCGGTGTCTACAAACCCCGTACCTCTCCCTATGCGTTCCAGGGAATGGGAGTGGAAGGACTCCAGATTTTGGCTTCAGTGCGATCGCGTTACTCGATTCCCGTCGTCACAGAAGTGATGTCAATTGGACAAATAGAAGCTGTTGCGACTCATGCTGATATGCTGCAAATTGGTAGCCGCAATATGCAAAACTTCGACTTGCTGAAAGCTTTGGGACAAGCTGGCAAGCCAATACTACTCAAGCGTGGATTAGCTTCTACTATTGAAGAATTTGTCATGGCGGCAGAATATATTTTAAGCCACGGTAATCCCAATGTGGTGCTGTGCGAACGGGGTATCCGCAGCTTCGATAACTATACGCGCAATGTGCTGGATTTAGGAGCAGTAGCGGCTTTGAAGCAGATAACCCACTTGCCAGTCATTGTCGATCCGTCTCATGCCGTCGGTAAGCGGGAATTGGTGGCACCTTTGGCGAAGGCAGCGATCGCGTGTGGCGCAGATGGCTTAATTATTGAGTGTCATCCAGAACCCGAAAAATCCGTTTCCGATGCTCGTCAGGCGCTTTCCTTAGAAGATATGGTGAATCTCGTTCATAGCTTAAGACCTATAGCCGCAGCGGTTGGACGAAATATATCGGAAGTAGGGGCGGGTTTCACTTTAAAACCTGCCCCTATTCATTTCTCTGCCAAGAAACCATGTGGACTTACGGCTTAATCCCATTGATTAATTCTGTCGCTATTTGCGTTCCTTCTTAGCCCCCTTTTTCAGGGGGTTGGGGGGATCTACTGCAATTTATTCATGTAGAAATATGCAAGTCCACCGCACATTTTCTGGTGCCTTTAATTGACGTAGAGACGCGATAACTCTTGTCTCTACAAGGCGGACGAGAAATAAGCAGTATTACATCACCTCTCGATTTTTTGTTCTCACCCGCTCATACAACTCCTCCATCACTTCAATAAAAGAACTATCTTTCTTCCAAAAAGGCGGAAAGTCTCCCTGTTTCTTAATCAAAATCGCTGGTAAACTTGCCTGCGATGCTACTTCCATTTGAGGCAGTCGCTTAGTCCCCAGCCAAAATTCTCTAGGATTTATCTTCTCAGTAACGGGTACTTTTTCCAGTGGGGTATAGTAAGACGCGGAAGATTCTAAAGGGATTTCTTTTGCTGTAAGTTCAGTCGATAAAACCTCCCCTAAAGGAGATTTTGCCAGTTCCGCTTGCAGTGCCTCTTTAGATAAACCTCTGAGTTCAAACAAGAGAAACGGATTGTGGTCTAGTTGGGACGCTACCAAGTAGTAGACACCCGCGATATGTTTGCAGGGATTGGCGTAATCTGGACAGGAACAACTGGTTTTAAAATCTTTGCGATTGTGGGGTAGAAGATGCAATCCCAATTCAGAAAAAGCATCTTCAATATTATCGGGAACTTCATTCATCAGCAGCTTGGAGACAAAGCTAGCTTTTGATGACAGGTGTTTAATCGCCTTCGACCAATTAGATTTATCAATCGGTGTAATTTCAATATTTATAATATATGTTGGTTCTTTGTAAACTCCAAAATAGGGATTAACTGAACCTTTGACACTAGCACTAATTGCATTCTGGTCAACTTTGTAGTGGAGAACTTTTCCCCCATTCGCATAAGAACGTCCCCGTCCTAATCTCGCAGGATCGGTAAAGGCTTCTAAGGCTTGAATGAAGCGTTTTCCCCACCAGGTACGGCTAAATTGAGCCATGATTACTCCAAGATTGCAGCTTTATTGAGCGAAATCAGTTGTTTAAAGGCTTCGTTATCGAGTTCTGTAAGCCAAGCTTCATCGGTACCGATAACAGCAGAAGACAGCTTTTTCTTATCTTCAATCATTTTGTCGATCCGTTCTTCCAAAGTCCCAATCGCAAGAAATTTGTGAACAAATACATTTTTATTCTGACCAATCCGAAAAGCTCTATCTGTCGCCTGATCTTCAACTGCGGGGTTCCACCAGCGGTCAAAGTGAAAGACATGATTTGCTTTAGTTAGAGTAATGCCAACGCCGCCAGCTTTTAAGGAGAGAATAAACACCGATGGTTCAGTTTCGGGATTTTGAAATTCGGTAATCATTTGTTCTCGCTTGTTGCGGTTGGTGCCTCCATGAATGTAATAAGTGTTGTAGTGGTAAGTATGTTTGAGGTATTTTTCTAGGGAGTCGCAGATTTCCTTAAATTGGCTAAAAATCAATAAGCTTTCGCCTTCAGAAATTGCTTCCTCAACCATTTCTGCAAGACGGCTGAGTTTATGCGATCGCTCGCTTGAAAATTCGCTTCCATCCTGTAAAAATTGTGCTGGATGATTGCAAATTTGTTTCAGCCTCAGCAAGGTTGATAAAATTAAACCTTTGCGCTGAATTCCTTCAGAATCATTAATTTTTTCGCTCACATCTTTAACGACAGCTTCATAAAGAGAAGCTTGTTCTTTCGTCAAATTGCAATATAATTTTTGTTCAACTTTATCCGGCAAATCATTAATAATTGATTGGTCAGTCTTTACTCGACGTAAAATAAAAGGTTCCACCAATTTCTTCAAAGTCGTAGATTTCATCCGATTATTGTCTTTCTGAATCGGAATCTCAAAACCCTTCCGGAATTGAGCCTCTTTACCCAAATAGCCAGGATTCAGAAAGTTAAAAATCGACCATAAATCCAGTAACCTATTTTCTACTGGTGTTCCCGTTAGTGCCAGTCGATGGTTAGCGGTCAACTTTAAAATTGCCTTGGTTTGAGAAGCTTTAGGATTTTTGATATTTTGCGCTTCATCCACCACCACTCGATGCCATTTCAGACTATGCAAAAGTTTTTCATCTTTTCGAGCTAAAGTAAACGACGTAATCACAACATCATGCTTAAGACAGGCTTCTTTAAAATCAGCGACTTGTTGAATGCGGCTACTGCCATGATGCACCATTGCCTGTAGATGAGGAGCAAATTTTTCGATTTCTTTTTGCCAATTTCCGACAACTGATGTTGGTGCAATTAACAAAGTTGGTAAGATTGAATTTGTCGATTCTTTTTCATTCACCAACCGAGCAATTACTTGAACCGACTTACCCAATCCCATATCATCGGCAAGACAACCATTTAGACCGAGGGTTTCCAAATATTGCAACCAGGACACGCCGCGTTTTTGATATTCGCGTAAATTTCCTTGCAACTTCGGCGGATTTTGAACCGGCTCCAGTCTACTTTTATCCTCTAACTTTGCCATCATTTCTGACAATGTCTGGTCATGCTCGACTTCAATATCATCCTCCGCTGCTGCGGCTAATTTCATGAAGTCTAACAGAGTCATTTCTGGGTTTTCTTTAGCATGAGATTGCCAGAATTCCAACATCTGCTGCATCTTTTCTTGGTCTAGTTCTATCCACTGACCGCGAAATTGCACCAGTGGCGTTTTAGCTTTGACGAGTTGCTGCCATTCTTTTTGAGTAACCAGCTGACCGCCAATTGATAGCTCGTATTGATATTCAACAATAGCGTCTAAACTAAAGTATCCTTTGCCAGCAGCTCTGGATTTACCGAGACTTCGAGAAGACGTTTTCAGCCGAACTTTCGCTTTACGACGACCTTCAGGCGTCCACCAGGCGGGAACGATGACTTTGTAACCGGAATCTTCTAATACCCAGGCACTTTCTTTGAGAAATTCAAAGGCTTCTTGCAGATTAATTTGCAACCCAATTGGCTGGTCAGTTTCCAACCCCTGCCACAGTTTAGGATACATCCGCGCTGCATATCCCAAATTTAAAAGCAGATTATTTTCAAAATCTTTGCCAAAATATTTTTGAATATCTTTTTTACTTTTCTGATTCAGTCGCCAATAATCCCCTAAGGAAAGTTTTAAAGATGGATCTTGTTTAGAGTTAGCAAAAAAAACAATTTGCCAGTTATCTGTTTCCGAGTTAGCTTCTTGTAACTGAAAGCAAAGGTCAAAATTTCCTGTGTTTTGGCTGCGGGTTAGTTTGGCTTTCCAAGCATACCATTGTTTGTATTCTTCTAAAGTTTTTTCGGTAGTTTGCGGGTTCTTGCTGTCCGGATAGAAACAAGTATAAAGGATGGTATCTGTAATCTGCTGATCGAATTTAGCAGTCGAGGGAGTATGGGTGACAATTTCATGCAGCAGACATTCCGAAAAGTGACTGAGTAAGCTTTCTTTAGAAAAGAATTCTACTGTTGCACGTGGTACGGCAGAACCGGCAACGCAGACTAGAGGCATATAGTCTACGTATCTTTGAATTAATGTTTCGTATTTTTCAGAAACAATCTCCCATCCTGCATGAATTTCAAAGAGATTGGCTTTTGGCTTGCGTTTTCCTTTGGTTACAGCAGGAAGTTCTCGATATTTGAGACTGGGAATATATTGGTCTTTGAATATAATTTGTTTGAATGCTTGGGTATAGTGATACCAAAATAGGAGGTCTGAACCAATGATAATTTCACCAAAGTTATGTAAAGCCAAAAAGTGAATATCGTTCAGCAGCTTAATAACATTGCTAACCTTGGCATAGCTATAACTGCCGGTTTTCACCCTAGTGTTCACTTCATAAGTATCAATTTCCCAGTCCGTAAATCCTTCATAGTCTTCGTTAACTTCTTCTTCCAGATATTTGATTAATTCAGGAGAAGGGAGAGGCTGGTTGTTAGTTGTGGGAAGGGCAATGTATTGAGTGGAAATATTCTCGCTAATCTTATGATAGGGTGCTGTTGCGATTCCCAATTCATTGGTTAGAAAAGCTTCCAAGTCGTCTTTGGCAAGATGGCTGGGATGGATGTTTTTTTGGGAGTTGCGGCGTTTTTTGAAAATCGGGGTTTCTACCCACAGGTAAAATGCACCTGTTTGCAGGAAATTAGCTTCTGCCTGAGGAATCCAAGTACCGTGGAGGATTTTCATAGGTAGATGCCTCAAAGAGTTTTCTGAAATTGTAGCGGGTTAAGGGTGCGAACCTCTGGAAGAGGTCGTCCCTTTGGGACATCGTTTCTGGTATGTTGCAATTATTTATCTGCTTGCGTCCCTTTTGTCAAGTTTTCTGACTGGTGTCTAGATTAAAAAATGTAACGGTAAAAGACAAAGTCCGAGCCAAAGGGAGGTTCCCACAAAAAACAAAGATTGGTCTTAGAAAGGCAGCCAAAATGCATGACTGTACTTTCAATTGTGGCTGCGACTTTTGGAGGGATTCACCATCTTGTTAATAGGCTTGAGCAGATAGCCGCTGTGGTTGCTGTATACACAGTTACTGGATGTAACTTTCCTACCGGGGATAGATGTTAGGAAAGCTGGGAGTTGCAACCACAGACTGACATCGGTTCTACCGCTAGCACGACAACATTTAAATTGGCGATTGTTATTCTGATTAAGGAAAACAAAACACCGGATGGGCGTTATGCCGCAGTGGCCCAGAATCGGTCATCAAAGAAGAGCGACGCCAGATGACCGAACGGTTTGAATAACAAAAGGCATGGACGGTGTGGAGTTTTTGTCGCTTCCTCCACTTTGTTACTACCGAGGGGAGGCTCAACCCTCCATCAGAGCGGTCTTAGGTAGTGAACGCTTGCGCCATAACAACTCATTATCAATGCAAAAAAGCCTTGGCTTCTTATGGAGTCAAGGTTTTTTTCTGTCTGATTATCGTTATAGCAATCCTAAATGATTCGTGAAGGCGAGATCCTAGGGCAACTCAGGACTTACGCAACATCACCACATATAGGGGCAATCACAGAGGGATTGCCCTTGCCCCTACAAAATGCTATATGTATAAGCTTTGCGTAAGTCCTGAGATGAAGGGGCTGGGGTTATGTCTGGGAGGGCTTTGAGCAAAATAGGTCACTTGTGTGTACAACACGGTAGGCTTTAAAACGGGGCTAAGAAAAAGTTGCACAGGGTGTTACTTATCTGGGAACAGGTTCATAGTTTGTTCCTTGCAACAACAATGAAACCAGTGGTGATGCCATTAGCGTAGTGATAATTGCCATAACTACCATGATGGTAAATAAGGTTGGCGTAATTACACCTTCCTCTAAACCAATGTTGAGGATAATTAACTCCATCAATCCTCGTGCGTTCATTAGTGCCCCAATGGTTGCGGACTCGCGCCAACTTTCACCTGCGAGTTTTGCTGCCAGCATACAAGCTAGCCCTTTACCCGCGATCGCTATCATGATAATCAATAATGCGATCGCCCATAATTGCGGCGTGTTAACTAACCCGATTTGCGTGTTCAGTCCGGAGAAGACGAAGAAAATCGGTAGCAAAAACGAAGTGGTCAAAAACTCAGTGTGGTGGCGCACTTGATCGGCAAATTCGCCCCGTGGCATCACCGTGCCCAGAATAAACGCCCCAAACACCGCATAAATGCCTACCAAATCGGTAAACCACGCGCATAACATCAAAACTATCAATACTAATGTCAGGGTTTGCATCGTCACGCCCTTCTCTTGCTGAGTCCGACGTGAGAAGAAGGTAAATGCCGGTCGCCCCACGAAAATCATCAACAACACGTAGCCAAAACCCCCGCCAATCGCAAAAGCGGCAATACTGGCGCTGCCTTTAATGCTGGCGAGTACAATCGCCAACAAACACCATGCCGTCGCATCATCGATCGAACCTGCTGCCAGTGCCAGCGTCCCGAAGCGGGTTTTGGCGATGCCGCGTTCGTATAGCATCCGGGCTAGCATGGGAAATGCTGTAATCGACATGGATGCGCCCAGATATAACGCTGCTGCCGGACGAGTAATTCCAGGTTTGAAGAGTTCGCCATTGCCGTACAACAACAAAGCAGCGATCGCGCCTAAGATGAAGGGAGCCAAAATTCCTGCCCCGGATACCAAACCTGCACTCTTGACTCGGCGCTTGATCAGATCGGTATTAAACTCTAAGCCGATCAAGAACATATAAATGACCAACCCAATCTGACTGATGGCAAAGAGAATCGACATTGATGGGTTGGGTATTTTCGTTGCCGCATCAATGACAATCGCGGCTTTGGGAAACAGCCATTGCTGCACATCAGGAAGAAGCAGACCAAACAGAGATGGCCCTAACATTACCCCCGCGATCATCTCGCAGACAACATCGGTTTGACCAAAATAGCGCCGCCCAATCATCGACACAATGCGACAAGTAGCGAGAATAACGGTCAGTTGCAGCAATAATTTCAGAACGAGATCAAAATTCGACATCCTATTCCTCTGGGTCGGGAGTGGTGCTATGTATCTATGAGTAAAGTGTTGTAGATTTATATAGAATCAGCGGTTAAATCCCGATTTCCGTACCCAAACTTTCAGGACTTACGCAAAGCTTATACATATAGCGTTTTTTCGGGTTCAATCCCCCTGTGGTTGCCCTCAGATGTGGTGCTATTTGCGTAAGTCCTGACTTTTTTAAGTAAGTTTTTGCAACATAACCCAGAAAGTTGCTCTAGAAATCCAAGGGAATTGTTAATGTTAAAAAATTCCACACACACCCCCTTAAAATCAATCCAGAATCAGTAAGCTCATGTAAAACTTTAACCTGCGGAGCGTGCGACTTTCTATCCAGAAAATACACCTTTTGGCAATAGGATCGGGTTCTGATTTCTTCTTCTTCTGCCGTTAGATGCCTTTTCTAACACGGCTAAATTAAGGAAACTCCTCATGTCAATACCCAAAGATCCCCATCAGCAAATCAGGACTTACGCAACTTGCGCGACATAGTAAGGGCAACCACAGGGGGATTGAACCGACAAGAACACTATATGTATAAGCTTTGCGTAAGTCCTGTAAGCTAAACTGAACCGCATACCTAAAATTGTGCTTTGAAGATGGCTCCCCTTCCCTCTTTAGGGAAGGGGTTGGGGGTTAGGTTACGAGTGTGTATTCCAACAAAGGGAGGGTGCAAGTCTAAACTGAGGCATTCCCCGGCGACGCTGGAAGCCCACACGATAGCGCTATTCTTTGTGTAGGTAGTTCATCTAGCCCATCGCTACTAAATCATGTTAGAGCGGCGCACTGCAATTTCTCTATCTAATATACTGCTAATTGTCGCCACCAGTTTGCTGGGGGTGTTGCTATGGCAGCTGCGGAGTCTGCTAGTCATCCTCATGGTTGCCGTAGTCATTGCAGCAACGATTGCCCCCCTCATCGACAAGGCGGAACGCTTGCAGCTTCCCCGGTGGTTGGCGGTAATTGTTGTTTATGTAACGCTAATTTCTGGCATCGTTGGGGCGGGATTGATCATCGGCCCTACCGTAGCCGAGCAGATTCAACTGCTTGCCGTCAATTTGCCAGTATACATCGAAAATCTTCGGGCACTCGTTCAGAAAATCGTGGTCAGTTACAATGACGAGCGACCCGATTTAGTCAGCCAACTCCTTGATACCCAAGCGCTGACCAGTTGGGTGTTTCGTTCCAGTCAACAAGTCCTGTTGCGCTCTTACGACATCACCAGAGGAATTATAGGCGGCGTTTTTAGCCTAATTTTGGCTTTATTGATTTCCGGTTATATGGTGGCTGGTAGTCAAAACCTGGTTAAAGGTTTGGTGCAGCTGTTCCCGTCGCCTTGGGATGAACGTCTGGAGGCTCAAGTGGCACCGATGAGCCAGCGGATGGGGAATTATATCCAAGGTCGAGTTGCGGTTTCAGGGATTTTAGGGGTAGCGATTACCCTTGGCTTAGGTTTTTTAGGGCTATCGGAGTTTGCACTAGGACTTGGCGTTATCGCTGGTTTCACCAATTTGATCCCCTTTGTGGGACCAGTTTTGGGAGCAGTTCCCGCTCTCATCGTGGCAGTTTCTCAAGGTGGGTGGACGTTCCTGTGGGTGCTGCTGTTGTTCGTGATTATCCAGAATGTGGAAACTTATGTACTCGATCCGCTGCTAGTAGGTTCTTCCGTGAAAGTCCATCCTTTGTATCAACTGCTGGCGGTGCTGGGAGGAACGCAGGTTTTAGGCATTCTTGGCGCGTTGATTGTTCCTCCTTGGGTGGCGGGTGCAGCTGTCTTGTTGGAAAATCTTTACTTAAAACCTAAATTGGTGGCAGAAAATAAAGCGGCTGTTGTCGTCGAAGCCTCACCTGATTCCACCGCTGTACCCATAAAATCTTCAACGGTGAAGTAGTCATTTCTGAGTGGTTATTTTTTCAACACAAAGAATTTATTAGCTGGATCTTGCATCCCTCTTTGGTTCTGTCTTAGCAAACATAAAGTTTTAAGACAGGTAGTTGATTTGATTGGCAAAAATTCTGTAGCATTTGTTACAGAAATGTTTTGAAAATAGCTGCTCGGTGG
Organism: Coleofasciculus sp. H7-2; assembly: GCF_042747725.1. NCBI lineage: Bacteria > Bacillati > Cyanobacteriota > Cyanophyceae > Coleofasciculales > Coleofasciculaceae > Coleofasciculus > Coleofasciculus sp. H7-2. Next base: position 20,299 of record NZ_JBHZGO010000082.1, read on the forward strand.
AGGCTCTTAACTGCGATGGAGAGCAGTCAGCCGATGGGTGCTATGTTGCGATTGAAGGGGAAACAGATATGACATTGAATTATTGCGTGCTTCCGTTGTTGTCTCGGACTGTAAACTGGGCACCTCAACCCAATCGAACCCCGTCTCAGATGGAGTATCAGGATTCGACTTGGGTACAGTTGCTAGAACTTCCCAACCCCTATAGCCATGATGAAGCGTTGCTACTTTGCCAGCAGTCTGAGGACGAATGGGTAGCATGGATTCCGGATCATGGTGAAGCGGTGCTGCATACGAGTCAGTTTTATCGAGTTCGTTAGAGCGATGGGAGTAGAGCGATCGCTAGTCTTCATGCAACCTAACTCGAATATAGCGGTTCTAAAAGGAACTTCACCCCCAACCCCTCTCCGTGGACGGAGAGGGGGGAATATTGAACCTTTTGTTATGGCACGAACCGCCCTAAAATACCTTTAGCAATCTTTCTGTGCCTCGGATTGGCAGAAAGCAAGCGCAACAACAATTGACGAAAAACCCAACGTCTCAGCAACGGCAAAAATAACAGCAGCAGACGCTTAAAGCCTACTTGCAAGAACCACGCCATCGCTACCGATGCTAACAGCGTCCATAAATTCAGGCGCTGTAAGTTAGAGATAACTGTCGCCGCCGTAGTTAGCAAAGAGAGCATCCAAGATAGCCCATTTAACCATAAGGCAATCTTGAGCTGTAGCTGATTGAGCAGTTGATCGATCAGCCAGTGGTGGGCAGTGGCGATCGCTAAACACCAAGTAGAATCTTTAAGACAATCGTGGCGAATTTGGTGAATGATATCTCCATCGAGAGCGATCGCACTCTGCATGACAAAGTTTTCCGATACCGATCTACTCTCAGTTTGATCGTAGTGAGTACAGAAAACCAGCCCAGACTGTAAGCAGCTTCCCGCATCTACTAGCGCATAAGAACGCAACTCTGCTAACAAACGCCGGGAGATGGATAAGTTTTGTCCATTGGTTCTGGCTTGCAAAATCCGATCGAGGAGGTTTTCATCTAAGTTGAATCTGATGAAGTGAGACACTAACTGTCCCTTCGCATCTTTGACTTCCTCGATTTGAATGTACGAATCTAAATGAAGAGGTTGCCTAAAGGAACCTGATAGATAATTTCCCACTCCTTCTCAGCTCATCTTTCCTGTTTTATTGGGTCAGTTTTATGGTGATTAATTTCGGTTGTTGAATAAATTTTTAATAGATAAACCGCCTTGATTGACCAGCGATTCTACTAAATTTACCATAAATTCTAATAACCCATGCCACTGTTTTTCACCCGCAGTAACACCCTGTCTGTGTATCTCTAAAATGATATCTTTATGCTCGTGTTCAAAAAGTCTCTGATGATAGCGGTTGATAATATCTCCATCTAACTGAATAATCGATTGGGCATAAATCATGTCGGTTGTTACTTCTCCAACTGGGTCTTCTGCTTGAGATGCTTCGCTTTTTTGCAAAGATTTATTCCGATTATCAAGGGCAGCTTTCAGTTCATCAACCTTCCGCAAGCTACGTAAAAATCTGCCGTCGTCGAGTAGGTTTTGAATCTTGTTAATCTCAACAGCCGGATTTGCAGAAGGACTGAGCGGGTTAGGCAGTTTTGTTCTTTGAATATCCAGTTCTGTTGTGGGATCGCTGAGAATTCGGACATACTCTCTTAGCTGCGAAGCATCCTGTTCTAAAAGTTGCTCCTCAAGGTAGTACAGGCAATACTCCGTCTCGATTTGTTTACGCAGACTCAGATACCGAGACCATAGAGATGGATGGATTCCCGCCCTTTCTAGATAGGTTGTGGAAATGGGGTAAATATCTCGATACGCTTCCCAGGGAATAAACTTACTCCCGCTAATGTGATCCACGACCATTGTATTTACTTCGAGAGCCGTGATGTCGATTAGCACATCGCTCAGGGACTGCAAAAAGTTGTTAAATTTTTTCCGCAGGTTGGGATTAATCTCGTTGCTGTTGGTATCTGGTGTATTAACCATTGTTGTAAGAGTCGAGTTTTGTTTTAATGATTATTTGGATGGTGGCGGAGGCGATGGATTGCCAAATTCATCTTCATCTTCTTCAGATTCATCAGACGGCTTTGGCGGTGTTTCTGAAAACAAAGCCTCTTCAATGTTGACGGGCGATCGCGTATTCTCTGACATCGGTGGAGAAGACTGGGGCGGTTCCACTGGGGTGTCTCCAAACAAAACTGCTATTGGATCTGAAATGCGATCGCTATTACTGCTGATATCAGGCATCGTTGGCGGTTCCTCATCTTCTTCCCAGCCGTCGTCATTCTCATTCCAGTCCTCATCTTCTTCAACAGGCGCAAACCCCCCTGAGAAGCGGTGTAGCGGTTCCTCCTCCACTTCCACTTCTTCCCACTCCTCCTCAGTTCCCCAGTTCACCGCCGAGCCGAATTCGGGCGTCCACCCTGGCTCAAACGGCGGTTCCTGCATGACGGCTTCTTCCCACTCCTGGGCACTCACGACTGGCTCTACAGGGGTTTCTGGTGTCGCTGGGGGCAAGAAATCGGGTGTGACGGGTGGTGGAATGGGTGCAGTGTCAGAAACCGTGTCAATCTCCACACGGGGGTCAAACGCGATCGCATCTGTTGCTGACTCCTCAACATCTGCACTCACGGCTGGCTCTACAGGGGTTTCTGGTGTCGCTGGGGGCAAGAAATCGGGTGTGATGGGTGGTGGAATGGGTGCAGTGTCAGAAACCGTGTCAATCTCCACACGGGGGTCAAACGCGATCGCATCTGTTGCTGACTCCTCAACAAGCGACACTTCCGGCTCAATCGTCACGCTGGAAGCTGCGGTTTCGTCTGGCGGTAGGCGAGGACTATCAACGCCAGACAATTCTGGAGGAATCGGGGCAGCATTGGGATTCTGGTACCCCACTCTTACCAACATCCCAAATAACTTTTGCAAACTCTTGAGGTTGTCGTTGATAATCTCGCGGCTTTGCTGAACTTGCTCCAGATGAAATTGTCGCAGTTCGCTATAGGGACCATTGTTGAGAAAGCGATCGCCAATCTCGTTGGTGATGTCGCCCTCGACAATATTAATGCGAGTCTGCATCCGCGAACCAGGTTTAGGTTGTTCTTCGCTTGTCCTGTCGTCTACGTCGGCAGAACTAACCCAAGTGGTGATTTCTAACTCAATCGCCTCACTGAGTGCCGTAGAAAGTGCCTCAACAATCTTGCCAGCTTTGAGTTGTTGTTTGAATTTGTCGCTTGCCGCCATAACCTGATTTCCAAGGACTGAGGATTTAGGATTTAGGACTGAGGATTTAGGACTGAGGATTTAGGACTGAGGACTGAGGACTGAGGATTTAGGACTGAGGACTGAGGACTGAGGACTGAGGACTGAGGATTTAGGACTGAGGATTTAGGACTGAGGACTGAGGACTGAGGACTGAGGACTGAGGATTTAGGACTGAGGAATGAGGACTGAGGACTGAGGATTTAGGACTGAGGACTGAGGATTTAGGACTGAGGACTGAGGAATGAGGACTGAGGACTGAGGATTTAGGACTGAGGACTAAGGAATGAGGATTTAGGACTGAGTAAGTAGGGTACAAGCCTTTTCAAACCGGAAATTAGAGACGCAATTTGTTTCAAGTAGATGTAGCCCGAAGGAACTCTCGCGTCCTGATGTCAAGCCCCGATTTTTAAGTCTGGGGTATACTCAGCACTCAGCACTCAGTACTCAGTCCTAAAGTGAAGCGTTGACTTTTGACTTGCATTTATTCTGACTCTCAAGGGTTTTCTGAATTGATGGGAGGTAACACTTGTTGCGGATTTGAACGCAAGCGCGACCCAGGCATCTCAGATAGCGTGTTCGTTAGAACTGTAAACAACTGTTGCAAGTTTGCCAGGTTTTCCTGAATGATTTCCCGACCTTCCTGAACTTGCTGGAGGTGAAATTCTCGCAGTTCGTTGTAGGGGCCACTATTGAGAAATTCGCTGCCTACTTCATTTTCAATATCACCATCCACAATGTTAATGCGGGTTCGCATACAGTGACCGGATAAAGGTTGATCTGTCCTTACTCCAGCCGAGGTGTCTGAGTCAGCGGATGAAACCCAGGTGGTGATTTCTAACTCGATGGCTTCGCTGAGTGCCAAGGTGAGTGCCTCAACAATTTTGCCAGCCTTGAGTTGTGCTTTAAACTCGTTACTTACTCCCATGAAGAAAAGCCCTCCAAAAGCTTTGCCTTAGCCAATATTAGACACGCAGATCCTTTGCCTCGCTCAAAAATCTAGGAACCTTAACAAATTCCGGAGCAATTTAAGAAAAAGGCACAAATCAATTGTCAGTCATTCGTTGTCAGTAGCAACGGATGTCCCGCCGGAAACTGGTAGCCTGGAAAACGGACCTTTTTCATCCTTCATCCTTGCCAAAAATCGGTGACATCGTATCCCAGTTCACCGAACATCTGGCGAAGTAGTGGCAAGCTGAGACCAATGACATTCGTATGGCAACCTTCCAGTTTGTCTACAAATAGTCCGCCTTTCCCTTCGAGGGCAAAGCAGCCAGCACAGTTGAGGGGTTCGCCAGTGGCGACGTAGGCTTCAATCTGGCGATCGCTCGCATCGGCAAAGTAAACTTTTGTGATGCCGCAGCGTACCACCGTTTTGTCTTGCTGCAGGTCAATTAAAGCATGACCCGTATAGAGTTCGCCGATTTGGGAGCGCATTTTTTGCCAACGGGCGATCGCTTGTGCTGCATCTGCTGGTTTCCCATGAATCTCGCCGTTAACTAGCAAAACCGAATCGCATCCCAATATCAAAGCATCTGGAAATTGATTCGCAACCGTTTCAGCTTTACGCAGCGCCAGAGTTTGCACCAATTCGGATGCAACGCTAGCTGGGACTAGAGACTCATCAAAATCACTAGGGCAAACCACCGGCTCGATCCCGGCACTTTGTAACAGGCGGCGGCGGGCAAAAGAAGCGGAGGCTAAGACTAAAGTGGGAAGGTTCATCGTTATGTTATCAGTGGCGAATTGCTAATTGTCAAAAAGTTTTAAGTAGAGACGCGATTAATCGCGTCTGAGTTTTGCTCTTCGTAGCGGCGCGTAGCGCGTTTTGAATTAAATAATTCTCTTTTCGCCTCAATCCTCATAACTCTCATCACTTTTATTAGCCATTAGCCATCAGTCAATAACTATCAATAGACGGAAAATGAACTAACGACTTGCTGCAACAACGGCTGCAACTTTCCCCAGCGTTTTTCTGGGGTAGAAGCGTTAAAGGTGACGAGTTTGCCGCGACTGACAGCGATAGAGGCAAGATTATGGCGTTGCTGATTGGGGAGTTTGACGGTGTATTCCAGTATGTAATAAGTCTTAGAGTTAGATTCCAGCTTTTCAGCGTTCACTAATTCTGCCTCGCGTCCCGATCCTGGGGGTGCGATCGCGCTTTTTGATAATTTGTATCCCACTTCCGTCGGTGTCCCCAACTCAGCGAGGGTTTTCCCTGCCGCAACTGGGTTAATGACGACTGACACATTTTCAGAAGGCTCAATGATATCGTGGAACACGACATCGGCTCCACCTTTCACCTCGACTGGAACCCAGCCGTTGGGATATAGGAACTGATAACCGTCGGTGCTATCTACATAGCTTTTTAAGCCACTGGTGGCACTGGCGACAGTGCAACTTTGCAAGCTTACGCTTAATACCACGAGTAGTAGTGCGGCAATCCGTTTTAGCATTTCCCTCTTTCCTTGCAATTTTGTCACTAAGCGCCATTTGTCTCATTTTCCCACTTCCGGGGAACTTCAGAGGAAACAGCGCTACAGAGCAAATAACCCGGTTTGCCGTCTGAAATAGCACCCGTCACCGAAGGCGCTCGCCTGTTTGGTCTGGTGCAGTATAACTAAAGCATAGACGGTGTTAGACCGCTCTAATTCGATATAAATTGCCACTTTTGAAAAGTTATACTTATTCACTGGGAGTAGGCTTCTTCTACCCATAGTAAATATGAACAGCACTCAAAAATTCGTTTTAGCTGGGAGTGATGTACGCGCTGAGGTTGTTACGGAGGTTTTGTCATGACTTCAAACCAAACTACATCTAAGGTGAGTAGTCAAGAAAATTCTTCCATACATCAGCGCGATCGCCGCCCTCTGATTGCGGCTGGTATTGTGTTAGGAATGGGTCAGGCTGGATTTTTTGATGGGATTGTAATTCATCAATTATTACAATGGCACCATATGTTTTCCAGTGTTAAAACTGATGCTACCGTTGCCGGTTTGGAACTAAACACTCTCGGTGATGGTTTGTTTCATCTGTTTGATTGGTTACTGACCTTAATTGGGATTTTTCTGCTTTGGCGAGCCGCAAAACAAAGTAATTCTTTGTCAGCATCAACCTTCATTGGCTCCCTATTACTAGGGTTTGGATCGTTCAATCTTATTGAAGGAGTCATCGATCATCATCTTTTAGGCATTCATCATGTCAGAACGGGTTCGCATACATTCGTTTACGATGTTGGGTTCTTAGTGATTAGTGCGTTGATTGCTAGCGCTGGTTGGATAATATTGCAATCGGGAAAATCGGATGGAAATGAAGCTGAAACCTAGAAGATGATGCTTGAACCAATCCATTAACGTTTAACTGAGTAACTGCAATCCTTTATGCTGTAAATTCTGCTCGATGTGCTGCATATCTTCGGTCGTCTCTCCAGCAACAATACCGTAAATTTCGGTGTAAATCTTTCCGTATTTAACCTTCTCTAAAGCCGACAAGATCGTAAAGTCCTTGCGCTCCAGTTCTGGTTTCAAGGTGACAAGAATAGAGTCCAATGTCCCATCCATCCGATAATCACTGGAATATTTAGCTACCTCTTTTCCCAGTCCCAGTAAAGTATGACGCTGCAAGCAGAGTGGAGTCGAGCCATTCACTCGAAAATTGGCATCGATTGCATAAAGTTGTCCGTCTTTATCTTCCAATACATCAAAGCCAATCACGCCGAAATAACCCTGTTGATGAGCATACTTACCAACAGCAGCAATCATCTCAAAGAACTTGCTCATGTCGGTTTCGCGGTAGTGAATGAGTCCCCCTAAATAGTTGCCTTCTGGAGTTACAATTTGGGTTGTAGTGCCAATGAGCGTAATCTCTCCCGCCTTGCTAACATAGAACTGCACGCAGGAGTTCTGCACTTCATTCTTGACGAACTCCGAGACAATAATCGTATCCACGAACTTAATATCAAGGTATTTCCTTAATTCCTGCAAGCAGTAGTTCAGTTCGCTGGGGCTTTTGATAATATAAGTGCCTTCTCCTGACAGTCCGTGGGAGGTTTTGATCAAGTATGGGAATTGTGGTAATTGAATGTCTTTCAGGCTAAAGGCGTGCAGATTGTATGTTTCATATTTTGGACATTGTATCCCCAGATCGGCTAGCGTTACTTTGCTAAGCAAGCGGTAGTGGGTGTCCGGATTGACGGCGTGTTTTTCAGGTTTGAGATGATCGAAGGGAAATAGAGTGATAAGTTTATCAAAGCGATCGCTCAGCGACTCTTCCGGAGTATCCCTCTGGCTGAGTTCATCCAGATAAGTTGAGCGGTCTATCCTCTCTATATTGGTGTAGCTGAAGCCAAAATGCTCCCGCCAATAGTCAATCAGCGCGTCTGGTGGCGAACTGACGATCACCCCAGGAATGACATCGCCTAACACCGCCAGATTTTTCCAAGGTTCCTTCTGGCAAATTTTGTCGAAGGAAGTTTTGGTGGCTTCACTACTACCGTCTTGAATAAAGTATTTTTTCTTGTTAGGGTAAGCAGCCCAACTCGCTGTCGCCGGGTAATTTAGGATAAATGCATACCGTGCATCTACGATGTCTTGAGCAAACAGATCGGAAAGAGAACTCCCCTGAAAGTATTGAAAATCGTATGTTGAGTTCATATAAAATTACCCCAAAGAAGCAAAAGCAAAAGTAGGCTGCACAACAAACCATCAGTATTCTCTCAACAAACCAAACGGCTTTGTCAATCAGTTGCACTCATCCCTGCGTTAGCGTAGATAAGCCTAAGGGAAACTCTTGCTCAACGAAAGTCGGGTTTGCCTATCTACTCGATAGCGATCGCTGTGCCTAGCGGTTGCAACAGTTCTCAACAAGTAAATTTTACCTGTTGCTTGTTCCCTGTTTTACATTAATCCTTATAGGATGTCTTACCTGCACTTAAGGAAGAATTCTGTATGAACTAAATTTGTAACTTTGAATACAAAAGCTTTTAAAATAGCTGTTTTTTTCATCAATGTTGCTCGCCGTTCCTCAGTTTATAGCAATCCTATTTTATTTGTAATATATTTTTTTGACGAACCGCCAAGAACGCCAAGAACGCCAAGAAAGAAAAAGAAGAGAATTTTAGAAATCACTTAGGATTGCTATATCGCTGGGAATGAAATAGCGCTGGTTTGCATGGGGTGCTAAATCTTTCAGCTTTCAGGGTGAAAACTTTATCATTGGAAACACTCTTCCGCATTAATCCTTCCCTGGAACGCCACGCTTCAAAGATTTCGCTTCTGCCATCATCAAGAGTTTTTGAGTCAATTTTATAAACTTTTATTGGATTTTTATACCCATCATCTTTTCTTTTAAATGACCTTAGTTTTAATCCTAGTAAATTCAAAACTTTGCTAAGCACTTTTATGCAACTTAGACGCTCTTTCTCTGTTTCCATCGGAATGCTTATTCCGATAGCTCGTTTAATGTGCTTGCTGCACCTGAGTGCAGTAGCTTTGAGTTCAATTAAGTCTAAATCAGTTTCTTGAAATTCACGATCTGGATGGATAAATTGTACTACTCCTAACGCTCTCAACGCCTCAATCTTTAAAGTGTAAGTATTCAAATCTGGCAGAAAAACTTTACCCTCGCCTCTTTCTAACTGCTGATGCCATTCTTGTTGATCTTGTAGTTGTAAATACTCGCTTTCGTGAGTCAAATAGTAGTGAACCAACAACTGTGAATAATATCCCCGATCGTCCCGCAGCTTTAATTGGGGAGTCACTTCTACCCCATAACGCTGTTTCAAGATGTATTTTTGCACTTGATTTCGCTCTTCATCCGTTAAAGAACGTTTGGTTAACAGACGCTCATATTCTCTGCGATCGATATCTGGAGAATTAGCAACTGCACTGGCTGCTTGTAATTCAATTTGATTCCTAATTTTGACAATTTGATGCTTGATAGATTTAGCTTTTTGGCGACGATCTTCAAATTCTTGTTGAATTTTAACAATTTCTCGAACCAGCTTTTTAGACGTTTCCCAATCACAAGGAGCTGCTGCTAAAAGTGCCATCCGTAGCTCTCTGAGGCGCTCATGGGGGGGAGCATCACTCATGACATTCACCTGATGTCCTTCAGCGATTAATCCTTCTAACATAGATTGACGATACAGGGTAATCGAAGCATTTACTCTAGCTGCAAATTTCGCCCAAGTTCTTAGGTGAATGAGGTCATAAACTAAGGGCAAATCCACATCAACTGGATGAAGCGGACTCATCAAAGCTAGGTTTTCTTTCTGATTTTCCTGGTACCAATGAGACAGTACCCGATAGTTCTTACTACCACTGCCAATCATGCCAATGCCTCGTTTAGCACACCAAACAATTCGCGGTACGCTCTGACGGACTCTGGCTAATGCTTGTCGGGCTTCTGAGTCTGGAATTACCCCTTGAAAAATACCATAAACACGGTCGAAATGTTCCACATCAATGCTGACTCCTGTACCCAGGCTAGGAGTCACAAAAACTGCGTCATAGTCTAAGGCTTTTTGATTGATGGTTTCAACAAAATTGACCGCCTCATGACCGGGAGTGTTGGTTGTTTGAGAACTGACTACTAACGTCTTGGGGTATTGTCGAAGGAACTGTTCTAGACGTTGTTTGATATAGCGCTCGATGGTTTCTGAACTGTAACGCCCAGAACGACTATCGGTTGTAACATAACACTTTCGTCCGGCGATCAGATCGAGTTCCAACTGTTGAATTAGCAGGGTTGGATTTGGGGTGTTGTGGAAGGTGACATCCCAGCCAGTTTCAGGCTTCCACTCATTCAATACAACCCACGGCTCAATTTTAATTCCTGCTAGTCCTTTCAGGTAGTCTAGGGAAAGGTCTGATAAGTCAGCATCTTGGGCAATAACCAAACCGCCAGTTTGCAGCACAGTGGAGATTAGCTGCTGGAAGACTCTTAATATCTTGATTCGCTTGTCTTTACAAGTGTCGCTGTTGAGGAGATGCCATAAGGATTGCTCAACTTCATCCAGAATCACGATCGCGCCTTGCCAATGTTCTGGGTTCAGCTTCCAAATGGAATCAATACAAAGTCCTAAAGATGGGGCAATGGGTAATAAGTTATGGGAGTTTTTCTCCCGCTTTTCGAGTGTGCGGTGATTAATCCAATTCACTCCTATTTTTTCGCACAAGAACTGCCCTAGTTGGATTCTATGGGTGAGGAGCAGAACGCGATCGCCTCTATTTTTCGCTTCTTGGATCAGCGATACAAGTGCGGTGGTTTTTCCGGTTCCTTTAGCAGACTTGATTCCGACTAATCCAGAGGTGGGAAAAGGCAATTTTTCCAGGTAGCGACGGTTGAGGGTGAGTGCTGGGGAATAGGTTAACTCGGTGTGGGGTTTGCTTTTGGCAAGGTCAGTTTCTAAGTTGACACTGGCTTCATAGACTGTCTGGAAGGCGGCAGCGCCTTGGGCGACAATAAAATCATCAACGCCTTTTTCTAATCCGGGAAGCCGGATAATTTTGACAGGGCAATTTTGTTCCTCTAACAGTTCGCCCAGTTGAGTTTGCGCGTGATTGACTGCCTTGATAGTCTTGGGTTGAGTTTCGTAGTCAAAGCAGATGAAAAAGGTGCGCTTGAGTCGAGTGAAGGCGAGAAGGTCTGGAATTAATTGTCGGCGTTGGACATTGCCTTGAAAGTCTTTGGTGACGCGGTAGCCGCTAGTAATGCCCGGTAAAGCGATCGCAGCATATCCTTGCGTTAATAAAGCAGCAGCTTTTTTGGCTCCCTCGCAAAGGATCGCCGGAATTTTCATCTCTAGCACCCACTGCCAAAATCCCAGCGCTTCTCCAGTTTGAGCGATCGCAATCTTCTCTGGCATGGGGACGCCGTAGCGCGATGCAGTCTGCTGCCAGATATGAAGGGGCACTCTCAGACAAAAAATCCGTGTCGGCGTGCAGGGAGGATGCTCGTACTTGATGAGTTTACCCTTTTTGTCCGGCTTGGGATGGTTCGGCTTATAACACCCCCACTCCATCAAACGCCAATGGTTGAGCGGGTCTAGTCCCGAACACCACCAGCCTCCTTTCGCCCCATGAGCATAGCGATGCAGCCACCAACTGCTCACCATTCCAGTATTCGTCCGGGGAATGCGATCGGAGATCAACAAATACTCATAAAAGGCGTCTCCTTCCAATGAGATGAAGTTGAGCAAAGCCAGATCGCGGTCAATGCCGCTGTCCAAGGCTAATTCCTGAAAGTGTTTGGGGTTTAGATTGGGTGGATGCATTTGGAGGAGTATAAAACTCTTGAGACATCAACGGATCTAAAACCGTACCACGAACCAGCCGATTAAACAGATGAAGCGTGAAGGCATAATTCACTGACAAAACTCCTGAAACCATTGAAAAAGCGTAACTCCTCAGTCCTCACTCCTCAATCCTCAGTCCTCAGTCCTCAGTCCTTCTTCCTCCCTCCTCCCTCCTCAGTCCTCCTTCCTCCCTCCTCAGTCCTCCTTCCTCCCTCCTCAGTCCTCCCTCCTCAGTCCTCAGTCCTCAGTCCTCAGTCCTCCCTCCTCCCTCCTCCCTCCTGTTTCGGTCAGTGAATTAGGCGTGGATGCCGACTATTCCTTTAGGCAATACACAATAATCGGGTGGGGTTGCCCCTTCACTTGCTGGGGAGGCAATTCTTGGGTCGAAATTGTCGAGGGTGAGGGTAATTGCTTGTGAGTCGCCGCACTCAGCAGCAACGGTTTTCCGAGTTCCTTGGTCAAAGATTCGATCCGCGAGGCGACGTTCACCGGATCTCCGATCGCAGTGTACTCCAAGCGCTGGGGCGAGCCGATACTGCCCAACACCACAGACCCCGTATGAATGCCAATTCCCATTGCTAAAGGAGCTTGCCCCTGTTTTTCTAGGTCGCTATTAATAGATTGCAGGCTGACGAGCATTTGTTGAGCCGCTGCAACAGCCTTGGCAGCATGATTGTGTGGGTCATCTCCCACCCCAAACAGCGCCATAAATCCATCCCCTAAGAATTTGTTTACCATCCCCCCATGCTGCTGCTCAACAATTTTTACCATTTCAGTCAGGAACAAGTTCAGCATAGTCACGACTTGCTGGGGAGAGGAAACAGCGCATCGGGCTGTAAAGTTGCGGATGTCAGCAAATAGAATCGTTAATTCCTGCTCGACTCCGCCTAAGCTGGGATCGCGCTGGAGAATCTGTTGAGCGGCTGTTTGACCGACATGACGACCAAAGGTTTCTTGCAAGCGTTGCTTCTCTCGCAACTCCTCAATCATGTCGTTAAAGTCATCAATTAAGGGACCAAATTCGTCGGCTCGCAGCAAGGTAAGGCGAATGTTGAGGTTCCCCGCTGCCACAGTGCGAGCCGCCTGCTGTAGCATCTCTACTGGTTCAACGACTAATTGACCGACCATCCAAGCACTGGTAAACCCGAAGACCATACCCAGCCCCCCGACGGATAAGGTGAACCAGGGATCTGGCGTTGCGGATGCACTATAGGTCAAGCTTAAAAGTAACAGCGAAGCGATGGGGCATACTCCAGCCGATACTGCCCACATGAGTCCTCGTTGCCGAAGCGAGAGGGGAAAAGCCCCCGGTGTTTCAGCCGGGTGAGCTTCTTGAAACAGCAAGGGGTACAACAGTCGCTGGCTTAACAGCTCAACGGTAAAAAAACCTTGAGGGATGGCAATCAGCGCTGCAACGATCACCGAAATCGGCAGGTGCAAGAATACGCGCGGGTCGAGCGTTCCCGGAGCATAATTCAGGGCGAGTAGAAATACGGGAATGCACAACAGCCAACCGATTCCAGCCACAAGCATTCCCCACCACGGCAGATTAATCGCTCGTTGTCTCGCTTTAATCAGATGTTCGGCTCTCAAGGTTTGGCGGTGCAGTATCTTCTGTAAAGGGCGCTGTAGCGACAGCACGATCTGCACCCATAGGAACAGAGCGATTGGGTAGACTACGACGTTATAAACCAAGAGAGTATTGACAAATACTCTATTCTGAGCAGGAGTCAGCAGCGATTGAATCTGGGTCAGGTTGTACCAGATATTAAATGCACTGCCAATCAACTCGGCAGCGAGTGGCGCACAGGCAATCATCCCTAGACGATAAAGAATGAGCCAGTCCAATTGACTCCTATCAACCAATTCATAACGGGATGCCATGCAATCCTCCTGCTTGATGGGGAAAGCCAATCGTTGTTGGCATGGTTTCACACAGAAGCGATCGCTTCTGTGCTTCTGGTTTTACCGATTCCTAACGGCAATGTGCCTTACTCATCATTGTGCGAAAAAGGTAGGGATTTCGGTGATTTCTTACCACTATGCTTCACGAATTGGGCTGTCTCCGGGGCATTTTGCGATGAACTCACAAAATGAGTCAATTTTTCTAGTCTGGGAGGAATTATTGAACAGCTACTATTTCATACCCATTCACTGTTTTAAGGTTACGCTTAATCTTGTTCTGAACTTCCCTTTTTCTAGCGCAGTGGTGCGTAAGCGCCAGGGTTGGGGGGAGCTGATGTGTAGACTCACAAAAGTGAAATGGTATCCAATAAAGTATTTATCTTGTTGGCGACAGCTTGTTTACGGAATGCTTCGCCTCTATGAGATGCCAAGATGAATCCAGATGCTTTGCCATAGGGACACGGCATTGCCGTGTCCCTACACCCGATGCCAATCGCATTTCACAAAAAAGCCTTCTTTATAGAAGGCATAATCTCACTGATGAGTAAGCAGTTCTTGAGTGGTAGATAGATTTATATATAGCGATTGTTCAAGGCTGGTTTCCAGTCGCTTTTTTGAGTGAAGCTTATTTGAGGTAGCTCAAATGAGTGACACTCAAGCGATCGCTCACTAATAAAAATGCCCTCTCATCTCTTCTGCTGAAAGGGCATCGTCTAACTGATGGGTGTGAGAAGGGTTTTCACCATGCTTCTTAAAAACAAGCATAAGTCGTGAATGTGACAGGGGTATGACAAGTGAATAACAATGCTGCGATCGCTTTTGCTTGTTTTGCCTTCGTTCCCCTAAAACACCCTTCCCGTGCCATTTGGGAACTTAACGATGCACAACCAGAACCGAGCAGGAGGCATGATGGAGGACGTAATTGCTGACACTACCGAGAACTAACTCACCAATCCCAGAACGACCCCGACGCCCCATTACGATGAGATCGGCACCCCAAGTTTGAGCTAAGTCACAGATGTTTTCACCTCGACTGCCAAGGCTTTGGGTGAATTCGGCACTGATTCCTGCCTTCGTTGCTTCATCTACACGCGATCGCAGTAGCGCTAAGTATTGACTTTCAAATGCATCCCACTGCTGTCGATAGTCGCTTGGGACATCATCGCGTCGCCAAGGATAGTAGTCCAGACCGGGCATTCCTGGAATCCCTGGACTGCCCTCTTCATTCGCAGATAGGACGTGCAATAGCATCAGACTGGCATGAAACGCTTTCGCTAAGGATACGGCTTCATCAAAGACTTGCTTGCCGATTTCAGAGCTATCCATTGCCACGAGAATTTTGTAAAACATACACACCAGTCCCTACCTGTTTTTGTTGCCAGAATGCAGCACTTCTTGACCAGTGAAGCCTGGATGTCTAGCTCTCCTTGCGGTTCGGACTATGACTACCAGTTCCTCCATTATCAGGGGTGCAGATGATACTCTTTGATCAAATTAGTCGAGGCTAGCAACTGGTCTAGCGCTTTGGTCGCCTTGTAGCCGAGGACTGGCTTTCCCAATGAAATCAGCGTCCCGCAACGATCGCCTGCATTTCCTTGAGTTCCTCCCGGTTCCACTGGTAGGGTTAAAACATACTTTACTATAATTAGCAACACTAGCAGTAGTGGAGTGAAGGGGCTACACTCAAACTAGCATTGCTCGTGGCAGCACTCTTCGCGCCGAGGTCTGAAAATGGTGAACAATAGCGCGATCGCTTTCAAACCCTACACCTCACCCAAACTGGTTGAGCAGTTTCCGGTTGGGTGTCGAGTCAGGCGCTTGGACTTTTGTACGGAAGGGGTAGTGGTGAAGTACGAGGCAGGCGATCGCATAGGCTATACAACGGATGATGGCTGGTATGACTTTCCTCATCATTCCCAGCTCAAACGGATTGATGAGGATGAGGTGGATTGGTAAACAGCGTGACTCTTTGTGCGCTTTCCTATCGCCTCTACCCAAAAGAGTCGCTATAGGGTTTTTGTCGCCACTTTAATGGCTTAGAAATTGTTGGATGTAGCTAGCCAAACTTTGTTGTAATTCCCAGTCAGTGCTAGGAATCGGAGTTAAATAAAATCGCTGTCCTGATAAAAGCGTCAGACTAAGCCGGTAAAAGCGAATTCCTCCCAAGTTGGATTCTTCTACTTGAACGCCCGTAATCTTGTCAATTGAATAACCCGTTACTTGAGTTCCCAACCAGCCTTTTTGTTTGAGAATTACTCGATTGAGATGTTTGTCAAATCGGCAACTCTTCACCGGACTTCCAAACATCATCAAGTTAGCACAAACAATACAGAACAATCCAAAAAAATCAATAGGCCAATTGGAAGAGATAAAAACAAGAAGCCCTAAAACAGCGGTAAAACTGCTCAGCATCCAAATGCCAACTGGGCGTTCTCGCAGTGTGAGTAATGTAAAAGTTTGCTGAATTACCTTCATCGGTTTAGTCGTGGATGCGATCGCACCTCAAGAGCAGATTTGTTGCTATTGTCCTAGGTGACGTTTGGGTCACGCACTGAAGCTGCTGTGAGATCCTTTCAAATGCGTAGCTAGTAGGTTGGGTTGAGATGAGCGTTACCCAACAAATGCTGATGTTCTGTTGGTTTCGCTGTTGCTCAACCCACCCTACGCTCTTAGGACTTACGCAAAGTTTATGCATATAGCATTTTGTAGGGGCAACCACAGGGGGATTGCCCCCATATGTGGTGATGTTGCGTAAGTCCTGGCTCTTTGAATGCAACTCGCATGACATGGTAACGCCACAAGTTTAATTCCCACCAAGCCTTCCCGCTGGCAAATGTGACGTGCCTCACACCATCAGTGCGAAGCGCATCACGAACGATTTCATTGTTCTGTCACCTGAATCGCTTTAAACAATCACTTTTGCTTGCGGGTTGAATCACGACCCGCCACAGTATTTTCACTGATAGTAAGGGCATCGAGTTCCCGTGCCCTAATGATGCTCCCATCCAGTCAACCCCAATTCTCAGTACCATCCAACGCCGCTGATACTGACATTAAAGAAGTTCCCAGCCAATATAAAGGCTGGTCAATCAGTACAAAAGTGATTGATGGAAAGCTATGGTTGCGTTGGCAACATCCGCAAGAATTCTTCCCCCAGTTCGGGTGTCCCGTAAACGAAGCTGGTCTTGCCTCAACCATCAGCCATGTGCGATTCTTGATCGATCTAGCCATCAAGTTGGAGTCAGAAGTGCCAGCGAGAACGCCTTTGACATCAAATGACTCAAATTTCTCCGACCGGATAGAGCGATCGCTTTTTCGGGTTGACTATATGGATGGAGATTCACCACTTTCATTTATGGGCTGAATTTCACTAACGATTTCATAAAAAGCAGTGGTCGGCGGTTTCTCAAACAAAGGATTCATCTGATTTAATATGGCTTGATAAGCCTCGCTTTGATTAGCTTGCATATCTTCCACACTCTCCCAAAGAATAATCGCGATTCCTCGGTCAGTCCCCGGTTCTTGCAGTAAGTACGACCCCTTAAAGCCTTGCGTATAGGTTGAGACAGCTTTTTCATAGAGTTGCTCAGCCTCATCAAACTTGCCAGGTTTGAATTCTCCAATCGCAACATAGGCAAATTGGTGCTTTAGAAAATCTTGAAACTCTGTCATGGCTTCCTCCTTGAAGCTGGGGTTATCGCGGTTTTCAGATGCGCTACGTGCAGGCGGAACTAATGGGTTGAACGGAGAACCGCTTGCTTATGCGATCGCGCCCTCCATCCTCGATCGTTAATTGGGAATTTGCTTGACGTAGGCTTCGGTATAAAGGGTTAAACTACCCTCTTCCACATACAGCTCCTTAATGCGGATTGCCATTCCTTGCAGGTCAAAATAGGGTAAGTTCGCCAATTCTCCTAACTTCTCCATCAAGGCGATCGTGAGTTCCAGTGAAATCCCTTCTCCAGGATTGCAGCTAAACCCCTCCAACAAGATTGGCGTTGAAGAAGTGCGCGGACGCACTACGGCGGCGAAACCGACTTGCCGAGCCTTATCCACGTCATGCAGTAGCATCTTTCCACTGAATTCCATCTTGCCGTCACCCGGCAGATGCATCTCCAGTTGTTGCGGTTCCAAGGTCACGATTTGACCATCCGCATTCAACTCCATGCTTTGAAATTTGCTGCGGATGTAGTCTGAGCTTAAAGCGCGGTTAATATCTTGTTCGGTGAGTACAACACGGGCAGTTGCATCTAGCGGATGGTTTAGCTTAATCTGACCGAAAATCGCGTCAAAGAGATTGATCGCAACATTATCGGCGTGCAATTCCATTTCCTGCACGCGGATATCTTTCTGAATCGCCAGACCCCGACCTTCAACCGAAACTGAATCTGCCTGTCCTTGCGCCATCTTCAGCAAATCGGTTCGGACATCTACATCTATGTTCTCTGCGTCATCCAGCAGGCTAGATAGCCCCATTTCCACTGCCTGCGAGAGCGCCTGTTCCTCTAGCCGTGGCTCGTCTGTCATCGGTGCTTAATCTCAAAAAGTGTTCTGCTACTGGTTACTCTAGACGCTCATCACTCAGCAGCGTATCTACATCCCGGAATAAACAAAATGTAACAAATCATCTAGTCCAATACTTTTCGGATCGGACACTCCCTTACCCCCAACCCCTTCCCTGGTAGGGAAAGGGAGCCGGAGCCATCTTCAAAGCCCCTCTCCAGCCAAAAAAATTTATTCCTTTTCCCTCCCCTTGTAGGGAAGGGTTAGGGAGAGGTCTGCGACTTGTGTGTACACGGTAGTCTTGTAGGGAAGGGTTACGGAGAGGTCAAAAGCCCCATCAATTCGCCATCATCAGGATTGCCACCTGCTTATCAGTCCAAATGTGTCGTTTCTGGAGGCAAGATAAGCCCTGAATCTGAAGCTGTAGTTCGTTGTTGAGGGATTTTGGCGGACATGAAAAAGCGCTTGGGAGTCTTGCCGTGTTTCGACCCCAAACGCTTTTTCTTTTAAACTCGCTCCTCACACAAATAAAGAATATCGCTTGTTCAATCGAATCAATCCTCTAGTACGTGACACTTTATTAACTGACACGCGCCAGACAAAAATCTTTACATTACGGTTGATAGCTGACTAGATGAGGCAAAATCGATCGGCGACTCAGATATTAAAGCTTGTCTCTAGGCGATCGCTTTCTTGTAACGTGACACACTCAATACATCCCAGCTTACCTAAGCGTCGGTCATCTTTCCAGATTTAGGAATTTCAGGTGTATTCAATTTGAAGGAAAACCGCCAGAACTCCGAGAATTGCCACCCCAACAATGGTTTCCCGTTGCTCATCCCAAAGACGGCGCAAGCTATAAAAAACATAGGCGAATGTTGCACGGCGTTCTCGTCCTAGTTGCGCCATCAGCAATTGAACTTTAGCATCTACCTGTTCAATCGAGACTTCGCCCTTTTGATAGGCAGCTTCTAGCTCATCTAATTTGCGCCAATATTCTTTTGTCGCTTCCCAGAGATTAGGCATCATAACTTAAAGGTGTATTCTTTTATCGTTAACTTATGTAAATTAAGGTAACGCGCCTGCCTGGGTAGTTGTGTCTATAAAGGGGTAGAACCCGATGGTCTATAAATAGGTAGAACCCTGGTTGCGTGAGTCTTCAGGTACCTAAACGCGATCGCGCCACCTGAAGACTCTCGCTTCCCTGACCGGCTGACCAGACGCAGTTTCTGGCGATCTGAGATCGCGGTAAACTCAGATGTTGCACCCGATTCCTTTTTCCTAACCTCCGGAGATAATCACCTTGGGCATAGAACTACGCAGTTACGTATTTCTAGACAGCTTGCAGCCTCAGCACGCAGCTTACATGGGGACGGTAGCGCTAGGGTTCTTGCCATTGCCAGGAGATACGTCGCTGTGGATTGAAATCTCACCGGGCATTGAAATCAACCGGATTACTGATGTCGCCCTCAAAGCTGCCTCTGTACGTCCAGGGGTGCAGGTAGTCGAACGACTGTATGGGCTACTAGAAGTGCATTCCAGCCGCCAAGGAGAGACGCGGGCGGCAGGCATTGCCATTCTGGAGGCGCTGGGAGTTGATCGAGACGAATGTCTCAAGCCGCACGTCGTTTCTAGCCAGATTATCCGCAACATTGATGCTCACCAAACGCAGCTGATCAATCGCACGCGCCGAGGACAGCTACTTCTAGCAGGACAAACGCTTTATGTATTAGAAGTTCAACCTGCCGCTTATGCAGCGCTGGCGGCGAACGCGGCGGAGAAAGCGGCGGCAATTAACATCTTGGAAGTTCAGGCTGTGGGAAGCTTCGGACGCCTCTATTTGGGCGGAGAAGAACAGAATATTCTGGCGGGTTCTGCGGCGGCGTTGGTGGCGCTGGAAAGCTTGCCTGGTCGTGAAAATCCTGCTAGTTGGCGTCAAGAATAGCTGAAGGAGATTGATGACGAGGGAGAGATGGGGAATGCGATCGCTTTCTTTGAAAGAAAGCCACTTCAGATTACAGTCAATGCGTTAGCACTGGTGGATTAAGCAAAGGAAATCCAAATGGCAAATCTAGAGCATCTTGCACTACTTCAGAACGGTGCAGTGAAATGGATTGAGTGGAGAAGGAAAAACCAACAAATAGAACCAGATTTGAGCGAAGCCAACCTCACAGGGGTGAACCTCAGAGGGGCAATCCTCACAGGGGCTAATCTGAGAAGGGCGAATCTGTGCAATAGTTTACTCATCGCCGCTAACCTCAGTCATGCTAACCTCAGCGATGCTAACCTCCACTCCGCTTCCCTGATCGAAGCTAACCTGAGTAACGCCAACCTCAGCATTGCTAACCTGAGCAAAGCCAACCTCAGCGATGCCGATTTGGGCAATGCGAACCTGATCGGGGCTGACCTCAGAGGCGCTAACCTAAAAAGAGCGAATCTAAGTAATGCGAACCTGATCGGAACCGATCTCAGAGGCGCTAACCTTCACAAAGCCGATCTCGGTGCAGCAAAGCTGACGAGAACTAACCTCAGCGAAGCTAACCTGATTGCAGCGAACTTAATTGCCGTCGATCTCAGTAATGCTAATCTTCACGACGCTGAACTAATTGGAGCTTACCTTTACAAAGCTGACCTGCACAAAGCAAACTTGATCGAGGCTCACTTCAATGATGCTTATCTCTTCAGGGCTAACCTCAGCGAAGCTAACATGACTCAGGCTGACTTCCGATGGGCTAACCTCAGCAAAGCGAACCTCACCGGCGCTAATTTGAACAAAGCAAACCTTAGGGGCGCTAATCTCACCGGCGCTAACCTCACCGGCGCTAACCTCACCGGCGCTAACCTCACTGGCATTAACCTGACGCGGACTATACTCCAAAAGGCAATGATGCCTGATGGCACAATTCACCCTTAGCTGGCAATTAAATTTGGGGTAGTAGAAATGCGAATAATTGCGTTTCCACGTCTGACCATTCCAAAATCCCAAATCTAAAATCCAAGATTGGTATAACTTATGAAAAAACTGATCGTAATTACAGGGGTAAGTCGGGGTCTCGGTCTTGCCATGACTGAAAAATTTATTGAGCTGGGGCATACAGTTTGTGGGTGCGCCCGTTCAACGGAAGCAACACAGAACCTTAAGCGCAAATTTGGAACGCCCCATCATTTTGCCAGCGTGGATGTTGCGGACGAACCTCAAGTGAAAGCCTGGGCTGAGCAACTGTTAGCTAACTACTCATCCCCCGATTTATTAATTAATAATGCCGCATTAATTAATCAACCCGCCCCACTTTGGGAAGTCGATAACGAGGAATTTTCTCGACTCATTGATGTAAATATTAAAGGAGTCGCTAATGTAATTCGCTACTTTGTTCCAGCCATGATTAAAAACAATAGTGGCATCATTGTCAACTTGAGTTCAGGTTGGGGTCGTTCCACCTCGCCTGAAGTTGCACCCTACTGTGCTTCCAAGTGGGCAATTGAAGGATTAACTCAGTCGTTGGCTCAAGAATTACCTTCGGGAATGGCGGCGATTCCCCTCAACCCAGGCATTATTCATACCAATATGTTAGAGATTTGTTTTGGAGAAGAGGCGGCTGCTTACACAGCGGTGAAAGACTGGGTTAAAAAAGCGGTTCCGTTTTTACTGCAAATGACACCAAAAGACAATGGTGTGTCGCTGACAGTTCCTTCATAACCTTCTTACGCAGTTAATCTAAGAACGAGAATTAAAGACAGAAATAAACTTAGATACCCGACTTCTTAGAGAAGTCGGGTATCTCGCCTTCACGAACCATTTAGGACTGCTATATTTCGGTTTAAGTAACTTGTACAAGGCGCGAATGCTTCACCCTCAACCTAAGAACCCAAGCATCGTAAGAGAAGGGTTGGGGAAGAGGTTCTATGTAAAGAAACTAAATCCACTCAAGCCGTCTGTAGTTCAAGGCTTGGATAGTCGATATATCCTTTCTCATCGCCACCGTAAAAGGTGGCGCGATCTGGCTTATTTAGGGGAGCATGGAGTGCAAAACGTTCTGGCAAATCTGGATTGGCAATATACAGCCTGCCATAAGCTACCAAATCCGCATTACCAGAAGCCAAAACAGCATTCCCTAAGTCGCGGTCATATCCTCCCGCTGCGATTAAAGTCCCCTTGAAGATAGGACGGAAGTATTCGGTAAACAAGCCTCCTGTAGAGTTGTCGAGGGTAGTATTACCATCGGTTCTCGGCTCAACGATGTGGAGATAAGCGAGGTTAAAACGGTTGAGTGAATCAGCTACATAACTGAACAAAGCAGATGGATTCGAGTCGGACATACTATTATATGTGCCGCTTGGGGAGAGGCGAATTCCTACCCGTTGTCCACCCCAAACACTGACTACCGCTTCAGTCACTTCCATCAAAAGTCGGGCGCGGTTCTCAATTGAACCACCATATTGGTCGGTGCGTTTGTTCGTCCCATCCTCAAGAAACTGGTCAAGTAGATAACCGTTGGCACCATGAATTTCAACCCCGTCAAATCCAGCAGCCAAGGCATTTTCTGCCCCTTTGCGGTATTGTTCGACGATTTCTGGAATTTCTTCTGTTTCTAAGGCGCGAGGTGTGACGAAGGGTTTTGGCCCTTCAAGAGTGATCGCTTCACCTTCGGGTGCGATCGCGCTGGGTGCTACTGGCAGTTCTCCTCCTGGTTGCAGTGATGGGTGAGAAACCCGCCCAACGTGCCACAGCTGTAAGAAAATCCGCCCGCCATGAGCATGAACTGCATCTGTCACCAGTCGCCATCCTGCTACCTGTTCTGCTGAGTGAATGCCTGGAGTATTCGCATATCCCTGTCCTTGAGGCGATACTTGAGTGGCTTCTGCGATAATTAACCCCGCCGACGCCCGTTGTGCATAATAAGTAGCATTCATGGTTCTGGGAACATTTCCCGCTCCCGCACGCATCCGGGTTAACGGAGCCATCACAATTCGATTGGGAAGTTCTAAGGAACCCAGCTGAACAGGTGAGAAAAGATTGACATTCGCGCTCATTGGCTTAATCTCCATTGGAACGACATTACAGTTTTTGATTGCACAACGCAGACATCAGAAACTCTAGCAAGCTAGTGTATGAGTGGCGCGTATGATTACCCGAACCGCAAGCAAACTGGACAGTTACAGGACGGACTTACGCATAAGTTATGGAAAAACGAACCGCGAAGGACGCAAAGTACACGAAGGAATAAGAGTTTCAGAGAGTTCTTGCGTAAGTCCTAAGTTAGTTTATCGCCACTTGCTTTGTGGTTAAGTTGTTCTGTGGAAGTAAAGCTTTAAGTTTGTCAGCAAGCACTTCCAAAGCAGCTACGCCAGTGGCTCGATCTACCACCACACCATCTTTGAAGAACAGAAGCGTGGGAACGGCTTGGATGTTGTATTGTGTAGCGATGTGTCCATAGTCGTCAATATTCAGCTTGCCAACCTTGGCAATTCCTTCAAAATTGGCAGCTAATTCTGCAACCAATGGGTTGAGCATTCGGCAAGGACCACACCAAGCTGCCCAGAAATCTACCACAACTGGAACTTTACTTGCTAGGACTTCGGTTTCAAAGTTGTCTTTGGTCAAGGTGACATATTTAGCGTTGTCTGACATGGTTTCCCGCCTCCTTCAGGCTGTAGATCAACGTGAGGGGAATGCCAGCGGCTGTTGCAGGAAGCGCATTGCATCATTATCATGCGATCGCGTCCACTCAACTCGCTGCTAAAAGTTACCAATCTGGTTTCATTCCCCTAAAGGGTTTAGTAGTTAAACAACCATTTGATTAAATACTAGAACAATCTTTCCCTAATAGTCAAGTAGTTATTTAACTATTTCATTACTGAGCGCCAAGACGTAAAATAGAAGTAAGACGGTAAATTTTAGCCAACGGCATAGATCCAGAGCGTGAGACACGCCTGTACCGTCGTTCAACCTTCTGTTAGCGTTGACATCAGAGTAATCGCAGAGTCCTGCTGGGGCTTGCTCGTGGCTTCTTGTACTAACCCCTACTTCCCATGATCGATAACAACAATAGCGTTCAACCGCCCTCTGCGTCTCAAGCTGCCGTTCGGGACATAGAACTTCGGGCTAAAATCTTTGCAGCTCTCTCCGATCCTACACGCTTGAGGATTGTGGAGATGTTAGCTTCTTGTGAGGAAATGAGCGGAAGCGAGATAGCCAATCACTTAGGGATTAGTTTAGCTCTCTTCTGTCACCACTCCAAGATACTGGCGGAAGCGGGGTTAATCCAGATCCGAAAAGAAGGTCAAACCAAGTACAACTCGCTGAAACGGGAGTTACTGCTTGATTGCTTCGCCAGTTTTACGCCCAAACAGCTAAAAACAACCAGTGAAAATAATCCTAAAGATGCTAACGCGATCCAACTCAAGCCTTGATTCCTCTTCTATTTTCTCTAATTAATGTAGGCTAGGCAAAAGCCCGACACAACGAATTGATGCAAAGTTTTTCAGCATTCACTTAAAATTGGTAACGACGCTCTTGTTCTTGAATTGGGTAGTCATTAGCGCTCATATCGCGCCTTTTCATCAGCCCATCAGCGTCAAATTCCCAGTGTTCGTTTCCATGAGTGCGGAACCATTGACCAGTCTCTGCATCACGCCATTCATACTCAAAGCGTACAGAAATCCGATTATCTGTGTACGCCCACAATTCTTTCATCAGACGATAGTCCAGTTCTTTTTCCCATTTGCGCTTCAAAAACTCTTTGATGGCTTCTCGACCTGTAAAAAATTCGGTACGATTTCGCCATTGAGAATCAACTGTATAGGCATTAGCCACTCGTTCAGGATCGCAAGTATTCCAAGCGTCTTCGGCTGCTTTTACTTTGGCGAGTGCAGTTTCTTTAGTAAATGGGGGACGAATTGGGGATGACATTTTGAGATTCCTCCTGTTAATTGACTTTAAGTGAATAGAATTGGGATGAAGTTTAAGTTTATACAGATGTAGTTTATACAGATGTAGGTTGGGTTTCACTATCGTTCAACCCAACGCCGTACAGGGGTTGCTGGGTTTCGTTCCAAGAGTCCAGCCTAGGGAATTTTGTACACTTGAATTGAGAGATTTTTAGGTAAATTTTTGTAATTGAGACGATGCTAATTTTCTGCCAGTAGAAGATTCGGTTGGCTGTGGGAACCAGGTGATAAGTGGGTAAGCAGCGAGGATGCGATCGCAACATTGTCATCTAATAGAGGTAGAACTGTCACATTCGCTGAGTACGCTGATAGTAAGAACTGCAAAGTTCTACTCCTCACACCATTAGATGCAGCTCTCTTGTTCAACAGGCAAGAGGGCTTTTTCCTTAATTACAGCACTTCCAGATCGTCGTCAAGCAAATTGCGATCGCAATTACTTGAATAAATCTTTGGGTGAAAATTGCGATCGCAAGAATAACTGCGTAATGTAATAAGTGTTTCCTTGCCGCCAAACTCCTATACCCGTCTCGGCGTATTCGGCTTGCAAAATATTTGCACGATGTCCGGGACTATTCATCCATCCCTGGACGGCTAACGGCACGGGTTGGGGAGCATTAACACTTTTAAACAAATTCTCGCCGACTACCCAGTAGGAGATTCCCCCAGCCCGAACCCGTTTAGCCAGAGTGCTGCCGTCTGGACTAACGTGGTCAAAGAAGTTCTCACGAGCCATCTTCTGACTGTAATTGCGAGCAACCCGTGCTAATTTTTCGTTGTTTTGAAGTGGATTTAAGCCATTCTGCTGGCGGACTTCATTGATACGCTGACGGACAGAGGCTTCCATCTGGGCAATGGTGGAGGATTGAGCGGCGCTGTTAGGCAATGCCGGTGCTTCGGGTACATCCTGTCCAGGCAATTGCCGCAATAAATCTGCGGTAGGTTCGCACCCCACCAATCCTAGAGCCATCGGTATCCAGAATATCCAAGCTATCCCTGGTAGTCGCTGACGCCCGATTGCTGTCCTTGAATTTTGAGCGGGTATGCTTCTGCTGGTTGCTGTTTTAGTTTGTTGAATCTGAATCAATCGAAAAATCCTTTTGTGATTAATCGCTGCTGGCATCAGCCATCTTATCTTTACAATTTTTCTGGATAAATATGGTTAATTCCATAGAACTTACGCAGAGATCCCCCTTGCATCCCCCGATAAATTGGGGGACTTTTGCGGTTCCCCCCAATTTATTATCCACGGGTTAACCCCCTTGTTTGTTCTTGAGGATACATTTTGTCAGCACTCAGCGCTGTCCGTTTCACTGGAAAATAGGGCTATAGGAGCGGGGTTTTCTCGCCCATGCTGGTACTTAGTCTTTTGATGCGATCGCGCACCGCTATCCTGGGTTAATTGGAGAGAAGGGGAGAGAAGTGCCGCTGCAAGTGCGCGATCGCCTTTTCCCACCACATCATCCTGAATATTGCGTTTTGTAATACTTTTCTGCCGCTTTTACAGATAAATTTATAAGATGCTATCATCTCAAAGGAGAGTTGATTCGGTTGCAAGGTTTTGTTTTTATTGACTGGCTTTTTCGTCTTGGTCTTAACAGACTTCTCTCCGAAATCTAAATCTCTACATTCCTATGATTTTGGAGACGATCTATGTCTATTTATGTAGGTAATCTGTCCTACGACGTTACCGAAGCCGATCTGACCGGAGTTTTTGCAGAATATGGTTCTGTAAAGCGGGTTCAGCTACCGACTGACCGCGAAACAGGTCGTCCGCGCGGCTTCGGCTTTGTGGAAATGTCTACCGAGGCTGAAGAAACGGCTGTCATTGAAGCCCTGGATGGTGCTGAATGGATGGGTCGTGACATGAAAGTGAATAAAGCCAAGCCCCGCGAAGACAGAAGTCCGTCTGGTGGTGGTGGTGGCGGTCGGAGAAACAACAGTTTCTCTCGTCGCTACTAAAGCATAAAGTGAAAGCCCCCAGAAACGGGGGCTTTTTTATTAGGTCAATGGAGGGCGATCGCACTTTCTTCGCACTCCAGACAGGCGGAGAGTCTAAGGTCTTCGGGGATTATTACACTGCGGATTAGGATTATTTAAACATAACCAAATTCCTGGCGTGAGATTGCTGTTATTCGTAGTACTTGTGGGTGAAGGACTGGCAGGTTCGGGACTGGCTTCGGGACTAGGTTCGGGACTAGGTTCGGGACTGGCTTCGGGACTAGGTTCGGGACTAGCTTCAGGACTAGGTTCGGGACTGGCTGGCGTGTCTTGAGCTAATAACTCTTGGCTACTCGCAGTTAAGTCAGCGCGATCGGAGTCACTAACAGAATTGGAGTGATTATTAGGGCTACTAATTAGTGCAGTAGCTGGAAAACTCAGCACAATTCCAGCAGTCACAATCAACATCATGCCAACTCGCGTTTTAATTTGAGTTTTAATATCTCTATTCATCGGTTTCTACTTGGTTTCTCCTAGAATCGGGATGCACTTGATTAAAACTCATTCCTCTGTAATCGTCTTCCTACTTCCGATAGAAGTATAAGTAGTGTCTACTCAATGTTTGCGTAGTGGGCACTACTTAATAAGATTCGACTAGAGCTAAAACCACCAAAGTTAGCATTTGCAGAACTTACGCAAAGCTTATACATATAGCGTTCTTGTCGGTTCAATTTCCCTGTAGTTGCCCTTACTATGTCGCGCAAGTTGCGTAAGCCCTGATTTGTTGGTTGCTGTTACTCAACTAACCTACAACTATTATTTTTAACAGCAAGCGTATTGGTACTTATGACGACTAGATATTAATCCATTGCCGCTAACACCACCTTGGGTGCTAATTTATCTTTAAACCAAACAATTCTTGCCGGTACATCGTTCAATTTGACACCGGCTTTCTCCAAATTTAGCCTTTCCGAAATCGCTAAGATTAAGTTATCGCATTCAGCGCGACGCACCTGAGAAAACTTCTTTTGTAAGTATTCGGGACGCCAGTAGCCGACAATTTCTAGTAAGAACGTGCGACCATCGGGATGCACTAGGCGAAAGTCAGGAATCATCACACTGCCTGGAATGGGGATAAGGTCAACTTCTCTTTCTAATACCCATTCACTTTTCAGCGAGTCCCAGCGGTCGGCAAAAGACGCCTCTAACATACTGTCATAAGGCTTACCGGGTGGGTAGTGGGACACCAAACCACACTCAGAATTCAGCGTAAAGCGTCCGGTTTTCCAGTTGCCAGTGAAGGCGTCGCGGTTTTGCAGCGTGGCGCTCAAGCTCCATTTAGTCACGTGGAGTAAAGCTGGGAGGAGTTTAGCGATCGCTAACCCATAGCGCGTACTCGGCTTAAATAAACTGGTAGGGCCATCCACAGTTATCGTGAAGCCGTGATCCGCATCGCCCTCAATATATGCCATCAGTTGAAATAATTTGAGATAGCGGAATAACAGCTTATATTCGCCCGGAACGTTGCGGTGAGCATTCAGGGTAATTTGACTAGCACGATAGAAGACACCCTGCACCTGGGATAAATTGTAGCGGTGCAACAAATTTTCAGGCGTGGGAGCGTCAAACTGTGTGAGGATGCGATTCTCGGCTAAATCTGCGTAAAGTCCCAGGCGAATTTGACTTGCCAGCACTTCTCGATCCAGTTCCTGGCTGAGTTTGTCAGCTAATAAGCTTAGTGTCTGCACCGAAGCTTGGGGACTGGGAACAGATTGAGCAGCCAGCGCAAAGACTCGTTCCCGCAATTCCTGCGGTTCCAAGGGACTAACGACATCAAACGTACATAAACTGCTTTTAAGAATGTGGGCAAGTCCCCGCCTCAGACGATAATCAGGACTATCTCCTTCTAATTCCTGCAACTGGCGATCGAGTTCCCCCTGCGTGCAACCCAGCGCCTCCTGAAAACAGGTAATGAGAGCGGATGCAATCCCCAGATTCTTATCATCAATATTCAAGCGCTTCGGGACAATTGTCTCGCCATTTTGACGGTGGATTAAAAGGTCAGTAGGTAACATAAAACGGTATATTTTTTTAAACGCTCTCGATACGCGCTTTCGGTACGCAAAGATAGGCTTATACTCTACGCAACTTTGCGTAATCTTTGGCGCTACGAAAGCGTTTAAAAATGCCCAACCTAAATAATTATCAATCTTCTTTCCATTTTTCTGAAGACTCCGCTGCTTTTTTGGTAACATTAGACTTCCCGCCGTAAATTGTAGGTGGAGACGGCAAAATCTCCAATTGCTTATCTTTCTCCTCCTCTCTTCCTCTGCGTTCTCTGCGCCTTGGCGGTTCGTTTCTCTTATCTCCCCGCCGCCTCTGGGACGTACCTTCTTCGCTAGTATTTTCCGCCACCACTTCATAGAGAATAGCGCGTTTATTTTTATCTTGACTTTTCCGCAAAACCCGTCCCATGCGCTGAATAAACTCACGCTGCGAACCTGTGCCCGATAAGATAATTGCTACGCTAGCGGCGGGGACATCCACACCCTCATTTAGGACGTGGGAAGCGATCAGAGTTTTGTATTCTCCCTCCCGAAAGCGGGTTAGTATCTCGTGGCGTTCCTTCACCGGCGTTTGATGGGTAATTGCTGGGATTAAGAAATCTTGGGAGATGCGATAAACAGTGGCGTTATCAGCAGTAAAAATTAGAATTCGTTCTGCGTGATGTTCGGCGATCAAATTGGTGAGAATTCGCAGTTTGCCGTCTGTACCCAAGGCGATATCTTTCGCTTCCCGGTGGGCTAACATCGCACGGCGTCCCGCTGGCGAACCTGCACTTCTCATCACAAATTGCTGCCAGCCTTGTATGCTGCCTAGAGAAATATTTGATTCTCGCAAAAAGTTGTTGCGGAGTTGAATGAGCTGGTTGTAGCGATCGCGCTCTAGTTGCGATAACTTGACTTTAATCTGCACGATCTCATGCTCAGCGAGTGCCGAACCAGAAAGTTCCTCTGCTGTTTTGCGGTAAACTTCGGAACCAATGAGAAGATTTAGATCGGCGTGTTTGCCATCAGAACGCTCAGGAGTGGCACTGAGTCCCAGTCGGTAGGGAGCGATCGCATATTCGGCAATCACCCGATTAAAATCAGTCGGTAAGTGGTGACACTCATCAAACACGAGCATTGCATATCGATTGCCCAAGCTTTCGGCATGAATTGCCGCACTGTCGTAAGTGGCAACCAGAATCGCTGTTTTATCCCGCGAACCACCTCCCAACAATCCCACCTCTGCATCCGGAAAAGCCGCCGTCAAATGAGCATACCACTGGTGCATCAAATCCAGTGTCGGCACCACAATCAATGTACTGCGCGGTGTCGCCTGCATCGCCAGTTGAGCCAGATAAGTCTTCCCAGCCGCCGTAGGCAGCACCACCACACCCTGACGCCCCGCTTGCTTCCAAGCCATCAGCGCCTCAGTTTGATGCGGGTAGGGTTCCATTTCCATGCTGGCGACGAGTTCCAACGCCTGAAAACCCTTCGCCTCGTCGATAAAATTTGTTTCTTCCGCTTGCAGTGCTTCCACCAGTTGACGATAGTGAATCGCCGGAATGCGGAACTTTTCCACGCGATCGTCCCAAGTAGCATATTCCACCCAAGCTTTGCCCCTAGGAGGCGGATGCAATATTAAAGTGCCGCGATCAAAAGATAAAGTAGGGCTACGAGCCATTATTTTTTTAAATTCTCAATCCCCCCGCTAATTTTAGGAGAGTTAATGCACAATGCGATTGAATCGGGCAGTAATTGGAGCTTTCCCCCATGAAAGGATGAACTCATCGGGGGTAGCAAAGAGAGGCTCCCAACCTCACCAATTGTTACAGTATTGTGCAATCTTGGGCAATAGCGGAATTGGAGCCGATTTCTATGTTTGATGCTGGCATCATCAGTATTTTGAAATATACAGGCGCTAAACCTTGACATCTGGCTATGATACGGATCGAGGAGTCAATACGGTAGATGTGCGAACCAGCGATCGCGTTGGTGCGGGAAATTAGTTTTTCATTTTTCACATCAAGAATCGCTGTTGGCATTTGGGTAGTACGAAGCGCTGTAAAAGCTGAACCCGCCAGGAGAACGAAATATGTTAAAAAAAATAAACCCTCGATTACGGCGCTATTGTGTTGCTGTACTCGCCGTTGCTAGCGCCATGCTACTGACGCTGTGGATATTGCCGCACATTCAGCCGCACATTTCCCCACTTTTTTTTGCTGCCGTGATGTTGAGTGCCTGGTACGGCGGCTGGAAACCGGGGCTGCTAGCTACCGTTTTGTCTACTGTAACGATTACTTACTTTTTTATCCCTCCGTTCCATTCACTATTGTTTGGTTGGGGGGACATCCTGCGATTGGCGGTGTTTGGGTTTGTAGCATTATTCATTAGTTCGCTCAGTGCGGAATTAAAGGCTGCCAAGCAACGAGCCGAGATGAACTTATTAAAAGTACGAGCCAGCGAGGAACGGTATCGTAGCATCGTCGAGACGGCTAACGAGGGCATCTGGTTAGTTGATGCCCAACTGCGGATAGAGTATGTCAATCAGCGGTTAGCTGAGATGTTCGGCTACGGTGTAGAAGAGATGCTCGATCGTCCGATTTTTGACTTCATGGATGAAGAGGCTCGCATTCATATAGAGCGATATTTGGAGCGCGGGAAACGGGGCATCAAAGAGCAGTTTGACTTCCGTTTCCGCCGCAAAGACGGTTCGACGCTTTGGGCAATTGTCTCCACGAATCTTATTTTTAATGAAGACGGTGAATTTAGCGGCGCGAAAGGCGAAACGATGCCAAAAGCGATCGCTATGTTGACTGATGTCACCGAGCGCAAAGCGACTGAGGAAGAATTAAAACGATATCAACTTCTTTCTCAACACAGTCGTGACATTGTTTTATATGTGCATCTTGATGGTCAAATTATTGAAGCAAATCAGGCGGCTATTAAGGCTTATGGCTACGATAAATTAGAGTTGCTTTCCCTAAAAATTAACAATTTACGAGCGCCACAAACTCAGGATTTGATAGCTCAGCAAATCGAGCAGGCAGACACACAAGGTATTTTGTTTGAAACCATTCACTGCCGCAAAGATGGGAGTTTCTTTCCTGTAGAAGTGAGTGCCCAAAGCCTAGGGATTGGCGATAAAAAAATAATTTTGAGTATTATTCGAGACATTACTGAGCGCAAGCAAGCTGAAGCCTTGCTGCGGAACAGCGAAGAACGCTACCGCGCTTTTATTGAGCGTAGTTCAGAGGGAATTTGGCGGTTTGAACTTGAGCAGCCTATTTCTATAGAACTTGCAGAAGATGAGCAGATTCAGCATTTCTACCAATATGGATACTTAGCTGAATGTAATCATGTCATGGCTCAAATGTATGGTTTTGATAGTGCCGAAGAAATTATTGGGGTAAGATTAGAAGATTTTCTGATTCCCTCAGAGCCAAATAATATTGAATATTTGCGTGCGTTTATTCAGTCTGGCTACCAACTCAACGATGCAGAATCCTATGAGGTGGATAAAGAAGGAAATTCTAAATATTTCTTAAATAATCTCGTAGGAATTGTAGAAAATGGTTTTTTAGTACGAGCTTGGGGAACTCAACGGGACATTAGCGATCGCAAACGAGTGGAAGAAAACTCTCGGCACCTCGCAAAAGAGCTTCAAGAACAAGCCAGTACGCTGGATGCGATTCTTTCGGCATCTGTCGATCACATCTACATCTTCGATCGTGAAGGTCGCTACAAATATGTAAGCACTGGCGGTGCCCAAGTCGTGGGCTTCCAGCCAAGGGATTTGGTAGGCAAAACTTGGCGAGATATCGGCTTGCCAGAAGAAATCATCACACAATTCGATGCTCACAGACAAGAGGTAATCTCTAGGGGAGAACCTATCAGAAATGAGAACGACTTCTTAAGTGCTAGCGGCTTGCAGCACTACGAATATATCGTAGCCCCACTGCACAATCAGGATAAAAGCATCAAGGGCATCGCGATCATTTCCCGCGACATCACCCAGCGCAAGCAAGCCGAAGCGGCTCTGCGAGAGAGCGAAGCACGGGCGAGACGCTTGATTGAGTCAAATATCATCGGGGTTATCGTTGCGGACTTTTCTGGCAACATTCTGGAGGCAAACGATGCCTTTTGTGACATCGTCGGCTATACGCAGGAGGAAGTGTTGTCCGGAAAAGTGAGCTGGGCGCAAATAACGCCGCCAGAATATCGGCATCTGGATATGCAGGCGATGGAGGAGATGCAGCAGACAGGCACCCATACTCCCTTCGAGAAAGAATATATCCGCAAAGACGGCACCAGAGTGCCCATCTTGGTTGGGACAAGCTATCTGGGCGACTCTAACCAAATCGGTGTGGGTTTTGCGATTGACTTAAGCGATCGCAAACGCGCTGAGCAAGAGTTGCGAATATCCGAAACTCGCTTCCGGGCTTTGGTGGATCAGTCCCCGTTGAGTACGCAAATTATGGCTCCCGACGGTCGGATTCTTCAGGTAAACCGAGCTTGGGAGCAACTTTGGGGAATCACTCTTGACCAAATTCCAGAATACAACCTGTTGAAGGATGAGCAATTAGTCGCTAAAGGCATCATGCCATACATTCAACGGGCATTTGCTGGCGAAGCGGCAGCCATCCCACCAATCATATATGATGTTGCGGAGCTAGGAGATTACCAAAACCAAGAACGCTGGACGCAGTCTTTCATCTATCCCGTAAAAGATGAAACCGGAAATATTTGCGAAGTGGTTTTGGTACACGAAAATATTACGGAACGCATACGGGCAGAGGAAAGGCTTCGAGAAAGCGAGGAACGATTCCGGAAATTTTTTGAAGAGGCACCCATTGGCATCTCCGTTGTTGACTTAAACGGTCGGTTGGTCAAAATGAATAAAACCTACTGTGAGATGTTGGGATACCCAGAGCAAGAACTCAGTCAATTGACGTTTGCGGATATTACCCACCCCGAAGATGTTGAAAAAGATTGGCGCTATGCAAAGCAAATATTCAAAGGTGAGCTAGCTTGCTATCAAATAGAGAAACGTTACATCCAGAAAAATGGAGAAATTTTATGGATTCATCTTACAGCTACGGCAATTTTTAATGGCGAAGGGAAAGCTTGCTATGGATTGGGCATGGTTGAAGATATCAGCGATCGCAAGCAGTTAGAGCAAGAACGCAACCAACTTTTGCTCAACGAACAACAACGGGCGACCCAACTTCGAGGCTTGGCGGATGCTGCTTTAGCCATCAACTCTACACTCTCGATCGATCGGCGGTTGCAAGCGATCGCCGAGCAAGCGCGTACCATCATCGGTGCCCACCAGTCAGTCACTAACTTGAGCGGAAATCAAGACTGGGCGCAGTCTCTCAACGCCATCTCCCTCTCGGACAAATATGCAGCTTGGCGCGAATCCTTGGAAAAGCTCGATGGTACGGGCATCTACTCGCTTGTCAGCCAGAGGAACCGCCCGATGCGGATGACGCAAGCTGAACTGGAGGCAGATCCCGCTTGGCAAGAATTCAGCACATCTGCGGGTAAATATCCACCGATGCGAGGCTGGCTAGCCGCACCCCTGACGGGACACAACGGGAACAATATTGGTTTGATTCAACTGTCGGATAAATACGAGGGTGACTTCACCGAACAAGATGAAGCCATCTTCGTCCAGCTGGCACAGATGGCTTCCGTAGCTGTTGAGAATGCACGTCTTTACCGGGAAGCCCAAGAAGCAAACCGCATCAAAGATGAGTTTTTAGCTACCCTTTCCCACGAACTGCGAACGCCTCTCAACGCCATGCTGGGATGGACTCAACTCCTTCGTACCCGGAAGTTTGACGCCGCCACTGCCGCCCGCGCCCTAGAAACCATCGACCGGAATACAAGGGCACTGTCTCAACTGATTGAGGATGTCCTAGATGTCTCGCGGATTATTACCGGCAAGCTGCGCCTAAATGTGCGTCCCATCGAACTTGTACCCGTGATTGAGGCGGCTATCGATACGGTGCTACCTGCCGCAGAAGCGAAAAATATTCAAATAGAATCTAGATGCGATCGCTCAGTCGGACTCATTTTGGGCGATGCCGCTCGTTTGCAGCAAGTTGTCTGGAATCTGCTTGCTAACGCCGTCAAGTTTACCCCCAAGGCGGGGCGGATCGAGGTACAACTTTCAGTGGTTATGGGGAATGGGAATGAACACCCCAGAACCAACTATGCCCAAATCAGAGTCACCGACACGGGACAGGGGATTAGTGATGACTTTCTCCCTTATGTATTTGAACGCTTCCGTCAAGCCGATGGTACAACTACGCGATCGCATGGCGGACTCGGACTCGGACTCGCGATCGTGCGCCACCTCGTAGAATTGCAAGGTGGAACCGTCCGCGCCCAAAGCCCCGGACTTGGCTTAGGCGCAACCTTTATTGTGAATCTACCGCTCCGGACGGATGAAGCAGGGAGAAAGGATGAATTAAATTCTCATCTTCATCTCTCATCCGTCAACTTCGCTTCTCCCGTAACTCTGGATGGCTTGCGAGTGCTAATCGTGGATGATGAAGCCGACGCCCGCGAAGTGCTAATTGCCATCTTGGAGCAATATCGCGCCCAAGTCACGGCTGTGACGGGTGCAGGCGAAGCACTGGAAGCGCTCCACCGCTTGCAGCCAGATATCTTGGTGAGCGATATTGGGATGCCGGGAGAAGATGGCTACGCCCTGATTCGTAAAGTGAGGGCGCTGGATACACAAGGCGGAAAAATTCCGGCTGTAGCGCTGACAGCCTACGCCAGAGCTGAAGACCGTACAAAGGCTCTCCTAGCAGGCTTCCAGCTACACATTCCTAAGCCAGTCAACCCAGCGGAGTTAGCGACGGCGATCGCCAACCTCACCGGACGCATGGGAAAATGACACAGGGGCGATCGCTCTTGTCTGTTACAACTGCTCTGGGTCAACTCCCATCTGACGTAGCCGTTCTGCCAGCCGTTCTGCCCGTTGGCGTTCTTGTTCTGCCCGTTGGCGTTCTTGTTCTGCCCGTTCTTCTGACCATAGCACTAACTCACCTTCAGCATTCCACCACCGCAGCCAATAGCCAGTTCTGCCTTCGTGGCTTCCTTCCCAAACTCCCAGAAATAAATCTAATCCGGGAATCCAATAGCGCCCCGCTTCCTCTGGTGTTTGCAGTTGGTAACGTTCCGACTCCAAAGCATAGACTTCAATGCCTCCCGTATCGGGTCGGAAGATGACGTAGCGGGGAACTTGAATCACTTGTTCGTAAAAAAACCACTTGCCCACACCCTCTGTAAACTCAACCGAATATTCTTCCCCATAAGTAGCAGAGAGAAACTCCATCACCACTTGAGGAATGGTGCCTTCAGTATGCGGCGTATAGCTGCGGCGGGAATAAGCATGAGGCCAAGCTTGAACAGGTCGCACATACATCCAGTCTGGTGCTTTGCAGATAATCCGCCCTTCAATGGCTGCACACAAGGCAAAGTTAGACACGATGAGCGCGTCTTGCACTCGGTCGGGTAAGGCAATCAAGAGTTGGCGCAAAGCTGCTGCTAAAAGTGGCTGATCTGTATTCTCCACGGGGTCATCTGGCAGGGGAAAATTCTCTGGCAGATAGGGCCAGGTAATTGATAGTTGCGTCGGCGTCTGAGTGATGGGAGGCACTTTTCAAGGATGAAGGATGAAAGGTCGTGGGCAAAAAATTAGAATGGTGCTGTTCTTATGCAAGCCTGTTAAATGAAACGATCTGGGTTCGGGCTTTGCCCAGCTTCTAATATTTTCCTCATTGTACAGACTCGTTGAATCCCCTATTCTTCCTCTGCCGGAAGAGAGCAGTTCAAATCCAAACAATTATTTGAGCCAGCGGGCGAGTGATATGTTTATTGGCTATCAGGTGATTGGCGATTAGAGCGAAAAGAGAACCCAAAAATGCCCAGCTTTCTCAGGTTTAAGCGTTTTTCTCTAGCACTGGTGACAATTTTTGTCTCTGTCTCCGTGTCTTGGTGCGACAAAGCACCCGCAGCATTTATACAGCCCCTCAGAAGCAAACGGGGTATGGTTGTCTCCGCTCATCGACTGGCGAGTGACGCCGGTTTGACCATGTTACGCAAGGGAGGCAATGCAGTCGATGCAGCCGTGGCAACTGCTTTTGCCATTTCCGTTGTAGAGCCTTTTTCTGCTGGCATCGGCGGCGGGGGTTTTGCGCTGGTACGCTTGGAGAAGACTGGCGAAATCAAAGCGCTTGACTTCCGCGAACACGCCCCCCTGAAGGCAACGCAGGATATGTACCTGGATGCAGGGGGAAAGGTGCGTCCCAATGCCAGTGTGAATGGCTATTTGTCAGTAGCGGTGCCCGGAACCGTGGCGGGACTGTATGAAATCCATCGCCAGTATGGCAAACTTCCCTGGCAAGAAACGATCGCACCCGCCATCCGTTTTGCGAACGAAGGCTTTATGACCAACCCCAGCTTGCGTTTCGCCCAGGTGGCTGGAAACCGCAAGGATGCCATTCTAAATAATCCAGCAGCACGACAAATTTTTGCTCCTAACGGCACTTTGTTTGCACCGGGAGAGAAGCTGGTACAAAAAGATTTAGCCAAAACTTTACAAGCGATCGCTCTCAATCCTCAAAGCTTCTACACCGGCGAGATTGCCCGCGCGATCGCTAGCGATATGGCAAAAAATGGGGGTTTGATTTCCCTTGAAGACCTAAAATCTTACAAAACTACCTGGCGCACCCCCGTTTGCGGCAATTTTCGCGCCTCTCGTATTTGCTCGATGCCGCCGCCTTCGTCGGGAGGCGTTCACCTGCTGGAAATGTTAAATATTATTGGGGAAACTGACTTAAAATCCCAAGGATGGCACCACCCTGACACCCTGCATCTAATGGTAGAAGCAATGCGGATCGCTTATGCAGATCGGGCCGTGCATTTGGGCGATCCGGCTTTTGTGAAAGTTCCCGTTAACGCCCTGATTAGTCCGGCATACGCCGCCAAAAGACGCCAGGAAATTAGTCTGCAACGGGCGCGATCTTCCACTGAGGTGAAGGCAGAGAATCGGGAGACGTTACAGCGCTTTGCCAATCCCAAGGAATCGCAAGATACGTCTCATTTAACGGTAGTCGATGAGGAGCGCAATACCGTCAGCCTCACGTTTACGATTAACTACGGCTTTGGATCGGGTGTGGTGGTGCCGGGAACGGGGATTCTGCTAAACGACGAGATGGACGATTTCGCTGCTGCGCCGGGAGTCCCCAACGTTTTTGGTTTAGTGGGCGGTGAAGCGAATGCGATCGCTCCGGGCAAAATTCCCCTCTCCAGTATGACCCCAACCATCGTTACCGAAAAGGGCAAGCTGCGGATGGCTGCCGGTGCGCCTGGGGGTAGCACGATCATTACTACCGTGCTGCAAATTGTCCTCAACGTCCTAGAATACGGCAGGGATGCCGGTGCCGCCGTTTCTGCCCCCCGCATCCATCATCAATGGCTTCCTGACACGCTCAACGTGGAACCTTACGGCTTAGACGCCGCCACGCTTGCAGAACTCCGCCGTCGAGGGCACAAAATCGAAGAGCGATCGCCTTGGGGAAATGCGAACGCGATCGTCGTGACCCCGGAAGGCTTATTAGAAGGTGCTGCCGATCCTCGCGGCGAAGGTGCCCCAAGCGGTTATTAAGGGGTGGAGGGCTGAGGGAAGAGGACTGAGGACTGAGGGAAGAGGACTGAGGACTGAGGGAAGAGGACTGAGTGAAGAGGACTGAGGAGTGAGGGCTGAGTGAAGAGGACTGAGGGCTGAGTGAAGAGGAGTGAGGGCTGAGGAGTGAGTGAAGAGGACTGAGGGCTGAGGACTGAGTGAAGAGGACTGAGGAGTAAGCAAAAAAGAAGTTGGCATCCTCAGCACACAAGGTTTCAAACCCCTGGCTTTTGCGATCGAGAAGAAAGAAAAAATTAGGTTGAGACACGCAGTCCGAGACATAAACAGGACTTACGCAAAGCTGATACATATAGCGTTTTTTCGGGTTCAATCCCCCTGTGGTTGCCCTCAGATGTGGTGATGTGCGGCGAGTCCTAGTGATGTTGCATAAGTCCTGATAAAACGTCCTTGTTTTAAGCCCTCACATCTTCAGGACTTACGCAAAGCTGATACATATAGCGTTTTTTCGGGTTCAATCCCCAGGGGGATTGCGGTGGCAGATGTGGTGATGTTGTGTAAGCCCTCACATCTTGCTCTCCTGCCCTCAGAATATAATTCTGGGGCGATTGCATTCCCAGTCCCAAAAGTGCGGACTAACAGAAAATCAAGGCTTCTGTAACCTGTCGGGAGCAGGTTTCATTTGTGTAGCTGCGGTTTCAACAGCCTGGTGCAAGATGTGAGAAGTTTTCCTTAAAGATGGGGAAGTGTCAATTGTGATTCCCCAAAAATTGCACTAAAGGTTGAAAAGTTGGGACGAGTTCGGGACGACTCACTACTAAAGTGGGGAAAGAAATACTGCCATAATTTACTCCTTTTTGCAAAGGAAACACGGGTTTTGAAGTCAGCGGTATCCAAACTCCACCCGCTGCGTGCAAAATTGCCCAGACTGCTGCAATATCCCAAACTTTGGGGGTAGATTCAACACCGCCCAAGCTGGTACCGGAAGCAACTGCAAGGAAATTGTAGGTAGTGACGCCCAACATCCGGATTTTGCAGGGGAAAGGTTTCTGCAAGATGGAGGTACTTCTGGCACACACGCAGAAGAAGTGACTATTACTAGGAGAATCTGGGCTAGTGTGAATGGGGCGATTATTTAAAAAAGCACCATTGTTACCGCCGTCACCGTGCCAAAAGCCGTAAAAAGATTGTCTGGTGGGGGGAAAATACACGTACCCGAATACCGGAGTGCCTTGATACAGCAACCCCATTGAAATTCCCCAGATCGGAATTCCCCGCGTAAAATTGGTGGTGCCATCAACTGGATCGATAACCCAGCACCATTCGGAACCAAAAAAAGTATGTTCTGCCTCTTCGCTCAAAACATCGTGACTGGGGAATGTGTGGGCGATCGCTTCTCGAATTTCTCGATCTGCCCACTTATCCGCCTGTGTTACCAAACTCCCATCTGCTTTATGTTCTGCCTGTACTTGCCCAAAATCTTGCAGCAGTTGCTTGCCAAGTCTCACAGTCGTCTCTTGTGCAAAGCTTAAAACCTTCTCCCAAAAATCTGTCATCTGCGTTCGTGGTTCGGGGTTGATGGCTAATGGTAATACAATTAGCCACTCTTCGATTATCTATTCGCAATTTGTTAGTCTAATTCACCTTCTAGGATTGCGATCGCACTCTTGGCATCTGTGCGAAATTCTGTTACATTTACCCGCCTGAGGAACCAAACCGCTAGCACCATTCCCACGGCTTGCAGCGCAAATACTAATCCATAAGATAGTACCGGGTTAGTAAATAGCTTTTTCCCCACATCCAAAACAGCACCCCCTGTCACTGTTGCCAGTGCCCGTGCCATTGCCTGCGCCAATCCCCAAGCACCGATGAACGTACCTGCCGTTTCCGCTGCTGTCAGATCCAGCATTAAGCTAATCGCGCCGGTGGTTGTGACGCCAGAGGCAAGACCAAACAAGAATAACGCACCCTGCAATAACTTTTGATTTTGGCTGAATCCTGACAGGATAATCAAGACAAAACAAGCAGCTACCAACAGACAGCCTAGCTTAGCTGTTTTTTGCTTGCCTAGACGAGGCACAATTAAAAAGCCGGTGCTGCTAATTCCAATTAGGGTTCCCAATCCCCAGTAAGCATTCAGCTTGGTTGTTTCGGAAACTGGCATCCCGAAAACCTCGCCCCCATAAGGTTCTAACACTGCTTCCTGCATAAACAAACTAATCGTCATCACCATCAAAAACGTGAAAAAGATTCCCGTTTGCCGATTAGCCGTTAACACTCGCAATGCCTTACCCAAGGTAATGCTATCTTCTCGCTCTACTAAAGTGGAACGAGAGGTATAGCGGGAATATTTCTTTTCAACGCCCACCGTCGCCAGCAACGCCAGACCAACTACGGTCGCCGGTATAATCACAAACAAGCGGTCGATCGAGGCTTGCAATGCTGCTAGCGGTGCGTCTGTGCCGACTTGCTTGAGCAAACTGCCGCCGATAATTGCCCCGATAACAATTCCCACCATTAGCATAGACCAGACAATCCCGACGAGTTTAGAACGATTATCTTCATCGGAAATATCCACCAACATCGCGGCAAAGGGAGTCGAAC
The DNA here is from genome assembly GCF_042747725.1 of Coleofasciculus sp. H7-2. Classification (NCBI taxonomy): domain Bacteria; kingdom Bacillati; phylum Cyanobacteriota; class Cyanophyceae; order Coleofasciculales; family Coleofasciculaceae; genus Coleofasciculus; species Coleofasciculus sp. H7-2. The sequence continues at coordinate 61,503 of NZ_JBHZGO010000082.1, forward strand.
TCATACTCAGCGCCACGCCATAAAACGCGAAGATGAGCGCCAGTAAAGCAGTCCAGCCGTAGGTTTGGGTTGTCCATGCCCAACCCCCGGCAGCTTGTACCACATTGCCCAGCTGCCACATGACTTGTACGGCGAGGAAGGATGCGATCGCAAATAGTGTTGCACCTATCCACACATAACCTGTGCGGTGATAACCCAATAACGGCTTCGCATCCGACATTTGCCCAAACCACACTCGCACTGGGGCAACAAACTGGTGCATCGCCAAGGCACCCGCCGCAATTGTGGCAGGAATTGCTAACTCCCCAATCATGACTCTGTTGAGAATGCCCAGCGCCAAAACAGACATCATCCCCAATCCCATCTGAAATAAGCCGAGTCGGAACATGGTGAATAAATTCACCCTGGGAGGAAATGACTCGTGCGGTTGCGATTCCTCTGGTTGCAAATTTGATCTATCACCTGATGCCATCTTTTTTTAAAATTAAATGAAAACATCCTTTGCTGTTTTCATTTCACCATATTAGACCTCTTACAAAAATACTTGGCGATGTTCGTAATTGCGGCTACAAAAACGTAGGCGCGTTCATGCCGTAAGGCTTTAGCCTTCAAGGGAGGGTAGTCCGCCTGCGCGGACTCTTAAAACCCGCTTCCGTCGGGTATAGGTATGTATGCCTCAGACTTCAGTCTGTAGGCATCCATCGACTCTGTGCAAGAGGTCTACTCATCTGCGACTGTCTGCGACGTTAAACTGAAATATATGAAGTTTTTTGACATACCCCCCGCGAGTCAAGCGACGGGGATTCTTGTTCATAGTTCACAGAAGTCCACTTGCTGTTTGTCAGGTTGCCCATCAATAGTAGAGGTGGTCTTCTCCCTATGCTTTCCCTCTTGCGAGGCAGATCCCTTTTGCCCAAAGATACTGTTGTTCCACTCTATGCCCAGAATCCCCATGCCCTTTTTGAGGATGTTGATTGCTGCGTTTGTGTCACGGCAAATCTCTATCCCGCAACTAGGGCATGAATGAGTCCTGGTACTGAGGGACTTTTTCACTCTCTGACCACAGTTAGAACAATCTTGGGAAGTGAAGTTAGGCGATACCGCCACGACTGCCTTATCCCAGATTTCCCCGTAGTAATCCAACCACTGAGTGAACTGATACCAACCAGCATCATTAATCGACTTAGCCAAATGATGATTCTTGACCATATTCGACACCTTTAAATCTTCATAGACGACAACATCGTTAGATGCTACTACGCACCGAGCTTGTTTAATTGCCCAGTCTTTACGCTGTCTTTGGATCTTGAGGTGGAGTTTCCCTAGCCGAATCCGTGCTTTATGGTAATTCTTTGATTGAGGTTTTTTGTTCTTATTAAATTTTCTACTGACCCGCCGTTGTAACTTCTTAAGTCTCTGCTCAGACTTCCGGAGATATTGAAGATAGATTACAGCGTTATTATTTTGATTTTTCGTGAAGAATTTCAACCCTAGATCAAGTCCGACGACATTCCCTGTGTATTCTCCTTGCTCTTTACGTTCTGCATCAAAACAGAACTGTGCATAGTAGCCATCGACTCTTTTAACTACTCGGACACGGTTGATCTTCAGTCGGAACAGGTCTTCTCTTGTCTGGTTGTTACAGTACAGTGACAAAGTACCAATATTGAAGCCATCCATGAAGACAATGCTCATGCAGTCTTTGGCTAGTTTCCACCCGGATACTTTGTACTCTACGGAGCGGCAATGCTTCTTGAACTGGGGATAGCCCTTCTTTTTCTCCTGTTTCTTGCAACGACGATAGAAGTTAGAGATAGCCTGCCATGCTCTTTCCGCACTAGCTTGACGGGCTGCTGAGTTTAGCGACTTTACGAAGTCAAATTCTTTAGCTAAGTCTTTGCATAGTGTGTACAAATTAGCTTTACCCACACCCTGATTGTCTATCCAATGCCGTATCGCCTTGTTGCGAATGAATTGAGCTGTTCTAATGGCATCGTCAAGGGCTAGGTATTGCTCTTTGGTTCCGTTTAGTAGCTTGGCTTCTCTAACTAACATGAATCTACTTTGCCATGTAAAATCGCGGATAAAGTATTAAGATTCAATAAAAGCCGCCCTAAAACGGCGGGGCTTTATACCCAAAATTTTCGGTAAAAAGTAAAGATTTTGAGCGTGCAAACCATTACTTTAGGGCGCGATGGCCCCACTGTCACCCAACTCGGTATCGGCACTTGGGCTTGGGGGGACAAGCTGTTTTGGAATTATGGCAGCGATTACGGGGAAGCCCAACTGCGAGAAGCCTTTGAAGCCACTCTAGATTCCGGCATTACCTTTTTTGACACTGCTGAGATTTATGGCCCAGGAAAATCAGAGGAATTCTTGGGACAGTTTATGCAACAAACTGGACGTTCAGTGCAAATTGCCACCAAATATGGCCCCTACCCTTGGCGATTCACCGCCCAATCTGTCTCAGATGCCTTAACAGACAGTTTAAAACGCTTGCGGGTTGAGCGAGTTGCCCTTTATCAGGTGCATTGGCCTTTTGCCTTCTTGATGAGTCAAGAGACGCTGATGAATGCCCTAGCCGATGAGGTGAAGCGAGGCAGAATTGCTACAGTCGGCGTCAGCAATTACTCAGCCGAACAAATGAAAGAAGCGCACCAACTGCTGGCAGCTAGAGGAGTGCCTTTAGCGGTGAACCAAGTGCGCTACTCTCTGCTAACTCGACAAATCGAAACCAACGGCATTCTAGACACAGCGCGTCAACTGGGAGTCACGATCCTGGCTTACAGCCCTTTAGCACAAGGGTTACTCACTGGCAAGTACACTGTTGAGAAGTACCAGGAACCGACGGGTGCCCGCCGATTTGACTCTCGCTTCAGCCGCAGCGGCTTGGAGAAAATCTCCCCGGTGACATCCTTATTAAGTCAGTTAGGCGAAAAGTATCAAAAAACACCTGCTCAGGTTGCCCTCAATTGGTTAATTGCTCAGAACGATGTGATTCCGATTCCGGGCGCGAAGACAGCCGAACAGGCGCGGCAGAATGCCGGGGCGCTAGGTTGGGAATTGAGCGGCGAGGAAGTTGCCCAATTGGAACAGGTGAGTCGTCCTTGGCGGAATTAAACCGATTTTATATTTTGGTTCGCAATCGAGGCCCAGCCTCGATTGTGTCCACAGTCATTGAAAATAAAGCTAAAAGTCGAGCGATCGCATAACGATGAAAATTTTTACTACCCAACTTCTACAGCCCGCAGCATTTTTTTAGCCACTTGGAAAAGCGACACATAAAATTTAACTTAGTTACCACTTCAGGCTAAAATTACGAGATGGTGTGAGTACGCAGAAATATCTATTTAGCTGATGTCCACTCGTTCATCTACACTGACCCGTCCTCAAGACTCTGTTGGCAATTCTGAGCCGCTGAGCAATGTTTCGACAGCCTCAACGGGTAACAAGCATCTGAAGCCTGTGACCAAAGCTGTCTATCAAGCCGACCAGCAAGTTAAGTTCCTGCATTTGCAGGCGGAAGTTGAAATTCTCTTGCAACAGCTGCAAACAATCAAACAGCAGCGGTTAGCATCGGATTGCGAGACGGCGGCGATTCCCAACACCGCCAACGCGCCCGGTTCGTAGGAAGAGGCTTTTATCCCTAGAAATGCTGTTTGTAACCCCATCGGCAACTCTTCGGTGCTAGCTTCGTTCGCCGAAGTCATAAATCATTAGCCGATCAAAAGTACTGCCTGCCACAAATTCGGATCGGGCAGTATTTTTGTGCCCGTATAAACGCACTGCACTCAACTCCACAGTTGGCGAATTCTGCACAATTACCATCATGCCCACACCAATAAGCTCAATGAAGACAACGCTTGGGAACCCTTTCACCCAGCATTTTATGACAGTTTAGGAAGCTTGGGGAACGGGTGCTTGGAGATGAGCCGCTATTCGCACCGGAATAACCCCAATCGGCAGCACGAGCAGCGCTGAGATTGCTAAACACAAGAAACGGCATTTTTGGCGCTGGGGATGAAAAATTTTCATCAGTTTGCCTTTGCTGCGGGTGAGTGAGGCTACCGTTACCAACTACTGCTCAACCAATTCCAAGAAGTAAAAATTAATCGCTATTGCTCAGTTGCTGCCATGTCACTTGATAGCATTACTCCTATTACTTCGTAGACTTTTGCCGTCCTTCTTACCACATCCTGGTCATCAAACTCACGCAACACCTTCTCTCTCCCGGCGTCCCCCATCGCTTTGCACAGGTCTGGATCTTTCAGGAGTACCTCAATGGCATTAGCCAGCAGCCGAGCATTTTTTACTGGAACTAGAAAGCCATTTTTGCCAGGAATAACCACCTCTCGACAGCCGGGGACATCCGTTGCTACCAGTGGTTTACCCATCGCAGCTGCTTCTAGTAAAATCCGAGGCACACCTTCCCGGTAGGAAGGAAGCACAACAACGGTTGATAAGGCGATCAGGTTTTCCACCTTCTCTGCATACCCTAGAAGGTCAACCGCTCCCTCCCTGCGCCACCGCTCCAAGGTCGTCTCAGAGATTGAAGATGGATTTCCGGGGTCTGGGACACCTGCTATTTGAAACGTCGCGCGGACTCCTTTTGTCTTGAGGATGCGGGCAGCTTCAACGTATTCAATCAGGCCTTTATCAACTAGCAGCCTAGCGGCGAACAGCACAACCGGAGCAGGTGGAGTATCGGGATGACTGGGACGTGGTGAAAAGCGCTTTAAGTCAACACCAGAGCTTCTGATTAGTACCGTCCGGTCTGGAACGATCAGCTTTCGGTCTGCAAAAGCTTGCAGGTCATCCATATTCTGGAACACAACCCGCACCCTACGGGCAGTCAATATCTGCCGATACAGAAACCGGATAATAGGTTGTAAAATCCGAGCCTTCCATTCGGTGCTAATAAAGATGTAGCCCAATCCGGTTACAGCATCCACAACTGCTCTCGTTCCACTTAGCTTCGCACCAATCGTTCCGTACAGAACGCACTTAATTGTGAAGTGATGGACAGCGGATGGCTTCTCGCGAAAGTAAATGTATGTTAAGTGAGCAATGGTCAAGAGTTCTACTAAAGGGTTGACACTCCGCCGACTCAGCCGCAGTTGAATCCAACGAAACCCTTCTGCTTGTAGCCTTTCAACGTAGGCATCCCAAGGGGAAACTAAAACGACTTCGATTCCCTGAAGGCGCAGAAATCTAGCTAGAGGCAGACGGAAGTTATAAAGATACCAGCCCGTATTAGCAACTAGCAAAATTTTCAGGCGATTTTTGTTTTCCACACAACTTATCTCACCCCAGTTTTATCAATTAGTTTATATGCAGGTATGGAAATATATAATCTTGGTAGTAAAGCCGATACTAAAAAAGTTTGTATGAAGTCAACTCATCCAGCTTAGGTGCGCTGTTGGTAGCGGCTCTCTTAAGAGCTAGCAGTCGTAGGAAAAAACAGGGTTCTATCGATTCATTCCTGGTTGAGTGCTTCGCCACTACAAGATAATCAGCGCGTTACAGACATACTCTAAAGACTCCAATAATGGATAGTCGATGGTAATGTAGCAGGGTCAAGAACGGATTTGACATCCATTAATACTCCACCTGAGCGCAGACAAGCGAGTAGTTGAGCGCGGGGTATGTCTAGGTAAACTTGATGACTGACAGCAAGTATAAGTCCCTCCAGATCGGACAAGGCTTGCCAAGGGACAAGCTCAATGTTATATTCTCGCTGCGCTTCATAGGGATCAACCAAGGGGTCATGTACGAGTGGCTCTACACCAAATTGTTGCAGCTCTGCCACAATATCTGGTACTCGGCTATTCCGCAAATCTGGCACATTTTCCTTAAATGTTAGCCCTAAAATGCCAATCCGCGACCCCTTAATGGGCAAATTAGCCTCAACTAAAAGCTTGACTAAACGCTGTGCTAGGTATGTACCCATGCTGTCGTTGATGCGGCGACCAGCTAAGATGACTTGGGGATGATAACCCAGTTCTTCTGCTTTAGTAGTTAGGTAATAAGGATCGACGCCAATACAGTGACCACCGACGAGTCCTGGCGTGAAGGGCAAAAAATTCCATTTCGTCCTAGCTGTTGCCAAAACATCCTCTGTGCGGATGCCCAGGCGATCGCATATTAAGGCTAACTCGTTCATTAAGGCAATGTTCAAGTCTCGCTGGGTGTTCTCAATAACTTTGGCTGCTTCGGCAATTTTAATCGAGGGAGCGCGATAAACCCCGGCGTCAATTATGCTACTGTAGACTCTGGCAATTCGTTCTAGGGTTTCCCCATCTTCCCCAGCTACAACTTTGACGAGCTTTTCTAGGGTGTGAACGCGATCGCCTGGATTAATGCGTTCTGGCGAATAACCCAATTTAAAATCAATTCCCTGCTGTAAACCTGATACTTTAGCTAAGACCGGCCCGCAAATATCTTCTGTTACTCCCGGATATACCGTAGATTCATATACTATTACAGCTCCCGGTTTTAAAACTTTGCCTATCGTTTCAGAAGCTTGGATCAGGCACGTTAAGTCCGGTCGGTGGTTGCGATCGATTGGCGTTGGTACAGCGACTACAAAAAAATTTGCTTCAGCTAGGTTGGCGATCGCAGTGGTGATCTGGAGATTGGAAGCTTTTAAGTTTTCATTCGAGATTTGACGGGAAGGATCGACTCCCTCTTTGAGAGTATTGACTTTATCTACATTGATGTCAAAGCCAATTGTGCCTGGAAACTTTTCAGCAAATGCCAAGGCAACTGGTAGACCAACATAACCAAGACCGATAACTGCAATGCGATTTGTTTGCCTAAACGCTTTGCGATCGCTCATGATACTTGCTTCTCTTTGATGTTTAGAACCGACAGGTCGGTCTGCCTTTAGTCATCCAACCATAGCTGGAACATTAGGACAGCCCATAGATCGTATTGCCAGATGCGATCGCCCGAAAGATGCTTCCTCTCTTTCTGAGCAATGGGTTGAGGATTGAAACAACCCCAATGCTGCGATCGCTATTCACAAAGCAATGCTTCTGCCCAGTGGCACACAGAACTCCGGCAACCAGCATTTAATCGAAATACCAAAGTCCATTTTGGGTCTCTCAACCAAGTTCTGAGGCATATACTTACATAAAACTTGCGGCAAAAGTTATGTACCCTAACTCTTTTTGATTTTCATTGTCAGTGGCAGGCACTAAGCAAATTCCATAATTGTAAAGGTACCAATCCGTATTAGCGATTCAGAAAAATTTGAGGCAATGTTTAATTTTCACACCGTTTATCCCACCCTGATATCACCAACTAATTTCTATTCCACGTCTTGAAATATTTTAATTTGCTAGTCATTCTGATACCAAGCTACAACACATTTGATGCACGCCTCACTTAGCGTATTAAGCTTGATGCCTATAGCCTGCAATCAATCATCCCTTTTAGCTTTCAAGCATTGCTCTTGCTTCATGAGAGGGTATACGCACTTTTCATTTCACCTCAGTAGCTTCAAAGGCAAGTTTAAGTAGTAGAGATTTACACGATGAAGCCTTCATTACTTCTCGTGAGTCCTGTGGTATAATTCCACAACCGAATACCGCCATTATACCTTCTGGTCTATGGTAAGCTGTGCCCGGCTCAACTTGATGCATTGTAATCCCTGCTGATTCCCAACTAAAATTAATACCTTCTCCATTTTTATTTTTATAAATAAATTTCTTTAACTTAATGTCTAAAGCAGGAGGTGTTCCAATAGTAATACTAAGGCTACTACTGATTTCTTCTACCTTAAATAGTGGCTTCCCACTTACAGAGTAACAGTTATTCAACTTTTGAATGAGGCAGCATCTTACTTCTGGGTCAGGAATTTCTACAGCAATCTGCGGCACCATTGCCAGAAGTTGCTTGTAATCTGTTTTTCGTAAGCCAAATACACCCATAAATTTGGGAATATCTGAAATTGCCGATGAAAACCCTTGATATTCATCCCGGTGAATTGCGGCTTGCCCCATACTGGTGGCAAATACTAAAGTTATTTCTGGATTTACCTGGCAAAATTGCATGGCATCAGCCAGTATTTTGTCAAGTATTTCAAGAGCGAAAATCATGGTAGCCGCATGGAGCTTAGGTTGAGTGACGTAGCGATCGCCAAATTCTTCAGGAAAAATATGGTGCCAGTAGCGGTGCATTACACTAGCCACATGATTTGTGAAAAATGTAGAGAAGGCTGGCGGGTTTTTCTGGTTATACAGTGACTTGAATATATCCCACAAAAGCAGAGTCTGAAAAGTTGACCGACGTGCAACACGCGGCGGATCGAGCCATTCCAGCCAAAGCTGCTTGGCGATTTGTATGATGGTACTCCTGGAAATACCAAGTTTAGGTAGAGAGGCTAATAAACCTGATAAATCTTTAGAAATCAGTCTATCTTTTTTGATGACAAGACCGTTTTTGGCAACTTGCCCCAGGTTAAATTTTTGGAAAGGCTCAATATATCTGGGAATACACCTCTCGTCGTGAGCAAAAGTATCGGGAATGTAGAAGCCACCCTCACCTGGATCGCTAGGAGGCCAACTTTGTAAAGAACCACAGATACCAATACTCAGACCAAGTTCGCGAAAGTCCTCCCAGAGTGGCTTACCTTTGAAAGTACGGGGATCTTGCCCTAAATTTTTGATTCCATGCTCTTGATTACTCATACCCCGATAAAACGAAGGCCAAGTAACCCAAGGGGAAAGTTCACCGCTATCAACTGCTAACGTAGTGTAAGTTTTGGCGTTGTCAAAAAACTTTCTGATATGGGGAAAGCGGGGGTCAGTTTTGAATCTATCGATAAGCTGCCACGGAACTTCATTGATTTCCAATAACAGAATTTTGCGGAGTGGTCTAACTAGATTAGACATTTATAACCTCCAATAGTTGATTTTTTGGTAGCACAGTAACTGGATCAATTACTGACTTGCATCTATCAATTTTTGATAATGAATGGAGATAAAGAGTGTCAGGCATCTAACCAGGCTTGGAACATGAGGACATCCCACAGATAGTATTGCCAATTGCGATCGCCCGCAAGATGCTCTTTCCATTTCTGACGAATGGGTTGAGGATTGAAATAACCCTCCTGCTGCAATCGCTCTGAAGAAAGCAATTCCTCTGCCCAATCTCGCAAAGAACCACGCAACCAGCGATCGATCGGAACGCCAAAACCCATTTTAGGACGCTCGATCAAGTTTCGAGGCACATATTTACACAATATTTCTCGTAACAGCCATTTACCCCCACTATTGTTGATTTTCATGGAAAGTGGCAGGCGCAGGGCAAACTCGACAAGGCGATGATCTAATAGTGGCACGCGAGCTTCTAAAGCCACTCCCATACTAGCCCTGTCTACCTTGACAAGAATATCGTCCGGAAGATAGCTGACAGTATCGAGGTACATCATGCGTTGAATAAATGATGGTAGATGCGTCCAGTGTTGACGTAGGACAGAGTCCGAACCGTAGGCATCGCTCAATACTGTCGGTGGTTCGCGGCTACCTATTACCAAAGCTTCTGGGTTTTTCCAGTGGGAAACAAAACTCCTGTACATAGCATCAGGGTTCGGCATTGCCAATATTTCAGCTAGCTTGTGGAGTTTGTCGCCTGGGTTCGGATGCTGTAGTTGCGCGGGTAGCAGACTATCAATATGACAAAAAGCTTGGTTCCACTTATCGGGGGATAACTTAGTCAATGCATCTGCTGCAACCTGCCGCAAGGTGGTGGGTATCCAGCCGATTTGCTGCCAAATCTTACTAGCCCGAAAATAGCGATTGTAGCCAGCAAAGAGTTCATCCCCGCCATCCCCGGAAAGCGCAACACTCACTTGCCCTCTGGCAAGTTGAGAGACGAGGAAGGTAGGAATCTGGGATGAGTCAGAGAATGGTTCATCGTACAAACTTGGTAGCTTGGGGATAACTGCTAGTGCTTCCTCCGGTGTCACATACAGTTCTGTGTGGTCTGTGCCTAGATGTTGGGCAACAGCCTTGGCATAAGCTGCTTCATTGAAAGCGTCTTCATAAAAACCGATGGTAAATGTTTTCACGGGTTGGCTTGAGACTCGCTGCATCATGGCTACGACAGTCGAGGAGTCGATGCCGCCTGAGAGGAAAGCGCCCAAGGGGACATCTGCCACCATTCGTAGCTTGACGGCTTCCTGTAACAACGCCTCTAGCTGTTGTGCTGCTTCCGCCTCTGAACCCGCGAAAGGGCTGGTGACACCTGATTCAGCGACTTGCTTGGCAGACCAATATGGTATTGGAGAAGAGCGAGTTTCAAGACCATTCCAGGTTAGGACTGTAGCGGGGGGTAATTTGTAGATGCCTTGGTAGATAGAATAGGGTGTGGGGATGTAGTTGTGCCGCAGAAATAGCGCTAAGGCATCGCGGTTAATTTCAGCTTGAAAATGGGGATAAGCTTTGAGAGATTTTAATTCGGAACCGAATAAGAAAGTTTTGCCCATCCAGCCGTAATATAGAGGTTTTTCGCCTAGCCTGTCTCGGCACAAGTGCAAAATTCTTTCTTGACAGTCCCACAGGGCAAAGGCAAACATACCATTAAATTGTTGGACGGCTGGCTGCAAACCCCACTCGCTAAAAGCAGCCAGCATCACTTCTGTGTCGGAACCACCTCGAAACCGATGTCCTAGCCGTTCGAGTTCTCGCCGCAAGTCTAAAAAGTTATAAATCTCGCCGTTGAATACAATTACATAGCGCCCATTGGCAGACAGCATCGGCTGATGTCCTTCTGGGGAGAGGTCTACAATTGCCAGCCGCCGATGCCCGAAAGCAATGCCAGATGAGGCATCCACCCACACTCCGGCGTCATCTGGCCCTCGATGGAGTAGGGTATTTGACATTTTTTGAGCGATCGCCTGCATTTCCAATGCGCTTTTTTGTCTGGATATGTCCCAAAAACCTGTAATACCGCACATTCACCCTAATTCCTTCTGTTGAGTTGCCAAGTAAGTAGACTCTCATACAACGCCTCGTACTGTGCCACAACAGAGTCTAAAGAAAAGTGTTCGATGATTCTTGTCCGTGCCAGATGCCCTAGCCTTTCTCTACCCATTGACCCCAGATCGATTAACTCTTTCCAGGCATTGGCGAGTGCTTGCGGATCTCGTGGAGGTATAACCCGCCCTGTATCGCCCACAATCCAGGCTGAGTCTCCCACATCTGTAACCACGCAAGGTACACCGCAGGACATAGCTTCACCAATTACATTTGGAAAAGCTTCGCTGTAAGAAGAAGAGGAAGCAATATCCAAAGCTGCTGTAATCTGTGGCATATCAGGGCGTTCTCCTAACAAGTGGATTCGCTCTGTCAACCCCCATGTTTCGATAAAATCCTGTAGGGCTATATTGTCTCGACTGATTTCCCTACCTGCAAGAACAAAATGTATATCTGAGTATGTTTCTAGTAGAGTTGCAGCTGCTTTCAAAAAAGTTGCGTGATCTTTAACAGCGTGATAGCGCCCCATTAAACCGATGAGAAATATATTCTCTGCAATGCCTAGTTCAGTTCGCAAGCTATTTCTAGCTTCTGTTGAGGGGGTAAATAAATCTGGATCAAAGCCATTAGGAATTATTTTAGTTTTGTCAGCTTTGTAGCCAAGCTCCTCATGGTGGATTGTGCTAGTTTTAGAGTTATACAGAATTTGTGCGGGATAACTAGAAAGTTTAGCTAATAGTTTAATGATGGCTGCTGTACCTGCTTTCTCACTGTCCAATGAGTGCAGGGAGTGGCGAATATTCCAGATTACAGGTACGGGCTGAGGAGCAACAGTACCAGCTAACTGTGCTGCTAAGTTGCCATGATACATCCAGCCTTGGATCAAGTCAGGATTGAGTTCTCGCACAATACTAACCAACCGCCAAATAGAGGCTAAGGTTGGTATTCCTGGTTTCATATTAATCGTGTAAACTGGGATGCCTAACGATTCGATGCAAGCGTTTAAGGTTCCTCGCTTCATTAGAGAAATGACAACAGGCTCAAACTGGTCTCGATTTATGTGAGATAACAGATTGTAGAGCATCATTTCAGCCCCACCAGTTGAAAGCCCAGTGATAATAAACAACAACTTCATCTAGTTTTGTAATATTAGCTATATCAGATGTGTTTTTAACGGATTGCGAACGTGCTGAATTTTTAAAATCACCCACAAGAAGTGAAACTGTGCCCAAGCAATGATAGGAGTTATCTGAAGCCGCTGACGAGGGCCTTGTAGCTCATAAAAAGCTCCATAAAGCAAAAGGGTTAGGGCAAGGTATATCAACAGCAATTTAACTTCCCTTGAACGCCGCCAAAGCATCCATCCACCCGAGATAGCAGGGAGAAATAATACCCAATGAAGGATAGATGGAAAAAATAGGAAAGTATATGCTGGCTCAATTGACCAAGGTTGAGGCGTTAGTGCCATCCTGATTACTCCTAGGAAAATGGTTGTCCAATTCCAATCGAGGCGATTTAAATTATATAGAGTATCTTCTAACCCTAAAAAAAATAATACAAAAATGCTACCAATGGCTGCTAAAGCAAGTAAAATATATCTCCGCCAGCCCTTCTGAAAAAGAGAAATCCAAATTACGATAGCTATCATCATGACGGCAGGAACATAAAATCTAATCCCGAAAAAGATAAAAACTATTCCTCCCAAACCCAATAAATCATAAAATTTAAGCTGTTTTGATAATCTTAAAATTAAGTAAATCGCTATTATAGTAAAAGTCATAATAAGAGGATCTTTTAAATTCAGAAAGGATGACCATGCTACTATTTCCCAGTGAAATAAAGAAAACAGAAGCAGCCCCTTAGCATACTTACGGCTAAAACCACTCAGATCAGCTATACGAAACAGAAAATATCCACTAATAAAAGTAAGAGAAACGTTAAGAAATACTGGAGAGTAGTAATGCTTACCAAATAAATACTGACCGAGTATATTCCACCACCCATAGAGGATGTGTCTCCCTCCCGATAGAGACCTCAGATTCAACAGACCATCTGGATTGACTAATGCTGTAATCGGGTTATATCCCAATTGCAGCATTTTGGTTCCCTGGGATTGATAAGTTATGTCATCCAGAAAGATCCAAGTACCATCAAAGAAAAAAGCAAAATAAACCAGCGGAATTAAAACTTTGACAAGGGCTACATAAAAGGCTGTAAAAATTGAAATATTTCGACTAGCAATCCAGAAGCATAATAATCCAATACAAAAAGTAGCCCAGAGCAAATCGCTGGTTAAACCTTCAGCCACAGCACTTCCTCTGTTTGTTCAACTAGCTGCTTTACACTGAAATTCTCGACAATGCGCGATCGCGCTTTTAACCCCAGGACACTCCTCTCCCTTTCTAAACAAGCTACCCACCCTAGAGCAAGAGCTTCTGGGTTTTGCTTCCCCACTACTACCCCAGTATCACCTACAATCCAGGCTGAATCTCCTACATCTGTCACAACACAGGGGACTCCACACGCCATCGCTTCTCCAATCACATTAGGAAATCCCTCGGTGTAAGAAGAAGAAACAGCAATATCTAGGCTATTATGAACCGCAGGCATATCCGTACGCGCTCCTGCCCAGATAATTTTGTTAGAGATACCTAACTCTTCAGATAACCGATACAACTCATTAGCATAACTCTCCAACCCGCTACCCACGCAGACAAAGCGTACATTTTCCCGCTCTTTACATAGAAGTGCAGCTGCCTTGAGAAAGGTAGGATGGTCTTTCATAGGGTCTATCCGTCCCACTAATCCAATTAATATCGTGTCTTCAGATATATCCCATTCTACCCGCACCCTTGCCCTTGCTTCCTTGTCTGGTTTAAAGCGTTCTGTATCGATACCATTGGGAATTACTACCATCTTATCAGCGGGGAAACCATGCGCTAGATGATAAGCTTGACCAGCATGAGAGTTGACAACAATTAGGTCGGCAAAACGAGACAATAACCACTCTAGTTTGAATATAAGACGGACTAACCAGTCATAGCGGCTTAAATCAACATTGGATGCTCTAACTCCCCAAAGCATCCTAGTTGACGGAAAAAAAATCTTTAGGAAGATAGTCAGTAAATTTGATGTACCCATAAATCCATGCAATACGTTAGGATTTATACGCTTTAGATGAAGGACAAGACGCCACAAAAAACCAACAATATCCCAGCGATCGCGCTTCTCTAAAGAAATCAACTGTATCCCGCTATCTTGCAGGTCTTTTTCTAACGTCCCACCAGAGTAAAAGTATAAAACTGTTATATTAAATTTTTTCTTGTCAAGGGCTTTTAGGAGGGTTATTAATTGTCTTTCAGCACCGCCGTAATTTAGCGAACGAATTAGGAAGGCAATTTCACTCATTGCTTTTTAAAGACAAATTGATTGTTGCCTAAGCCACCTCCACAAGTGATAAGGTTTTCTAGCACAAAATTCTTATCCCGATAAAACTTAAAGATATCTTCTGGTTTGGCGACTTCAAAGGGATAGCCGCCTAACCAATCAAACCAATCATAAACTCTAGACATACCCCTGGATTTTTTGTACTCGGTATATCGAGCTATTGGATTTCGAGCCTTGAGTATATCTACAGCTAACCCACCTAAGATAAAATAGGGAATGAAGAAAGTAGAAACTAGAGTTTTGCCTGCTATTCCTGAGCAGTAAACTTGCTTGATTCTGCGCCACCGATTAGATTTACTACCCTGCTCGTTATAGATAGCAATAAACAACCTACCCCCCTCTGCAACAGGCAAAGTAGCATTTTCTAGGGCTTGCCACATAGCTCCAGTATGGTGAAGCACACCCCATGAATAAACAATATCAAACTGACCTACAGACTTTAAGTAATCTGCGTCTAGAACTGAACCTCGTTCAATAATCCAATTATTATCATCAGGAAAATAGCGGCGTTTGAGTTCTTGCGTACAAGCGACTGAATCAGGATCGTAATCAAAAGAATGCACTTTAGCTCCTAAATGACGAGCCGCAAGAGAAAATAAACCGCTACCAGAGCCAATATCAAGAAAGGTTTTACCTTGTAAATCTTCTACTTGCAGCATCTGTTTGAGCGACTTTTGTGCTTCTGCAATGCGCTCGTCATTGAGAACTGATAAAAAGCGCTGCCAGTTTTTGCCAAATTGAAAGCGATCGCCCTGCTTAACTTCCTGTTCAAAAGTGCTTGTCATGACTTCTCCTTGACAACTTGATTTACCAAGTTTTCCCACATTTCCATTACTTTATCCAAGCTAAATCGCTCTGTCACCTCTTTCGCACGACTAGCTAGGCGTTGGCGCTCTGCTTCATCAGACATGAGACGCTCCATTGCCGCAGCTAAAGCATCTACATCTTCATTTTTTACTAAGATACCATCTATGCCATCACGAATAATCTCTCTTGGTCCACTGGGACAGTCTGTAGAAATGACGGGTAGCCCACAAGCCATTGCTTCGCACAGAGCGTTAGGAAATCCCTCAAACCGGGAAGACATAACGAAAATATCCGCCTGCTTCAGAAATTCATAAATGTTTTTCACCCGTCCAGGTAGATGAACCCGGTTAGACAAACCAAGCTGATCCCGCAAAGCTTCTAATTCCGTGCGTAATGCCCCTTCTCCTAATATTGTCAATGTCCAATCAGGGTAGCAGACTTTTAGCTGTGCAAAAGCTTGTAGCAGTAAGTCAAAACCCTTCTGAGAGTCTAGCCGTCCAACAGCAATTAGGGATGGTTTAGTTATCAATTTTGCTGACTCTGTTTGGTTTGTATTGATAAATATAACTGGGTTAGGGATAACATACGAGCGAGATTGTATCTGGGCAGAAAAATAACTCAACGCTCTCGTAGTTACCGCAACAACTCGATTGGCTTTGGGATAAATACACTGACGCAATAACTCCCATACCCCACCAATAGAGTACATTCCTGGGTGAATGCGCTCAGATACTACTACTGGGATGTCTAACCCGCGCGTCGCCAGTAGGGTGAGTATGTTATTTTTATCTATAAAGCTAATTACAGCATCGGGCTGACTATCAGCAATGGCGGCTCGTAGAACTTGAATGCGTTTCAGGTTATTCCAGATACCAACGAGCAAGCTTGGCGACTCTCTAGCTATACCCAAACGAATATGATGAACATGGCAATCTAGGTCATAAAACGGAGGTACTTTGCCATCATCGAAAGTCAACAAAGTAATTTTCCATCCCTTAGCTGCCCAGTAGTTAGCCATGACTGACATCACCCTTTCAGCACCGCCAGCGAATAGAGAAGAAATTACTAACGTTAACCGCATTTCTTTTTAGCAACTATTAAAGCATTACTATAAAATGCCTGAGTGCGATCGCTATAGTCTATCAACAAACCGCTTAAGTTAACGACCATACAAAAAACTATCCAAAGCGGGAGAATTACGCCTTTTAATATACGGCTGTATTTGTACAAGTTCATTTGCGTTTCGAGCCAATTTAAAACTAGCGTCCCAACCGTGCTACCAATACCACCCTGATGTTTTGCTTCCATAACTTCATAATCTTGCTCGATTAATTTTTTAAGTCCATATACTGAAAACCGCCGATAATCATCTGGTTCCCCATGCTGGTTATAGATAAAAGGTGCAGTTAGTATTAGTACACCGCCCGGTTTTAAAACACGGCTAATCTCCTCAATAGTATTACCTAAGTTGGCGGTGTGTTCTAAAATCTGAGTGCATAAAATGGCATCAAAAGAAGATGTTTCTAAAAGCCATTCTTCATCAGCGTTGATGACAATATCAACCTTAGAACCGGGATAAATATCAATGCCGATATGTTTGACTTTCTCTAAATTTATCCAAGTGCTGTAAGGTTTATCACCGCAGCCAACATCGAGCAAGCGCCCTTCAACAGTCGGTAATATACGCTTGATATCTGAATAAAGGTCTTTTACTGCCAACCATTGAAAATGCCAAAATCGTATATGCGGATGGGTTCCACAAAGCTTTTTATATAGGTTAGAATAAATATCACCGATAACACTCATACAAATTTCTTACTTATAAAAAATATATTTTCGTTGCTTCCATGTAATCCAATTAGTGATAAGCACTTCTTGAACAAGGCATTTATAACACCCTTCCAATTCAATGATGACAAACTAACAAAATAAATTACTTTAAGTTTTTCCACCTTCAGATTACCTGAAAATATAGTCGCTAAACTATGAGTATTAAAAGACTGTTGATGTCCCCATTTGTGAAAAATATGTCCACAATCAGGACATACGACTTGGCTGTTAGAAAGGTTTTCCTTAAATGGAACAGTCCCAATCAATAACCCAGAATTTTTCAATATCCGTTCTATCTCATGCAAGCCTTGCTGTATTTGTTCATCCGATAGATGTTCTATGACCTCAGAACAAAAGACAACATCAAAAAAATTGTCCTCATAGGGAATCTGTTCTATATAACCTACCTTTCCTTCAATACCCCTTTGCTCCAGTTTGGCAATAGTTGTTGCACTTGGGTCTAAAGCATAGGTTTCCCAGCCTTGTTCCATACATTTCTGTTCAAGCCAGCCGTTGCCAACTCCTATATTCAACACTCTTGGCTTGGTGTGACTATAAATTGCCAAAACTTGGCGAAAAAGATAGTTTAACCTTGGAGCTGACTGCAAAAATATGTCAGCGGATTTCACCTGAAAATAATCCCATATTTTGTCCTGTTGCATTTTTTTATTTTACTGAAGCATTGCTGTATCCAGTACAATTATTTTTTGATGACAAAAGCTTGACCACTTGGAACATTAATAATTTTTTCTGTCTTATCTTTCATAAACTCATCAAATGCTTTTTTTGCGCCTGGACAGGTTATAAATCCGTAGTCATCACACAAGATTAGTCCACCAGTTACCATTTTGGGATAGAAAAAACAAAGGGAATCAAAGGTAGGTTGATAAAGGTCAACATCTATATGAACAAAACAAAATTTTTCACTTGAGACATTCTTAAATGTTTCTGGTATCCATCCTTTATAGATTTTTATTTTATCTTTATACTCGGCAAGATTTCTTTTAGCTATATCTTCAGTGGCTTTCAAATCACCTGCCTGCCAATACACTCCATCTATGTCCAAAGGTAAAGATAAGCCTTCAAACGAGTCAAAAGCATGATGTACCTTGTTAGTATTTTTAAATTTATTACAAATTAGCCAAGATGAAGCACCGTTAAAGACACCACACTCAGCCGTGTCACCCGGCAATTCATCAACGAGCGATAACAAAGATGTAATAAAAAATTTTCTATCAGCAGAACGGTAGCTTTTCCCTACATATTTATCGTAAAAATTGAAAAATTCTTTATCTTCAAGCCATATCTTCCCATGCTCACTGACAGTAAATTTTGGATACCATAAAGATGCTAGCTTCTCAGCGAGAACAAAGCTGGCATAGATACTTTCTTGTTTAGAAAAGAACTTCTTATATAAGAGCCGAAAAAGTGTTAGTAACTTCATATAAGTTTGTGCGTAATTTTTTTCACCTTCAATAAACAGTAGGTCGAGTAACAAAAGGAAAAACAGATAACAATGGAAGTAGATAAGGCAATACCTGAGACGCCCATATACTTTGTAAACAAGTAATTCAAGCTAATGTTAATTATTAAATTAAACACAGCCGTCCACATCAGTATCTGATTAAGCTGAATTGATGAAATTAACCGCACAATCAAAATGCCCGCAATATAAAAAGGTATTTGTAAGGCATAAAAAGCTTGTATTTGGGCTACTAAGCGAGTGGCTTCATTTGTAAATGAACCTCTTTGAAACAACACTTGGATGATACTTTCAGAAAACAGGAATAAAAACCCTGTTAAGGGTACTGTTACCAGAAAAATTAAAAAAAGAAAACGCTGAAGTGTATAGCGCACTCCTGCCCAATCTTCACAGGCAACCATTTTTGAACAATAGGGAATCACAGCAGTTCCCAATCCTGTAGCCATTAGCCCAATTGGAAATGCAATTACTTTATTGCCATAGTTCAACGCAGCGACACTTCCGGGTGATAACATCGCCGCCATTGATTGATCTACCAAAGTAGTGCTGCTCATTAAACAAGCTCCAGCAATCATGGGAGCATACTGACCAGCTACCAGACGCAAGTGAGAATCAAATCCGTACCAGCTGGGGCGCAATGAGATGCCTTGCCGCTTCAAGGAGGCTCCCAAAAGCAGCATTTCCAATAATGCACCGCAGACTAACCCAGTTGCTAAGGCAAAGATACCCCAAGAGCGGCACGTCAGTAACAGTATTGCACTACAGGTCGGAGTGATAATCGGCGTGAGAGCGGCTAATGCAAACCGCTCTCCCGCATTCAGTACTGCACCCCAGATAACTTGAATTCCACTCAGCATCAGAACAGGGGCAATTATCCAGAGTAAGCGGTAAGTTAAATCTAACTTTTCTGGGCTGAATCCTCTAGCAATTAATGGTAGATAGAACGGCGCAGTTACTACCATTAAAAAAGTAGCGATCGCCAGCAACCCCAAACTCCAAACCATTACCCCAGAAAACAACCTTTGAGCCGCTTCTTTTCCTTCTTTTTCGCGCACCCTAATATATGTAGGGATCAGAGCTGCATTAAAAGAGCCAGCCACTACACTGATCAGAAAAGAGGGAATTAATAAGGCAATTAAAAAAGCATCAAGGTCGTCCCCAGTTCCAAACCTCCAAGCTACAATAAATTCCTTACCAAAGCTTGCCACTTTCACTACAGCCGTCCACATCGCCACTGTAACCGCTGCACCAAAAATTTGGCGGTTGATTGAGCCACTGGTCAGCTTTTTCCAAGAATTGAGCAGCTTTTGTGCTGACAGAGTTTGTTTCACCTACACTTAGATCGAGTTTTCAGTCCGCTGAGCGATTTCATCCCAAAAAACCCTGTAGGGATTGATAGTAGCAGCGCTCAACCCCACAGAGCCTTATTAACTGACATCAAAACTTGCAGGTACCATTAACCTGCTCCAAAAGCCGCATTTAGCAATGCAGCTAGGACGGATTGAATCGCCAGCAGCTCATCGGGAGGATCGCTTAATAACACACCACTACTGGAGTTGATGAGAGCATTGTAGGCTTCAACTGCTGCCGCCAGCCTAACCGCATCGACTCTACCATTTGCGGTTAGCCCTTGCAAATTGGCAACCACGTTACGAGCCAGGGTCGGATTAATGCCTTCAGTAGCATTCACCAGACCGCTTTCCAGCTGGCTAGCGCTAGCAGCAACATTTCCAGTCCCCGTCAAAACGTTCCCTAAGCTGTTATTTGCAGTCTGGGAGTTGACTGAGGTTGCTGCCTGATTGACAGCAGAGGCGATCGCCTCCGTTCTGAAAGCGAGTCTTCCCCGCCCACCTCTGTCGGGTATAAAGGCTCCGTTGACAAAGTCGCTAGTCGTCATAATCGGACCAGTGACATCTGAATTGAAGCCGGGAGTTTGGGCAAATGCTGTTTCCGAAAACAGTAGAGAAGAACCTAAAGCTAAACCTAGACTGAGATTTAAAGAAAGACGTTTGATGTTCATGGCTTTTGTTTTGCGAGCAAAGAACTTAGAAAGTGATGCCGTAACCGACGCCCAGGATGAAACGCGCACCATCACCGGCATTTCCGGTTACATCAGCAAGCGCTGGAGTGATGATCAGCGGTATATTCTGGAACGGAGCAATAGAAGCACCCACATTCAAATCTTGACCGCTCCATTCGGCAATGACAGATATCGGTTGAGCGACCCGCACGCCAATACTGCCAAACGGATTGACTGAGTCTCTACCCGCCTCAATATCAGGTACTGACCGAAAGCGACCCCCACCCAAACCCACAGAGGCAGTAACTGAGGGGGAGAAGCCTGCGGTTGTCCGAGATCCTAGCGGAAAAACTTTACTGACGACACCATAAACGGTGCTGTACCCCGGATCGGGATTTCCGAACGTCTCAATATTTTCCACCCCAACCGCTACAGCTATGTCATTAGCAAACTGACGGTGAATCTTGAAGCTAATCCCACCATCTTCAAAGCTATCATCGCCGAAGAGGTCATAAATTGAGATAACTCCTTCTACACCCACTGTTTTCCGAGCATCGCCCAGACCAATACCCGCTGCAATTACCCCATCTGCCCTAT
Organism: Coleofasciculus sp. H7-2; assembly: GCF_042747725.1. NCBI lineage: Bacteria > Bacillati > Cyanobacteriota > Cyanophyceae > Coleofasciculales > Coleofasciculaceae > Coleofasciculus > Coleofasciculus sp. H7-2. The sequence continues at coordinate 82,669 of NZ_JBHZGO010000082.1, forward strand.
TGGTGTTACGAGTTCTTTCTTGGAAGCCCCCTCCGATAAATGCCTGACCCCGGTCAGCCCCGAAAGCCGTGGGTGTGGTAATACTGGAATTTCCCCCAATTAACCGCCGCAGCTGTTCTACTATCGGGGGTGCGGGAAGTCGATACTGTTGGCGCAAGGCTGCAACTTGTTCTGCTGTCAGGGGAGGCGGTGTTGTCGCAACTGGTTCGTAGCCAACAACGTAACGAGCGGCAACATCCGTTGGGGGAATCTGCGGCGCTTGCCCCGCATTCACTAAAGCCTGGTAAATAAACGCCGCTACGTCAGCACGGGTGGCTAACTGATTGGGATTTAACAGCGCCACATCTGGATAGTTGACAACCAGTTGATTTTGTGCGGCGGCGGCAATGCTGGTGCGGGCATAGTCAGGAATGCTGCCAGCATCCTGAAATAAACTGTTTAAAATCGAGGCGGTGTCTGCTGTGGGATTCAGGTTAAGTCCACTGACCAAAGATACCAAGACTTGGACGCGGGGGATGTTTTGATTCGGCTGGAAAACCCGGTTGGGGTATCCTTCTAGAAATCCCGTCCGATAAGCTTCCTGAATCGCTGTGTAACCCCAGTAATTTGCAGGTACATCCACAAAATCCACCGCTTGGCGAGTGGCAGGTCTTTGAAAAGCCTTGCGAATCATGGCGGCAAACTGAGCGCGTGTCACCGGCTCGTCAGGACGGAAAGAGCCATCTGGAAAGCCTACGATCACATCTCGCTGTGCGAGTGCTTCAATAAAAGTCTGCGCCCAGCTACCCTGTACATCCGGGAAGGTGCTGGCTTGAGCCAATTGAGACGGCGTCCTGACGGCTCCGGGTTGCTGTAAACTTCTTCTTGGGGCGGCTGGATTGCTAATCGCTGGCAGCGAAGAGTTGGCAGGGGTGGCGGTTGAAGGAGCAGGCGGGTTGTTAGAACGCAGCGCCTCAGCCCCCAGCATCGTTTTTAAGAGTGCGTCACCCATTGAACCGCTACCCTTGGCTGGTACTGAAGCGTTCCCGTTGGTAGAACTTGCCCCGGTGGTAGCCAAACTGGCAGCCGCATAGAGGATCGTACTGCCCAAAAACATGGAACTTAGTAGGATATGTACTCGGTACCGCAATTTCTTGTTGCTAGCACTGACACGGCTCCTACCTGTTGCTGGCGTCATAACCTTTCCTCCTCATACCCAAATATTCCTTGCCACCTCAAAGGTACACGAGTTTGGGAAAATTACGTTGATGATTAAAATTTATACTGCAACTTTTTACGGATTGTATCCGTCAATGGCGTGACTTTGTGTAACGAGGTTTAACAGATTTGGAATGGAGAGTGCTAAGTTGAGCGCCAAAAGGCATCGTGAAACAAGCTGTAATTTTTGGACGATCGGTACTGGTTTTCCGAAACTGGCTACCCGAACCGTTGTGGGCTTCGCGCTCCTATTTGTGGCGGCGATGACGGTTTCACCACCAGCGATCGCGCAACTCCCCGGATTGCCATCTGCTGCCCCAGCGGGAACATCTGCAAGACGTGGACCGGATGCCCCGTATACTTTAGGAGCAGGCGATCGCGTCCGGCTGGATATTTTTGAGGTTCCCGAATACAGCGGTGAGTACCAGGTGCTAATCGATGGCACGCTCAACCTGCCAATCATTGGCAGCGTACCCGTTCAGGGACTGACCCTCCAAAGAGCAACCGATGAAATTTCTAGCAGATACGCTCGTTACATCCGACGACCCCTGCTAACCATTACTCTACTGGCACCCCGTCCGGTCAAAATCGCGGTGGCTGGGGAAGTCAATCGTCCGGGTTCCTACACCGTTAGCCTCACCGAAGGCAGGCAATTTCCCACCGTCACCCAAGCACTGCAATTGGCTGGAGGCATTACCCAAGCCGCCAACATCCGCCAAGTACAACTGCGCCGCCTTCAATCACCCGGTTCCTCGGATATCATCGCCGTCAATCTCTGGGAATTACTCAACAACGGCGATTTGAGTCAAGACCTCACCTTGCGAGATGGAGACTCGCTGTTTATCCCCACCAGCCCCCAAATCAACCCCGATGAATCCCGTACCCTAGCTGATGCCAGCTTTGCACCCCAGAACACCGGGCCGATCAAGATTGTCGTTGTCGGGGAAGTGTCCCGTCCAGGGCCTTATATCGTGTCGCCAGCAACCGTTGCCACTGCCAATATTCCCCCTGAGGTCAATACAACGGCGGCTTCCAGCAGCACTCCTGCCACCGTGACACAAGCCATTCAAGTCGCTGGGGGAATTACCCCCTTAGCGGATATTCGCCAGGTTCAAATCCGCCGTTCCGCCCGTTCTGGACCAGAAAAAGTCCTCGATATCAACCTCTGGCAACTTTTACAGTCCGGGGATGTCACTCAAGATGTCATCTTGCAGGAGGGAGATACCGTGGTGGTGCCTACTGCCAGCAATATCGACCCCTCTGAGGTACCCCAAATCGCCTCGGCTAGCTTCTCTCCCAATACCATTAGGGTCAATGTGGTCGGGGAAGTTGCCAAAGCAGGGACGATTGAAGTGCCACCCAATACGACCTTGAATCAAGCAGTGCTGGCAGCCGGAGGATTTAACAATCGCGCCCGGAGGAGTTCGGTAGAGCTGATTCGTCTCAACGCCAATGGCACCATTTCTAAGCGGAACGTCCAGGTCAATTTTGCTCAGGGCATCAACGATCAAAACAATCCTGTTTTACGAAATAACGACGTGGTGGTGGTAAACCGCTCTAGCCTCGCTAATTTCTCAGACACGCTGGGGACAGTGTTGAGTCCGCTGGGAGGGGTTTTCAGCTTATTCAACTTTTTTAGAATCTTCCAGTAGAAACCTGGCTTGCTAGGTCTGGAAAGCCGCAATCAAGAGCTGAGGAAAAAATTCGGTCGTTTGGATGTAGCTTCCTGCACTTTCATGGTACAAAATGAGGCAAGAACCAGGAATATCCCTGGCGATCGCGTCAACCAAGCCAACAAGGTGCAGGGGTTTAGATGGAAGCGGGCCAATTTTCTCAACCGTCATCGCCGAAAGGGAATGGCAAGCAACTTCAGCCATTGCCGCTAACCGACGAAACTCAGTTTCTGGATAACAACCAGGACGAGTTGAATGTTCGTCAGCTCTTGAATGTGGTGCGTCGCCGTGCCTTGGTGATTGCGGGGGTGGCGATCGTTGTCACGACTGGAATCGGCTTGTGGACATTCAGCCAGACACCCAAGTATGAAGGAAAGTTTCAACTGCTGGTGGAACCCGTTACGGCTGAAAATAAGCTGACCAAACTCACTCAATTGCAGGCTATAGAGCCAGCCCTAAACGAATCTAGTCTGGATTACGAAACCCAAATTAAAGTTTTACTTAGTTCCGAACGGATGGCTGCATTCATCGCTCAGATACAAAAGCGCTATCCCGACATCGACTATGAATCACTAATTCTTGAAAAAAACCTGACAATTACCCAGTTAGATAAAACAAAAATTTTAGAAGTACGCTACCGGGATACCGATCCCGATAAAATAAAGTATGTATTATTTGAGTTGGCTAAAGTTTATCTGAGGTACTCTCTTCAGGAGCGGCAAACTAACCTCAACCAGGGAATTAAGTTTGTAGACGGTCAATTGCCTGCACTTCAGCAACGGGTGGACAAACTCCAGGGACAACTGCAAACATTTCGGCAGCGGTACAACATCCTCGATCCGCAAGAACAAGCCAAACAACTTGCCGAGCTAGTCTCTAATGTTGAGGAACAAAAACTCGATAACCAACTAAAACATAATGAAGTCCGATCGCTGTATGTAACGCTACAAAAACAGTTAGGATTACCCCCCAATCAAGCGATCGCTGCCGCGTCTCTTTCGGAAGCACCGCGCTACCAACAGTTACTCAACAAACTCAAGGAAGTCGAAACAAAGCTTGCCACCGAGTCAGCCCGGTTTCTAGAAGAAAGCCCCACCATTCAGTCACTCAAAGAGCAGCAGCAAAATTTGCTGCCCCTGTTGCAACAAGAAGCGGCGGCGGTACTGGGAAACAACCTGTCTGGTCTCAGCGAACGACAATATTTGTCTTCCCCCAGCACGGTGCGCCTAGAGCTGATTCAGCAATTTGTGGATGCGGCAAACCAAGTGCAGGTTCTGGAAGTTCGCGGCAATGCGATCGCGCAAGCAGAAAATCGCTTAAATCAACAAGTTAGACTACTGCCCCTGATTGCCCGTCAGTACACAGATTTACAGCGGGAACTCAACGTCGCAACCGACAGTTTGAACCGCTTTCTAGCCGTTCGGGAAACCCTGCAAATTGAAGCAGCACAGAAAGCTCTCCCCTGGCAGCTGATCGCCAAACCCCAAAAGCCAGAAGATCCCATCTTTCCCAAGCCAAAGCAAAATCTGATATTAGGAGCGATCGCTGGGGCAATGTTAGGACTGGCATCTGCCTTATTAGCAGAGCGACTCGACAACGTCTTCCACTCCCCTGAAGAACTCAAAGACAGCACCCGACTGCCCATTCTCGGCTTGATCCCCCAGCACAAAGAACTCAAGCTATTCAAACCCATCGCAGAACTCACCAATTTCGCCCAGCCGGATGGGAACAGAGCCTCAGCCAAGAACCAAAACGGAAATACCCCATCCAAAGAGCGTGCCCACACTCGCAAAGCTAGCTGGTACAATGCTTCTCCCTTCTTAGAATCCTTCCGTTCTCTCCATACCAATATCCGTTTTCTCGGTTCTGATACCCCCATCCACTCGCTGGTGGTTAGCTCAGCATCTCCAGCAGATGGCAAATCCACCGTTTCCGTACACCTAGCGCAAGCTGCTGCGGCAATGGGACAACGAGTTTTGCTGGTAGATGCAGATTTGCGGCGTCCTCAGGTTCATAACGTCCTCGGTTTAGAAAATCAGCAGGGACTGAGCAACGTCATTGCCACGGGTGTCACTCCCAGAGAAGCCATCCAGCGCTTGCCCTCCTGGGACAATCTCTACGTGCTAACCGCTGGGCAAATCCCGCCAGATCCAACCAGGCTGCTTTCCTCCAAGCGAATGCAGTATTTGATGGAGCAGTTGAACGCGGTTTTCGATCTAGTGATTTATGACACACCACCTATACTGGGTCTGGCAGATGGCAGACTCCTGGCTGTCCATACCAATGGCGTGATCATGGTGGCACGACTAGGCAAAACAGACCGCTCCATCCTGCTGCAAGCGATAGATGCATTAAAAATCTCTAGCGCCCCCGTCTTGGGTATGGTTGCCAACGGTGTGAGAAGAAGCGCCGGTGGATCGTACTATTACTACGATCGCTACTACGCTTCTAACCAAGAATCAGAAGTAGAAAATGCCAAAAAACTCTTGCAAAAGAAACTTGGATTGCGCTAGTCGTTAGGGATTAGTCATTAGTCCCTGAAAGACTATCCAAATCTCGGATGTGTAGGATGTGTAGGCTCCCTTTGAGTTCACGTTCCCCAGCACTGGTGCAATTTGCCCTAGTTACTCTCCCTTGAAGGCTAAAGCCTTACGGCATGAACGCGCCTACGCTATCGCTCTACCATTCCCTACGATTTTTCAAGCGTTTCAGGAGTTTTGGATAGTCTTTCAGAATGACTAACGGCTACGCCCCATAAAAAGAGCGATACCACTCAACAAAACGCGGAATTCCAACCTCAATGGATGTACTAGGCTTGAAGCCAACATCTCTTTGTAAATCACTAATATCGGCATAAGTTTCAGGAACATCTCCCGGTTGCATTGGCAGCAGATTTTTTACTGCCTTCGTACCGAGACAATCTTCCAAAACCTCGATAAAACGCCCTAATTCAACCGGCGTATTATTGCCAATATTGTAAATTTTATAAGGTGCCGCACTCGCTCCCGGATCGGAGTCAGCTCCTGCTAAATCAGGATTTGGCTGTGGAATTTTATCAGCTACTCGTAAAACTCCTTCTGCAATGTCATCAATGTAGGTAAAATCGCGCCGCATCTTACCATAATTAAAAACATCAATCGGACGCCCTCCTAAAATGGCTTTGGTAAACAAAAACATCGCCATATCGGGACGACCCCACGGCCCATAGACTGTAAAAAAGCGCAAGCCAGTAGTTGGTAAACCATACAAATGACTGTAGGTATGAGCCATCAGTTCATTTGCCTTTTTACTGGCTGCATACAAGCTGACTGGATGGTCTACATTGTCATGCACCGAAAAAGGCATTTTCTTATTTGCCCCGTAAACCGAACTAGAAGAGGCAAACACCAAATGTTTAACTTCCGAATGCCGACAACCCTCCAGGATATTCATAAATCCCACCAAGTTGCTATCGACATAGGCATGGGGATTTTTCAGCGAGTAACGTACACCCGCCTGGGCAGCCATGTGCAGCACTTGTTCAATCTGGGAATTAGCGAATAACTCAGCAATTCCTTGACGGTCAGCCAATTCAAGTTTGTAAAACTGAAAATTATTTTTGTCCTTCAGTTGCTCCAGACGAGCTTGTTTTAAATTGACATCATAATAATCATTGAGATTATCGATGCCAATGACCTCTTTTCCTCTATCCAGCAGCAGTTTACACAAGTAAAAACCAACAAAACCAGCGGCACCAGTAACTAAAATTTTTCCCATATTTTTTGTTTCTACTAGCTGTTAGCAGGTTGGTAATTGATGTGGCGTCATTGACAAGTAATGGCGATGACCGCGACAAATACAAAGGCGTTCAAGTCCAAAGTCTAGCCCAATTACTCAGGCGAATGCCATAGTTCCGTACAAGCTGCACTGGTGACATTAAGGGTTCATATGCCCTTACAACCCCACCAAACTCATGAAAGCTGCCTTGAGCCTATACAGGATACGCTCCGCTCTAGGAACCTAGTCGGGCGCATTTTGTTGATGAGAGCGAAAAGCGCTCCTCGCGTAGCGTATGCGTGTACCTGCACTCCTCGCGTAGCGTATGCTGCTAAATGCGGCTAATCCTTCACCGGCTATATGCCGCCTAGGAGACGCGCCTGCTTTCCCGGAAACAGGGAACTATCCCAGCCGTGTCTAGTCTGATGAAGAGCTTTAAGTTTAATTCTGCTTAGCGTCAGATTACAGGGTTTGTATATTACGTTTCATTTTGCCCATCTAACTGAGTCTGTCACCTTACGTATGGTAATCACGCACCTGCACAAATTTTTAACAACCTCAACTGCCAAAACTTCTAAATCTCAGATGATCTTTTGGTTCACTTTAAGCCTAACTTTCGCCCTCATTTATAGTCTTTTAGGACTCAAGCAGGCTTTCAGTAGCTCCTATGTGGTGCAAGATGATGCACGGGTGTATGTGTTTTGGATGCAACGATTTGTAGACTCAGACTTGTTTCCGAATGATTTTATTGCCGACTATTTTCAATCCATAACCCCATCTGGATATGCTGCTTTCTATCGACTGATAGCATCTGTAGGGATTGAGCCACTTGGCTTGAGTAAATTACTACCAGTCTTTTTGACACTGCTGACAACCGTCTGCTGTTTTGCAGTCTGCATGGAGATTTTCCCGGTACCAACAGCAGGATTTATTAGCACGCTGCTGCTTAATCAAAATCTCTCCATGAGGGATGATTTAGTTTCTAGCACTCCTAGGTCTTTTATTTTTTTGTTTTTCCTAGCATTTCTGTACTATTTGCTGCGGCGCTCTTTATTTTTATGTCTAGGTGCGATCGCTTTGTCTGGATTCTTTTATCCCCCGTTGTTGTTCATTTTAGCCGGAATCTTAATTTTGAGACTGGGGCGCTGGGACGGGCAGCAACTCCGTCTATCTAAGAATCGGCTTGATTATCTGTTCGGCGCTACTGGATTAGGACTTTGCCTGGTAGTCCTATTGCCTTATGCTTTGAAATCCTCTGAATTTGGCTCAGTGATCGCAGGGATGGAGCTAAGATCGTTACCAGCATTTTCTCAAACGGGAAGAATTCCTTTTTTTGATAACAATAATCCTCTATGGTTTTGGTTGTTTGGACAACATAGTGGTCTTCTGCCTAATGTGTTTGAACATCCCCTATCGCTGATGGGATTATTATTGCCAATTTTGATGCGATATCCCGATAAGTTTCCTTTAATTAGGCAAGTTACTAGCAACGTGATAATTTTGCCTCAGATTGCACTAGGATCTTTCGGAATATTTGTGGCTGCCCATGCCATGCTCTACAAGCTTTTTGCTCCCGCCCGTTACACGCGATATAGCCTCAAATTGGTGATGATATTGAGCGCAGGAATCGTGTTATTAGCGCTCCTAGATGCAGCTTTTCAGTGGGCAAGACAGCCGGATAAACTTTTTGTCCAGCGGCAGTTTATAGCCTTTGGTTTGACAACTCTACTAGGAACCATCCTGGTTTTTTATCCATATTTATTGAAAGAATTTCCAACCAGTAATTACGTGGTTGGAAAGGCACCAGCACTATATGAATTCTTTCAAGAACAACCTAAAAACATCCTCATTGCTTCCTTATCAGAAGAGGTAGATAACCTACCTACTTTTTCCGACAGATCCATCTTAGTCGGGTGGGAATATGCAATTCCTTATCACGTGGAATACGAACGTCAAATTCGCCAACGAGCTACCGATTTGATCCACACTCAGTACACTCCAGATTTGGCAGAAATTAAAAATTTCATTCAAGTCTATGGTGTAGATTTTTTCTTACTGGATAGAGCCGCATTCACCCCTAAATATATCACCAGCAATCCTTGGTTTATACAGTGGCAGCCGCTAGCGAAAGAGGTTTTAGGAATGTTGGAGCGGGGAAGTATTCCAGCTATGTCTGGTTTGATGCAGCGCTGTTCGGTTTTGGAGACGGGGGAGCTGGTTGTACTGGAAGCCAAATGTATGATTAAAGCTACCCCTGATTAAATACTACTGAAATCATTTCAACATAAGGTAGTTACAAGTAAAGGGTAGTCAGTGGCGACTAGCACAGACGCGAACTGACAAGTCAGCGCTTCGCTATCGCAGCCAATCTTCTCCAACCCAAAATTGGGAATCAAAAATCTAAAATGGTATGAGTTTTAGGCAATTGACAGATTGGTGAAACATATCAGTGCTGCTCAAGTCTGTTTGATTATGCATTGACTGTAGGATTCTAGTGTCACCTATGCGATCGCAGGCAGACCCTTTCAAAACAACTCTCATTCTGAGTACACGAGTGTGGGAAGATTCCCACATATAAAGACCATTGACACTTACATAGGACAAGCCGATAGTATTCATCGGTAGAAGCCTGCAATCATGTCTAAAGACACCCTCGTTACCGCCGTTGCTAGTTTTCTATGAAGAACTCCCCAAATTCGGGTAATGAAACAGCAGCTACCCGTTCCAATCGGCGTCTATGGGTACTATTAAACCGCACCGGCCTTGGGCTGGGCTTTATCCTGCTGGTGGGAACAATCGGCGGCGTCTGGTGGGCGTGGGTTTTTGTCTATCAGCGGTTAGCACCGATTGTTCAAGAAAATCTCACTCAGACGCTGAAGCGACCCGTGCAACTGGGGAAAGTCGAAAGCTTTTCCATCAACAGTCTGCGCTTCGGTGCCTCCTCGATCCCAGTCACGCCCAGCGATCCCGACCGCGCCTCGGTAGAGGCTGTAGACGTAGCTTTTGACCCGGTAGCACTGCTGTTTAGACGCACCTTAGAGCTAAATATTACCCTGGTTAACCCAGATGTCTACCTTGAAGAGGACAAAGAGGGACGCTGGGTTGCTACTGAACTGAAGTCAGAAGAAGCTGCTGGTCCGCTCAAGACCGATATTCAAAGCATTCGGGTTCAAAATGCGGACGTTGTGCTGGTGCCTGTCTCCAAGACAAGACAGAGGAGAAGAGGGAGCAGTGGAGCCAGGGAGAATGTAGATGCAACGCTGTCCCCGCAAAATCGCCCCCGCAGTAAAACTCAAGACACGCTCCCCAGCCTCGAATCCCAGCTTCCCAGAGCCGAGAAAAAGCCGGTGCCATTAGCTTTCAATCAGGTAAGCGGTACGGCTCGCTTTTTCGATAAAAACCAGCGGATTCGCTTTGATGTCAGCGCTCAATCTCAGGTTGAATCCGTAGGGACACCGAAAAGCCCTCAAAAACAGCAAACCAATGCAAGTGCTGCCATACAGAGCAGCGTCAGAATTTCTGGCGAATACCGCGCCCCAACTGGACAAACAAACCTGCTAATTCAAGGGCAAAACCAGAGCGCAGTCAATGCCGACCGCTTAATCAAACTGCCGCTAGACTTGCAGGCGGGACTACTGGATGGCAACCTGGAAGTCCAATTTCGGAATGGAGAGCAATCAACACTTCAGGGAACGGCTATTCTCAAAGATGTACAAGCGCAGATTCCCGAAGTGCCACAACCGTTTAACAATGTTAACGGAACGTTGCGATTTAAAGGATATGCGATCGCGCTGGAGAATGTCAGCGCTCTTTACGGTCAGGTTCCCGCAGTTGGCAATGGAGTTGTGGATACCCAGGAAAAAAATGGTGGGTACAACATTACAGCTCAAGTGAAATCGGTAGCGATCGCTACCGCCCTCAATACCCTCAAGGTACAATCGCCAGTCCCCGTAACCGGACAAGTCCGAGCCGGGGTGAAACTCACCGGGTCGCTCGAAAAGCCGATTCTATCAGGAACCGTTGCCACCCTTCAGCCAACCGAAAAGGTGCCCCTAATTGTAGATAAGGTAAACTTTCGCGGCATTAGCGGTCAATTTCAGCTGATCGATTCCCTCCTCACCATTACCAACATCCGTGGTTTGCCCAGCGTTGGCGGCAAACTGGCTGGCAATGGTCGCATTCAGATGGGCGACCAAGGCGGGTCGGTATTCGATATCGTCGGTCAAGACATTCCAGGGGATGCCGTTGCCCAAATTTACAACGCCAAGCCGACCAATATCCAAATCGGCACCGTGTCCGGCAAAGCACAACTTTTTGGCACCCCCGGCAACCTCCAGACCGTCGTGCAAGTTCAGGCACCCCAAGCCACCTACCCAGGCAGTGGAGAAGTCATCGTCACTCAGAATAAAACCTACTTCCGCAACACGACTCTGAGTGTTGGGGGAGGCACCGTCAACGTCAAAGGTCAGGTAGCAGAAGGTCGCTGGGAGGCGGCAGGCGTTGCCGATGATGTTCAACTGGCACGTCTGGCAGAACTCCCGCCACAGTTGCAGTCAGCCCTGGCAGATGGGATATTTTATCTAGCGGGAAGTGTCGATTCTTTCAAACCGGAAACCATTCGCGGCACCGCTCAGGCGAATGTCCGTGTTGCGGGTGGCACCGTCAAGGCATCAAAAATTGCGCTGAATGCAGGGCGCTGGCAAGCTTCCGGGCAAGCTTCTGGTGTCCAATTGAGACAGCTAGCACCGCAACTACCGCCGCAATTCCAAAATCAAACCGCAAATGGTTCTTTTAACTTATCCGGAAGTCTAGCTGCATTTAAACCCGAAACCATTAGCGGCACCGCATCGGTTCAACTGAATATTGGCGGTGGCAGCGTCAATGCCTCAAACGTCCGGCTTAACAACGGTCGCTGGCAAGCTTCTGGGCAAGCTTCTGGCGTCCAATTGGCAAAGGTGTTGCCCCAATTCCCAGGTCAGCTGAATAATGGTTCCTTCAACCTGTCAGGAAGTCTGACTGCTTTCACCCCCGAAACAATTAGCGGGACTGCACAAGGAAATTTTCAGGTTGGCGGTGGTAGTGTCAGTGCCACCAACGTGCAACTGGGGAACGGTCGCTGGCAAGCTTCTGGGCAAGCTTCTGGCCTCCAGTTGGCAAAGCTATTTCCCCAACTACCGCCGCAATTCCAAGGTCAGCTGAATAACGGTTCTTTTAAAGTCGCCGGGAGTCTGGAAAATGTTAGCCCCGAAACCATTAGCGGAGAAGCTTCTGGGCGGATTAATCTTGGCGGGGGCACGGTTACCGCCTCGAATGTCCAATTTAACAACGGTCGCTGGCAAGCGTCTGGTAAAGCGTCTGGGGTGCAACTGGCACGGGTGTTTCCCCAACTGCCACCGCAATTTCAAGGTCAGCTGAATAATAGTTCCTTTAATGTGTCGGGAAGTCTGGCGGCTTTTAGCCCGGAAACTCTTAGCGGCACGGCTTCTGGAAATCTGAACTTGGGCGGAGGCAGCGTCAGCGCCGCTAATGTAGAGTTTGGCAACGGTCGCTGGCAAGCTCGCGGACAAGCGTCTGAGGTTCAGTTGGCAAAGCTATTTCCCCAACTGCCACCGCAATTCTCAGGTCAGCTAAATAATGGTTCTTTTAATGTGTCGGGAAGTCTGGCGGCTTTTAGCCCGGAAACTCTTACCGGCACGGCTTCTGGAAATCTGAACTTGGGCGGAGGCAGTGTCAGCGCCACCAACGTGCAGTTTGGCAACGGTCGCTGGCAAGCGTCTGGCGAGGCGTCCAATGTCCAACTAGCTAGGGTGTTTCCGCAACTGCCACCGCAATTCTCAGGTCAGCTAAATAATGGTTCTTTTAATGTGTCGGGAAGTCTGGCGGCTTTTAGCCCGGAAACTCTTAGCGGCACGGCTTCTGGAAATCTGAACTTGGGCGGAGGCAGTGTCAGCGCCGCCAACGTACAGTTCGGCAACGGTCGCTGGCAAGCATCTGGCAAAGCGGATGGTGTCCAGTTGGCAAAAGTATTTCCCCAGCTGCCACCGCAATTCCAAGGTCGGCTGAATAATAGTTCCTTCAACCTGTCCGGCAGTTTGGCTGCCTTCACCCCGGCAACTCTTACCGGCACGATTTCTGGAAGTTTGAATGTGGGGGATGGCACCATCACCGCCTCAAATGTCCAACTCCAAAACGGGCGCTTTGAGGGTTCAATTATTGCCAACAATGTTGACCTGGAGCAGCTTGCAGCAGCGTTGCCAGATTCCGTGCCGGTTCCGGCGCTGCGAGGACGGGTAAGTGGCAGCGTTGATGCTTCTGGGTCGCTGACTGCTGTCAATCCGGCGGCTATCCGAGCAACCGGACAGTTGCGCGTCGAAGATTTTGCCGCCAATGACTTGGTGTTCGACCCCATTCTCACCGGGCAAATCAATTTAGTCCCCGGACAGAATAGTAGTGTTGAGCTGGCAGGCAATCAACAAGACCGGATTTCGCTGGTGTTGTCGCCTAGCTATCAACCCGTCTCTTTTTTAGTGAAGCGTGACGAGGTGATGGCACAAGGCAACCGAGAGGGCGATTTATTGGTGGTAAATGTGCAAAACGTTCCGCTGAAATTGTTGAAAGATTTAGCTCCCCGTAATGCTTTAGCAACCCTACCGCCAGCGATCGCATCCCAACCTATCGAAGGTAAACTTTCTGGAGATTTTATCCTAAATCTCGCCAATTTTAATCTTGCCGGAAATAATGTAGCGATCGCTCAACCCGTCCTTGGCAGCATTAAAGGCGATTCGCTGACAATCGGCAGTTTCCGCTATGCCGATGGTATCGCTACCGTTACTGAAGGAGAGTTCCGCCAAGGCGAAAGTCTATACGCACTCAAAGGTAGCGTCACTCAAACCTCCAGCGGTCCAGAACTGCAAGGTTCGCTGAAAGTGGCTCAAGGAAAAATCCAAAACGTCCTCCCCGTCCTGCAAATCTTTGATTTACAAGACCTCGCTAGAGGCGGACAACCCCAGTCTTATGCCAGCGCCGCCGATGTCCAACCCCAACCCGTCGGTCTACCAGGCGCTACCCTGCAAGCTCAACTGCGCCGCTTGTCGGAAATAGAAGCCATCCTTGCCGCCCAGAAAGCGGAACGGGAAGCTTCCCCCATCCCCGAACTCAAAGACCTCACCGGCAACTTCTCCGGCGAAATCAACGTAGCGGCTTCCCCTAGACAAGGCATCAACCTCAACTTTGACTTCGGCGGAACGAACTGGAAGTGGGGGAGAGACGACCAACCAAATCGCATTTACACCGCTGATAATGTCATTGTCAAGGGCAGCTTCCAAAACGGCGTCCTCACCCTTCTGCCCTTGCGAATTGAATCTGACGAAACCCTGCTCGCCTTCACTGGCACGCTTGGCGGAACAGAACAAAGCGGTCAGCTGCGCCTAAGAAATTTCCCAGTCGCCCCACTCCAACAGTTTGCCAATTTGCCCATCGATATCACCGGGAATCTCAATGGAACGGCAACCCTAGCAGGCAGCATCAACAATCCCCAAGCCATCGGCGAACTGACTCTCACCGATGGCACCCTGAACCAAACCGCCGTCCAAGCAGCGCGAGGCAGTTTCCGATACACCAATGCCCGTCTGACCTTCAGCAGCACCATCGCCACTGCCGAAGCCGGGGAGAATCCGCCCGATACTCAACCTGCAACAACTCCTAGTACCCCATCTCCAATCGCCAGTATCCCCTCGACGACTCAAATCACCGGCAGCATCCCCTTTTACCAGTTGCCCTTTCCCTCCGTCGCACCCGATAACAACCAACTCAGTCTGGATTTGAACGTTCAAAATGAGGGACTCTCCCTACTAAACCTGCTCTCGCGTTCCGCCGTCACCTGGGTGGATGGTACCGGACAGGTGCAACTCAACGTTCAGGGTACGGTGAATCCAAATACGGGTAAATTAAACCAGCTTGTCGCTAACGGTATTGCGACTGTTGACGATGCCACTATCAAAGCGCAGGCTTTGCCCGAACCGCTCACCAATGTCAACGGTAGGGTTTTATTTAACTTTGACCGCATCCAAGTAGAAAACTTCCGGGGTGACTTTAGCGGCGGTGAAGTGGTCGCCTCCGGAGCCATCCCCATCTCAGGCACGGGGCAAGGGACAGGCGAAAAACTCACGGTTAGCCTTGACAAGCTCGCTTTAAATTTGAAAGGGTTATACTCAGGCGGCGTTAACGGCAACGTGGAGATTACTGGCTCGGCTCTCAATCCCCAAATTGGTGGTGAAGTGCGACTTGCCGATGGTCGGGTGCTAATAGGAGAGACGGCAGGGGAAGGCGAAAGCGGGTCTTCTTCACCCGGTGGAGGTACCGCCACCCCATCATCCCCAACGTCTAACGAGCAACCCTTCACTCCTGCATTTAATAACCTGCAACTGACTTTAGGCAAAAGCGTCGAAATCAGCCGCCCACCGCTGCTGAGTTTTCAGGCGACTGGTGGCTTTACTCTCAATGGCACTTTGGATGAGCTTCAGCCAAAGGGCACGATTCGGCTAACCAGGGGTCAGGTGAATCTGTTTACCACTCAGTTCCGCTTGGCACGCGGCTACGAACACACGGCTCAGTTTACCCCCAATCAGGGACTTGACCCCGTTCTGGATATTCGGCTGGTCGCATCCGTTTCTGAAGTGACGCGCAGCCGGATTGCCGACATAAGCGCTACGGGTATTGTGAGTAGCGAAATTAGCGATGTTCCAGCTACCAATTTAGGGGCATTGCGAACGGTTCGCATCCAAGCCAGAGCCACAGGTTCGGCAAGTCAATTGGCAGATAATCTGGAGCTGACAAGTAATCCGCCTCGCAGTGAGAGCGAAATTGTCGCCCTTTTGGGTGGTGGTTTTGTGGAAACGCTGGGTCGGGGAGATACTACGTTAGGGCTGGCAAACTTGGCAGGTTCGGCGCTGTTGACACCTTTCCAAAATGTGGTGGGAGATGCGTTGGGATTGAGTGAATTTCGCTTGTTCCCCACGGTGGTTAGGGATGAAAAATCTCGCACTTCAACGCTAGGCTTGGCGGCAGAGGTTGGGGTTGCCATCACTCCCAAGCTTTCTGCCTCTGTATCGAAGATTTTGACGGCTGATGAGCCTCCTGAGTTTGGTGTCACTTATCGAGTCAATAATGAAATTCTGCTGCGAGGTGGCACCGATTTGTCTGGGGAAACGAGGGGAGTGGTGGAGTATGAAAAGCGCTTCTGAAAAAAAGAGTGAGGGCTGAGGGCTGAGGGCTGAGGGCTGAGGGCTGAGGGCTGAGGAGTGAGGAGTGAGGGCTGAGGGCTGAGGAGTGAGGGCTGAGGAGTGAGGGCTGAGGGCTGAGGGCTGAGGGCTGAGGAGTGAGGAGTGAGGAGTGAGGACTGAGGAGTGAGGAGTGAGGACTGAGGACGGGAGCATCTCGATGACAGCAAATATACGCCCACAGGCTAGAAGCCTGGGGCTAGAAGAACGAAGCCTGCCTTCGCAGGCTAATTATTAGCCTGCGAAGGCAGGCTTTGTTTGTTTAGCCGCGACTTTAGTCGTCGGACTCTCATTGGGATGCTCCCGTGAGGGCTGAGGAGTGAGGAGTGAGAAGTGAAAAGGGAAGTAGGGTCGAAAGTAAGCAGATTTTTATCTAGGGTGGTGTAGCGCACGTGATGACTACCGAGAGAATTGCCAACGACCTAGGTGTACTGCGTTGAGTGTTGCAATATATTCCTCCAAGTTAAAAGAAGACTTTGTTTCTCTTTGGGGGAGGGTTTCTTCAATGACAAGCGGCAAACCCAACATCGCCGCAGACGTATTAACTAGACAGTTGCCCAAATTCGTGGCATCGTAGCCACCTTCTAACAACAGCAGGTAATGCCCACCCACGAAGGCGATCGCTTCTGCGACCAAACGGGTTAGGTTGTAGTAAAGTTGGGCACTCAGGCACAAGCCTGCGCCAGGATCGTACAGGTAAAGATGATTGATATCATCAAAGTGTCCATCAAACCCCGCCGATACAATCACCATGTCGGGTTTAGCCTGGGCAATCAGAGCCGGTACGATAGTTTGGAACAGCGCCCAATACTCATCATCTGCTAGTTTAGCGGGTAGCGGCAGGTTGATAATGTTACCATTTGCGCCAATATCGTCAATGTTGCCGGTTTCCGGATAAAGCTCTGCACCGAATTGGTGGAGCGAGCAAAAAATGATGCGCGGGTCGTCCTGTACGATATCTTGGGTACCGTCTCCGTGATGCAAGTCCCAATCCAAGATTAAAACACGCTCTACGCCATCTTTTTTTAAGCAATATTTGGCTGCGATCGCTGCATTATTAAATAAGCAGAAACCACCCGCTTTTTCGCGTCCGGCGTGGTGTCCAGGCGGACGGTTTAAGCTCAGGGCGCTTTGAATCTGCCCGGACAAAATGCCTTTAATGGCGCTAATTCCTGCCCCAGCGGAAATCAAGGCGGTTTCGTAAGATCCTGGGCTTAAATAGGTAGACTCAGCCAAATACCCGCCAGCCGCACTGATTGCCCGGACTTGAGCAATGTATTCCGATGTGTGTACTGCCTGTAAATCCTCTTCCGTTGCCGGTTCTGGCTCTAGAAGGGTCATCTGCTGGATTAACTCAAAATCTCTTAGCGCTGCCATTGCTGCTGTCAGGCGACTGCTGGACTCCGGGTGTGGTACCGGACTAACGACTGGGTAAGGAAACTGAATTTGGTCTAACGTGTAAACTGGGTCAAGCAAATCTTGCCCCGCTACCCTGTGATATAGGTTATTTCCTTCGACCCTAATTTGACCGGGGTCGTGTATGGCAAATTCAGGAGTATAAATTAGGGCGATTGGCAACATCTTGGTCATTGGTTATTCGTGATTAGTCATTAGTCTTCAGCTAACGAATAATGACTCTTCATCCATTACCCATTTTCTCAAAAATGCACATTGAACCCCTTTCTCATCAGACTGTTAATGAAGCGATTAATCTAGTCCATACAGTTTTTCTCTACCAAATTTTCTCTGAACGAGCCAGTGCCTGTATTTCCCTTAAGCTTAAGGAAAAACAGTATAATTTCTCAAATTGCTTTCTGGCTGGTTGGGATGACCGAAGCCTGCTATTGGGTTGCCGTTGATGATGCTTCCCAAAAAGTAGTTGAAACAACTGGATTATACAGCAGCAAAGATGATAAAAATGAGGGATTATGGCTTGGCTGGACGTGTGTAGATACCGCATTTCGCGGTCAAGGAATTGGGAGGAAATTAGTTGATTTTGCTATTGAAAAGGCAGGCTCGGAAGGCAATAAATTTTTACGATTATACACCTCAAATCATCCCAACCAAGCCATCGCCCAGCTTCTCTACGATAAACGAGGATTTCGGATTATTGGTGAAGAACCGTTTAAGGGAAGTCGTCTCAAAAAAATCTACCGCGAGGTAGAGTTATAAGATTTTCTTACATTTTTAGTGAATAAAACTCTAATTTGTGTCGTAAGCTGCTAATACAAGGAGCAATTTATTGGGACTCAATAATAAGTATGATTAAGTTTATAAGAATTAATGAAGCCTCGCCCGGTTGAATCTTGGCGACTGTAGAGAAGGATTTTAAACCCACCCCTACATTTATATACCGGCAATTTCTAACTATCGAGGTATCTTTTCTTTCGCCATACATGCATCGCACTTCAAACCCATGCATAGGCGGCAACTACACCTGTTTCATACGGTTGTGCCCACTGCGATCGCTATCAGGGTAGAGATACATTGTTAATTAAGCAAGTACATAAAAGTTTATGCATGGGGAAATACCACTTCACCCATCGCCTAAACAGCTCGGTAGAGGAAAGCCGCCATGTTTCAACACTTCACAGACAAAGCCGTTAGGGTAATTATGCTATCTCAGGAAGAAGCACGTCGCCTGGGACACAACCTCGTGGGCACCGAGCAACTCCTTTTAGGATTAATTGCAGAAGGCACGGGTGTGGCGGCTAAAGTTCTGACCGACCAAGGCATCACCCTGCAATCATGCCGGATAGAAACCGAAAAAATTATTGGTCGGGGGTCTCGCTTTGTACCCTCTGAAATTCCCTTTACCCCTAAGGTGAAGCGGGTTTTCGAGCAAGCCTTTCTTGAGGCAAAGGCTTTCGGACATAACTATATTGGTCCGGAACACCTGCTGCTAGGGTTGATTCAAGAGGGGGAAGGAGTTGCCGCCAAAGTGCTGGCAAACCTGAACGCTGACCCGGCGAACATCCGTACCGCCGTGATTCGGAGGTTGGGAGAAGTCGCAGCCGTCTCCACTGGCAGTGGAGAAGATCGTTCGGCATCAGCACGTACTGACCGCAAAACCGCGACGTTAGATGAGTTTGGCACGAATCTGACCGCACTAGCAGCACAAGGCAAGCTCGATCCAGTCGTCGGTCGCACCAAAGAAATTGAACGCGCTATCCAGATTTTAGCTCGCCGCACCAAGAGTAACCCGGTTTTGATTGGAGAGCCAGGGGTTGGTAAAACGGCGATCGCTGAAGGTTTAGCTCAGCGTATTGTGAATAAAGACGTTCCTGGTTTCTTGGAAGATAAGCAGGTGATCGGTCTGGATATGGGTTCGCTGATCGCGGGTACCAAATTCCGGGGCGAATTTGAAGAACGCCTCAAGAAAATTGTGGAAGAAGTTCGGACATCGGGGAATATCATTCTGGTTGTTGACGAAGTGCATACGCTAGTTGGTGCGGGGTCAACTGAAGGTGGCATGGATGCCGCGAATATCCTCAAGCCAGCATTGGCGCGAGGCGAGTTGCAGTGCATGGGAATGACAACTCTGGATGAATACCGCCAGCACATTGAACGAGATGCCGCCTTAGAACGTCGCTTCCAGCCGATTATGGTAGGCGCACCCAGCGTGAGTGAAACCATTGAGATTTTATTTGGTCTGCGCGATCGCTACGAGCAGCACCATAAAGTTAAAATCTCTGATATTGCTCTGGTTGCAGCCGCTCAGCTTAGCGATCGCTACATCTCAGATCGTTTCTTGCCAGATAAGGCAATTGACCTGATTGATGAAGCGGGTTCTCGCGTCCATCTGAGAAACAGCAAGTCTTCTGGTACTGGGCAACTGAAGCGCGAACTGCGTCAAGTGACCAAAGAGAAAGAAGAAGTTGTGAAGGCTCAAGACTTTGATAAAGCGGGACATCTGCGCGATCGCGAGTTGGAACTTGAGGCACAATTGAAAGCGATCGCTGACAACAAAAAGGCAGAAGTTATTAACGCCGAAAACTCCCCAGTTGTTGGCGAAGAAGATATCGCTCAAATCGTTGCTTCCTGGACTGGAGTTCCTGTCAGCAAACTCACCGAATCCGAATCGGAGTTACTGCTGCACTTAGAAGATACCTTGCACCAGCGTCTCATCGGTCAAGAGGAAGCCGTCACCGCCGCCTCTAAGGCCATTCGCCGCGCCCGCGTCGGTCTAAAAGACCCCAACCGTCCCATCGCCAGCTTTATCTTCTCAGGTCCAACCGGAGTGGGCAAGACGGAACTTGCGAAGTCGTTGGCTGCTTACTTCTTCGGTTCCGAAGAAGCCATGATTCGACTGGATATGTCGGAATTCATGGAAAGCCACACGGTTTCCAAGCTGATTGGTTCGCCTCCCGGATACGTGGGATACAACGAAGGCGGTCAGTTGACCGAAGCGGTGCGTCGCAAGCCTTACACGGTGGTACTGTTCGACGAAATCGAAAAAGCTCACCCCGATGTGTTCAATATGCTGCTGCAACTCTTGGATGACGGTCGCCTGACCGATGCTCAAGGTCGCACAGTAGACTTCAAGAACACCTTGATCGTCATGACCTCCAACATCGGTTCTAAAGTCATTGAGAAAGGCGGCGGCGGTCTAGGCTTCGAGGTATCCGACAATCAAGCTGAGGCTCAGTACAACCATGTTCGCGCTTTGGTGAATGAAGAACTCAAGCAATACTTCCGTCCTGAGTTTCTCAATCGTCTCGACGAGATCATTGTCTTCCGTCAGTTGACGAAGGACGAAGTGAAGCAAATTTCTGTTATCATGCTGCGCGAAATCTCCGAACGCTTGACCGAACAGGGAATTATTCTGGAAGTCAGCGATCGCTTCAAAGAGCGTGTCGTAACTGAAGGCTACAGTCCTGCTTACGGTGCAAGACCGTTGCGCCGTGCCATCATGCGACTCTTAGAAGACAACTTGGCTGAAGCCATGCTATCTGGCACTATTCAAGATGGAGACACTGCCATCATTGATGTTGACGATGACGGTCAGATTCGGGTAGTCAAATCCGAACAGCGAGAGTTACTTCCTGTAGCCTAAAGGGCATGAGTTACGCAATTCATTAGCTAAGATTTAGCATTTTCATTCCCTGGCAGAAATGTCAGGGGATTTTTTTCTTCAGTCAGGGGTTTAAACTCCTGGCTAATAGCTCAAGTCCACTTAAGTGGACTAATAACTGCTTTCCAGTCCACTTAAGTGGACTAATAACTGCTTTCCAGTCCACTTAAGTGGACTTTAGCTATTAGACCGGAACTTAAGTTCCGGGCGGTTTTTTGAAAATGGTGCAAGATGTAAAGTTAAATTATTTTTCATCAAAAAAAACGGCTGGCGAAATATGGAAAAAATTAGCCAATTTTTGAATATGTTCTACCGTTAGCTGACGCTTACCGTTCAGCACTGCCGAAACGATGGACTCCGTTTTAAAAATAGGAACCAGGTCTTTCTGTCGGAGATTCAACTCAACCATGAGCGCTTTAATTAGCTCTACGCCCTGAAGAGTAGGTAGAGGATGGTGAAGTTCTTCGTAATCGTGGACTAAACTACCTAACACATTGAGATAGTCCTGCTCGTCTGCTGTCAGAGTACCGCGATCTATCAAAGAATCTATCACCTGTTGCGTAGCAATAAAATCCTCTTCTGTAGCGATGGGACGCGGAGGAAAAGCCTTGAGTAGTGACATATACTCGCTAGTGCTACGTGTACCAGAGGTCGTTTTTCCAGTCTTCTGTGTCGTATTCTGCATAGGTCAGGACATTGCGAATAAAAATTTTTTTGTACTTATAATCTACCAAAGCAATCAGGCGATAGTTATTACCACAGATGTTAAAAACGGTCAGATTTTTAACTTGATCGGCTGAAGGTAATATTACTCTAAGGTCTACAAAATTTTCCCACTGAGCCTCTTTTGTGTGGTCGTACCACAACTGAAGGCTCGTTTGAGAATTGGGGTGTTTTCCCCAAAAATCTTTGAGTCTTTTGTAGGTGATAATGTGCATGAGAGCCTTTTTACAGGCTTACTATAAGCAATTTGCGAAGTTAATGTCAAACAAACTGGTGAGAGCGATCGCATTCCCATTTATGCACAGATGTGAATTCATGCCAAAATTATATTTAGTGTTTCAGGCGATCGCGTTCTGGGAAATCTCAGCAAAAAGGAATTTATATGGTTTCTGATTCAATTTTCTATACCTACATGGATAGCCCTCTGGGACGTATCTTAATCGCGCAAAACTCAGTTGGGCTAGTGGCGATAGACTTTCAAGAAGGGCTGGCTGCAAAGTCTCCAGAAACTGCTTGGCATTTCCAAAAGAAGCTAAACGGTAACGCCGTCGATCAACTTCAGGCATATTTTAATGGCGAATTGCATCAATTCACGCTATCGCTTGCCCCCATAGGTACACTGTTTCAACAGCAAGTTTGGACAGCACTCCAGTCGATTCCTTACGGTCAAACGATATCTTATGGAGAACTGGCGAAAAAAATAGGATTGCCAACAGCAGCGCGTGCTGTTGGAGCAGCCAACGGGAAAAATCCTCTATGTATTATTGTGCCTTGTCACCGTGTTATCGGCAGCAACGGCACACTTACAGGTTTTAGAGGTGGAGTCCGTCTTAAAGAAGGTTTACTGGAACTTGAGCACAGACATAGTGCAAAACCTAGTCTGCAATTGACAATAGCTTTGAGCAACAGTTAAAGGCGCAATCGCCAGAATTGTTCTGTTTCTGGAAGACATTTTTTGATGCTACCTTTAATGATGCGATCGCCAATGCGAACCAGCATAACTACTTATGACAGGTAGGTTGCTTTGAAACTAGATAATATGGCGAACTTATTTGGAATTAGAACTTATTTTGTAGAATTTGCCAAGCTTGCATCAGTAGGTAAAGGGGCTATTGTTTCTAGCCTACAATTAGGTTATGCCTAGATTAGACATCATCCATGACGCTATAAAAAATGCGCTGATAAAGGATGGCTGGACAATTACAGACGATCCCTATGTCATTCAGTATCGAAGAACAACGTTATACGCCGATCTAGGTGCTGAACGTCCGATCGCAGCTGAACGGGATAGGCAAAAGCTTGTCGTTGAAGTGAAAAGCTTTCTTGGTGCATCAAAAATACAAGACTTAAAAGAAACTCTCGGTCAGTACGATATTTACCGTTATCTTCTGGAGGAAACAGCACCAGACCGTAAACTTTATGTTGCTGTCAGTACAGTCGCTCATAACACCTTTTTCAAGCAAGATGTAATTCAACTCATTCTTAGTAGACATCAGCTTCCACTCATTGTCGTAAATATAGAGACAGAGGAAATTACGCAATGGATAAATTAACTGAGTATCCCAAGCTGATTAAACAGATATTGTTTGAGTATGTAGAATTGTGCAACCGCAGTCCCGATAGAGAAATCGAGACATTCTTGATTGTGGATGAACCAAAGGGACATTATATCTGGATGAACCTTGGTTGGCAGAACGGCGATCGCATTGCTGGCATGACCGTCTATGTTCGTATTCGTGATGGTAAGTTTTGGATCGAAGAAGATTGGACTGAAGATGGCATTGCTACTGACCTAGTTCGTGCAGGTGTCCCCAAAGAAGATATTGTGTTAGCATTCCACGAGCCTAAGATGCGACAGTATACAGACTTTGCAGTTGCATCATAGCGGTGCAGGCTAATACATTGATGGAGCCGGAGGAGCGATATTGGTGGGGTTGCAAAGGCGATGCGCTAAGGCGTGTTTATTTGGGAAAAATGCTCAGTTTTGTGTTCATTTGATGCTCAGTAATTGTGGTTTATGTTCATGCTTGCGCTCGAAGCATTCTAGTATAAGCTTTTAGCAAATTACTCCCGCCCAACAAAGTATAAATTTGGTATAACTAAAGTGTGTCAACTACTTGAGGAGTCAGCCCTTGAAAACCGCTATTTCTCTTACTGACCCAATTTTTGAAGAAGCTGAGGCACTTGCTCAACAGTTGGGTATGTCTCGGAGTGAACTCTACACGAAAGCATTGAAAGCATATTTGAAGCGATATAACCGAGAGCGAATGTTATCGCAACTAAACGAGGTTTACTCTCAAGAGTCATCAGAATTAGACCCAGTAATGGTAAAAATGCAGTTTATGTCTCTACCGCATGAGGATTGGTAGTGTATCGCGGAGAGATTTAATGGGCAAATTTACCTGACCCAATGGGTTCAGAACCTGGCTATCGTAGACCAGTCCTAATTATTCAGGATGATACATTCACCCAAAGTCGTCTTAGGACGGTAATAGTTGTTATTATCACTTCCAATATAAAACTTGCGATCGCACCGGGCAATGTTTTATTATCCCGTGATACCACGGGTTTATCCAGAGATTCTGTTGCAAATGTCTCCCAGATATTCACTGTGGACAAAGCATTTTTGACTGAGCGTATTGGTTCATTACCAGTGAGTTTGCAAGAAGAGGTAGATGAAGGTTTACGAGCAGTTCTATACCTTTGATGATTAAGGTTCTTCAACTACGACCTGAATCGCTCAAGTGCGAATCAGGATATCATCGACGACAGGACTAGCGATCGCACAGGGAATTTTTATCCGCAGAAACCAGTTAGATAGCAGTGAGCCTGAAGCAGAAATGAGCGATTCTGCTTCGCCGGGGAGGAAGCGATCGCAATCTTGAATATTCCGCAGACCACGCTAGTTTAAGAATATCGTGTTGGGGAGGAAGCGATCGCTACTTGCACTATCAGAATTTCCCTTGCTTAAAAGTGACCGACGAGCAATTTCTTCAATTGTCATGGCAAATCCTGAATGTCATCTATCCGAAGTTAAGATGTCAGAAGGTAATTTGTAGGACAATACCACAAGGGGTTTTGGCTGGAAGTGGCTTTGAAGCATAATGCTTGTCAAACATCTGTTTCCTCGCTATAGTGTAGATACTCTGTATATACCTAATTATAGGAAAGCTGAGTATAGAGATCGGTTTCGCTAGATGGAGATTCAGACTATGGCTGCAACTGTTGCAAAGTGGGGAAACAGTCTTGCTGTTCGGATTCCACAGAATTTAGCCAAGGAAATCCATTTAGCTGAAGGGGCTGAGATAGATATTAGTGTGGTAGATGGAACTCTAGTAATTAAGCCCAGAAGTCGAAAGCGTTACTCGCTTGATGAGCTTATTAAGGGAATCACACCGGAGAATCTTCACGCTGAAATTGATAGTGGAATAGCTGTAGGAAATGAAGTTTGGTAGTACAAGCAAATTTGTATATTCCCAGCCGAGGACATATCGTTTACTTGGACTACGATCCGACAAAGGGGCACGAACAGAGGGGTCATAGACCAGCTTTTGTAATCTCGCCTCTTGCTTATAACCAGAAAAGCTCCCTGGCTTTGTTCATGCCTATCACAAAACAACAAAAAGGGTATCCTTTTGAAGTTCTCTTGCCATCTGGATTGAAGATTCAGGGGGTTATTCTTGCAGACCAGATCAAGTGTTTAGACTGGAAAGCTCGTGGTGTTCAATTTGTCGAGTCCGTGCCAGAAAGTGTGATTGAGGAAGTACAAGCAAAAATTGAGCCACTGTTGCTGTAACAAGCATTCAATAGAAGGGTTGGAGACAAGTAAAAAGCACCGTGTATGCTCAAAACTCTTGATTCATGCTGCTGACAAAGTTACAACAATGGTTGGTTCACCTCAATTCAGAATTCCTTGTTACCTAGATATTACCAATGAGCAATTTATGCAAATGGTTAAGGAAAATTCCGAATTGAGGATGGAATCAAACTACTCAGGGAGAATCAAGTGTCATGGCACCTACACAGTAGCGATCGCTTAGGCTGGTTAATCGCTCCGAGAACTCGACAAGTTAAAATCTATCGCCCCAGTCAGATTTTAGATTCAATTATTTAATCAAACAAACCTTCTATCTTTTGACGAAAGGCAATTAAGGCATGATTGATCGAGAACTCCTTCAGGTCTTCTAGCAATTGGTCTGATATCTCTTTTGTCACAATGGTTTTGACTTCAATGTTGGTGTTATAGCCAGCGATATCTCCCATGCGTCTACCGTGACTACCAGCGCCCTTGGCTGGAATAATCGTGTAGCCAGAAGCACCCAATGTGCTGAGTAACTTAACTAGGCGATCTTGCAATACCGTTTCGCAAATGATCGTGACGAGATAGCCCTGGCTGTGAGAAGTGGTCATAAAAATTTTAGGAACTGTTGTTTACTCATTATTCCACGGCGCAGTTGCAGGCTGGGGGAAGGCACCTAACAATCTGCTTAAGGATAGAGAAGCACAAAGCTACGATTGAAGTGATTAGAAGATGTTTAAGAAGCTAGTTTTCTAGTAAAAAAGATAGACTCATATCTTGCACCTGGCGGTTTCAACCGCTCAGCGACAGCGGGCACACAAACGAAACCTGACGAGAGCAGGTTACAAAACCCTTAATTTTCGGGTAATCCGCGCTGGCGGACTTAGACAGATCGACCTCTCCCCCAGCCCCTCCCCGATGCGGAGAGGGGAGGAAGACTCTGGTTCCCCCAACCCTTGTAGGGAAGGGGGCTAGGGGGTTAGGTCTAGGCGTACCGCACTCAAGTAAGAACCGCTATAGCTCCAAAATTCTATTCTGAGGGCTTGGTGCAAGATAGATTAAGAGGGATAGAAGGCATTCCAGGCTGACGGATGAGTGGCGCTGCATTCAAGAGGAAGCTGTATGGACGCAGACATTAAAACAGAAGACGCAACTAAAGCAACTAGCGATCGCTCTAGCAATATTCCAGAAATGGGGGGCGGTTTGCCCGTCGTGCAATATTGGGCAGAACATACGCTGTCACCGTCAGGGCCAAAACTGTGGCAAACGTTGTTGCATAAAAGTGCTTGCTTGTCCTGTGCTTGGGGAACGGGGGGACAAAAGGGCGGCTTCGCAAACGAATTGGGCGAAACGATGCAACGCTGCGCCAAAAGCGTAGAGGCAATTTCCGCCGAACTGCAACCACCTGTCTCAAACCATTTCTTCGAGCGCCACAGTATCGCCGAACTCCAGCAGTTGACTTCCTTAGAAGCGGATCGCCTCGGTCGTCTCAGTTTTCCCGTCATTCTGCGCGAGGGCAAATCTCATTACGAGCGGATTTCCTGGGATGAGATTTACGAGATTGGCGAAGCTGGCTTTCGCAAGTCGCCGGAGCGAGTCGCCTCCTATAGTTCCGGGCGCTCGTCGAATGAAGCGGCTTATCTGCTGCAACTGATGATGCGATTGCTGGGGTCGAATAATTTGGCAGATTGCTCGGATTTGTGCCACGTTCCCTCGACGGTGGGACTGAAGAAAATGTTTGGCTCTGGCACCTCAATGGTCAGTCTGGATAGCTTGAAAAAGGCAGACTGCGTGGTGTTGATTGGGTCGAATGCGCCTGCTAACCATCCGCGCTTGATGAATGAACTGATTGAGTTGCGCGATAGCGGTGGCAAAGTTATTGTCGTTAATCCAGTAATTGAAGTGGGGTTGGTCAAGTTTGCTTCCCCAGCGTTTCCCCTCAAGTCGCTATTTTCTGGCTCGGAGATTTCCTCACTTTATCTGCAACCGATTCCCGGTAGCGATGTGGCGCTATTTATCGGCATCCAAAAAGCGCTAATTGAACGCAACTTAATTCAAACAGATTATCTTTGCGCTCACGCTGAGGGTTGGGAAGCAGTTGTCGATTATGCTAACTCTATTTCCTGGAATGCGATCGCCCAAACTTGCGGTGTTTCCCAACAGGAAATCGAAGTCGCCGCAGAAATAATCGCCGCTTCCAAAGGTGTTGTATTCGCCTGGGCGATGGGTGCAACCCAGCACGACAACGGAGTCGATAACATCTATGCGATCGCCAACACGGCTCTGCTGACAGGCAATGCGGGCAAAGAGGGTGGCGGTACGATGCCCATCCGGGGACACTCCAACGTCCAGGGTTTTGGCTCGATGGGTGTGACAGTCCAACTCAAAAAAGAGATTCAAGAAGCGCTAGAGAAATTGCTGGGGCGATCGCTCAACCGCAACCCTGGATATCGCGCCCGCGACTTAATTGATGCGGCTGATGCAGGCAAAGTAGATACGTTGATTTGCCTGGGTGGTAATCTGTATGCGGCGAACCCTGACTTGATGCAGGCAAAGCGTGCTTTAGGCAATATTGAAACGATTATTTACCTTGCTACTAAACCGAATCTAGGACACTTTCACGGATTAGCCAATAAAAATACCATCATCATTCCCGTATTTAATCGCTTTGAAAATCCGCACCAAACTACGACGGAATCGGGCAACAACTTTGTGCGGCTGAATGATGTTGGTAAAACCCATCTTAAGGATGCGGATTTGATTTCGGAGGTGGAATTTCTCACGGAATTAGCGCATCGGATTCTTGGCAGCGATCCGGTGGATTGGCGCAAACTTCAAGATACCAAATATGTCCGCCAACTAATTGGCAAAACGATTCCTGGCTTTGAGCAGATGGCGACAATTGATGAAACCAAGGAAGAGTTTACGATCGCCGGACGCATTTTCAAGTCACCCAAATTTGCTACACCGTCCGGTAAAGCTAATATGTTTGTTACGCCATTACCAGAATTGCATTTACCGGAGGCAAAAGAGTTTGGAGTGCCAGAATCTACCCCTAGCATTATATTAGCATTGATGACGGGACGCAG
This sequence comes from Coleofasciculus sp. H7-2, assembly GCF_042747725.1. Classification (NCBI taxonomy): domain Bacteria; kingdom Bacillati; phylum Cyanobacteriota; class Cyanophyceae; order Coleofasciculales; family Coleofasciculaceae; genus Coleofasciculus; species Coleofasciculus sp. H7-2. The sequence goes on from NZ_JBHZGO010000082.1 coordinate 111,258, forward strand.
CTACTCGCAACACAATACGGTAGTTTACAAACCAGGCGACAAATATCGGGGAATGCCGCACCGCAACTGTATTTTAATGAATCCATCCGATGCAAAATAAGTAGGATGGCAAGAGCATCAGCGAGTGACGGTGCAGGGTGATGCAGGTAAGTTAGAGAATGTTGAAATTATCTTTGGTGCTGTGCGTCAGGGAGCAGCGATGATGTTTTATCCCGAAGTTAACGTCATCTTTAAAGCCCGGATAGATAAGCAGTCTGGGATACCTGCGTTTAAGCGAGTTCCGGTTGTAGTTTACGCCTGATAGCAGGAGAGCGATCGCTAATGCGAATCAGCATATCATCGACAGCATTGGATAATAGGAAGATGTAGACGACTTCCAGCGCGATCGCTAAAGGATTTTCAACGGCATGGTGATACTCGCTATCATTATGAATAATTGTTGAGGAAACATCACTTGAATTGGGAAAACAAACGAAATGGGATTAACATACCGCATTAAGGTGGGTTCGTAGGATAAACAGTATCAATATGGAGCCAACTCCAGACCAACTTAGGGAATTATATTTAATTGCACGTGAGTTAACCGCACAATTGAGATGTTATATTCGGTTAGTTGATTTGCTACCCAATGGAGAGTTATGTATTGTAATTCAGCCTAGAGACTTCCCAAGCCAACGGATGATTATTTACATCGAGCCTAATGGAGACAGAAGATATGTCTGAGAGCTTGAAAAAGCAATTGCAGCAGCTAAGTAATGAGGAGTTACTCGATTTTGCCCTAGAACACTTAGGGCAGGAGCATGAGTCTGTGCGGCAGTCAGCTTTGCAAGAACATTTTATCAGAGTCAAAGATGCAGCAAGTACAGTTATAGCGCCACCTGGAGATGTTCGATATTTAAGGTTAAAGCTATCTCAACTAACACAACACACTACCTAACCAATAGAAGCAATCTTCCGCCTAAACATGACCCCTCAAGAACTGAGAGTCTGTATTTTGGGCTATTGAGAGGATGATGATAAAGATGGAAAATAATCTGCGATCGCAATATGACTTAAAAAGCCTAAGAGTCAGAAAGTTAGGTTCCCAAAGAAAGAGTTTTGGGGGGACAATCGTTCGCTTAGAACCTGATGTCGCAGAAATGTTTCCCAATGCCGATGCAGTTAATGAAGCTCTACGATTTCTGATGAGAGTTATGCAGGAAAAACAGCCTCCTGCTGCTATAATAGATCCTAAAAATGCGTTGGAGCAGACTGACAAAAGCCTTTAGTAGGAATGAGCGCGATCGCTTGCGAATCAGCATATTATCATCTGCTGATACTGCATTAGGTTTTTCATGGAGTTTGATGTCTGTTTCTACCGTTCGCAGCTACAGTTTGAGGTCAGTTCCAAAGCGGTAGTTTCTGACGCTTAACTAGCGTGGAGATGCAGAGCAAGAAAGTGTTTTGGTACTAACCTAATGGGTGACATTAAAGCGATCGCATATTGAGAGTTTCTTGATTTGCAAGTTGAACAAACGCGATCCACACTGAAATTATGACTCATCTCGGAGTGAAATCGGATGCCAGATTTGCTTGACAGAATTACAGTTAATCCGAAGCAGTGTGGTGGTCGTCCCTGTATTCGGGGTATGAGAATTCGAGTATCAGATGTGCTGGACTTGTTAGCGGCGGGTTTGAGTGCCGAACAAATCTTGGAGGAAATGCCTGACCTTGAAATGGAGGATCTGAAGGCAGCACTCACCTACGCGGCGCGTAAACTCGATCATCCAGTTCTGGTGGCATGACGATTTGGGTAGATGCACAACTGTCGCCAGCGATCGCACCCTGGATCGCGAATACATTTGGGGTGACAGCAGTCGCCTTGCGCGATATTGGTCTGAGAGATGCTGAAGATTATGAGATTTTCGAGGCAGCGAAAGCGCAAGGAGCGATCGTTATAACAAAGGACAGAGATTTTGTTGATTTAGTCGATCGTTTTGGTTCGCCGCCACAAATTATCTGGTTGACGTGTGGCAATACATCAAATGCGCGGTTGCGAGAGATTTTGAGTGCAACATTGCCGGAAGCTTTAGAGCTTTTGCGAACAGGCGAGATGTTAGTGGAGATTAGCGGGGATTAGTCCATCAACCGAAGGACTGGCGATCGCACCTTTGAAGCTCTTACAACCCCTCTTCGGGTAATGTGACTGGTGCAAGATGTCAGTTCAAAGGCTTACGAGTAAGCTTTAGCTTGACATAGCTTCTCGCTCTCGAAATTTATTTCCTCCTCTCCTTGCGTCAGCGCCATTCATCCTAAGTCCGGCAAGTGGAGGCATTAGGCTGCGTTCGGTTATCGGTAAGGACGGTATATTGAAGTTATTTGTTAATGTTTAGGGTTCAGATTGTCTGCCATCTTCTGTGATGCCGAAATTTGATGACCAACTAGAAACTATTTATGCCAGCGATCGCACATATTGGCGGGAATGGTTGGAAAAAAACCATCGCACCTCGCCCGGTATATGGTTGATTTACTACAAAGTCAAAAGCGGTAAACCGAGCGTTCGATACAACGAAGCCGTCAAAGAAGCCTTATGCTTTGGCTGGATTGACAGTAAAGTCAAATCCTTGGACGAAGAGCGTTATATGCAAATCTTTACGCCTCGAAAACTAAAAAGCGTATGGTCAAAATTGAATAAACAATATATTGAAGAAATCATCGAACAAGGATTGATGACTGAAGTAGGTTTTAAAAAGATTGATGCTGCGAAACAAGACGGCTCGTGGACTGCGTTAGACGAGATCGAAGCATTGACTATTCCGATGGATTTAAAGCAAGCCTTGGAAGCAAACGAAGCAGCAAACCGGAATTTTGAGACGTTTAGTAATTCATTAAAGAAGAATATTTTGTTTTGGATTAATAGTGCAAAACGTCCAGAGACGAGGTTGAAGAGAATTGAGCAAACTATAAGTTCAGCAGCGCAGAACAGAAATCCATTGATACGATAACGAGACTTGTTTTTTGCACAACCGCAGCCTAATCTACTCGCTCCACAGGTGGATGTCAAACTCGCGCTTGGGCATCGACGACAGAAGTGGCGATCGCATTGGGCGGAGAAATCTTCATCCTCATCTCTCCGGCGATCGCAAAGGGATTTTTGAAACTTCTGGGTCACTTTCACCCGCGAAACCAACGGCGATCGCTAAAGTAAGAATTACAGCTCTCGCTATCTATGGCAAAGTTCGGGATGATAGGGTGCTAGGCAACATTGGCAGGAAGTCACTATGAAAACACGCGCAGCGATCGCTCTTGATGCTGGCAAGCCCTTAGAAATTGAAGAAATTGACCTGGAAGGACCAAAAGCCGGAGAGGTTATGGTTCGGATTGTTGCCACAGGCGTTTGCCACACGGATGCATTTACGCTGTCTGGTAAAGATCCGGAGGGCATTTTCCCAACTATTTTGGGGCATGAAGGCGGCGGTATTGTCGAGGAAGTGGGTGCTGGCGTCACCAGCGTGCAACCGGGCGATCACGTAATTCCGCTGTACACGCCAGAGTGCGGGCAATGCAAGTTTTGTCTATCTGGAAAAACCAATCTGTGTCAGGCAATTCGCGTCACGCAAGGCAAAGGATTGATGCCCGATGGAACCAGCCGATTTAGCAAAAACGGTGAAACTATCTATCACTACATGGGCACCAGTACGTTCAGCGAATACACTGTATTGCCCGAAATTGCGATCGCTAAAATCAACAAAAATGCGCCGTTAGAAAAAGTCTGTCTGTTAGGATGTGGCGTTACCACAGGCATTGGTGCTGTATTGAACACGGCAAAAGTGGAACCAGGCTCAACGGTTGCAGTGTTTGGTTTAGGGGGAATTGGGTTAAGCGTCGTTCAGGGAGCCGTAATGGCTCAAGCAGGGCGGATTATTGGCATAGATATCAATCCCAGCAAGTTTGAACTGGCAATGCAGTTAGGCGCAACGGAATGCATCAATCCCAAAGACTACAACCAGCCAATTCAGCAAGTGATTGTCGAACTCACGGATGGCGGTGCTGATTATACATTTGAGTGCATCGGCAATGTCAATTTGATGCGGGCTGCCCTTGAAGCTTGCCATAAAGGTTGGGGAGAATCAACGATTATTGGGGTTGCGGGTGCAGGAGAAGAAATTAGCACTCGTCCATTCCAACTGGTTACGGGGCGCGTGTGGCGGGGTTCTGCCTTTGGAGGAGTCAAAGGGCGATCGCAACTCCCCGGCTATGTAGAAAGGTATCTCGCAGGCGAAATTCAGATCGATCCGTTCATTACTCAGACGATGCCATTAGAGGAAATTAACACGGCGTTTGATCTAATGCACGCGGGTAAGAGTATTCGTTCTGTCATTCTCTACTAGAGACTTAGTTTATCAGTCATGAACCAACCCGTCCCTACAAACCTCACCTTAGTCAGCCGCAACCGGAGTTTTGGTGGCTGGCAATCTGTCTACCGGCATCACTCTGCCGTACTTGAGAGCGAGATGAATTTTGGCGTATATCTTCCTCCCCAGGCTGAAACGCAATCTTGCCCGGTACTCTATTGGTTGAGTGGATTAACCTGCACAGAACAAAATTTCATCAGTAAAGCAGGTTCGCAGCAATTTGCGGCTCAGTACGGTGTAATTGTGGTTGCTCCCGATACCAGTCCGCGCGGCTGTAATGTCCCTGGAGAGGAAGATAGTTGGGACTTGGGAACAGGTGCGGGATTCTATGTCAATGCCACGCAAATGCCTTGGGCAAAGCATTATCGGATGTATGATTATGTAGTTTCAGAATTACCGGAAGCGATCGCTGCTAACTTCCCTGTAATGGCAATTCGGGGTATTTTCGGACATTCAATGGGCGGATATGGTGCCTTAGCGATCGCCCTGAAAAATCCCGGAATGTTTAAAAGTGTCTCCGCCTTTTCTCCAATTGTTACCCCAAGCCTTGTCCCTTGGGGACAAAAAGCATTTCAGAATTATTTGGGCGACAATAAATCTGACTGGCTAGCTTACGATCCGATGCATTTAATTAAATCTGCTCAAGAAAGATTGCCCATTTTGATCGATCAGGGAGATGCAGATCAATTTCTAGGCGAACAATTGCAACCCGACATTTTTGCCCAAGCTTGTGCAGAGGTAAATCATCCCCTCACTCTCCGCAAACAACCCGGTTACGATCACAGTTACTATTTCATTGCCTCATTTATCCGCGATCATTTCGCTCACCACGCGGCTACTTTGGCTCAACCAGGCTGATGCCGATGCATTAGCGACTGACCCAGTGTTGTCTTTAGCTGCGCCTGAAAATCGAGATTTAGGAGTGGTTATGGCTCTGCGGAAACCCAATACGGTTCAGTTAGCGCCAAAAATCTTTTAGCCCAGTAGCTCAGTAGGTTGGGTTGAGCAACGAAACCCAACATTTTTAGGATTTGGTTGGGTTGAGGAACGAAACCCAACCTACAATTTTCCTTAACTGCGGCTGAAAATCGAGATTTAGGAATGGTTAAGGCTCTGGGGAAACCTCCTCAACGATTTGAGTTGACCCCTTATTTGGGTTTATTGCCTGCTTTTACGTGACATTTATGCTTATATTTTTAACTTGTTCAGGGACGTGAGATCCTAGCTCAGTAGCAACGAAACCCAACCAAATCCTAAAAATGTTGGGTTTCGTTCCTCAACCCAACCTACAATTTTCCTTAACTGCGGCTGAAAATCGAGATTTAGGAATGGTTAAGGCTCTGGGGAAACCTCCTCAACGATTTGAGTTGACCCCTTATTTGGGTTTATTGCCTGCTTTTACGTGACATTTATGCTTATGTTTTTAACTTGTTCAGGGACGTGAGATCCTAGAGAAAGTGAATATGGTCAATAGAGTCTCACAGAATGGAACAGAATCGTAAGCCAACGGTTGTAATCACGGGTGCCTCCTCAGGGGTTGGTTTGTACGGTGCAAAAGCGCTTGCCAAAAGGGGATGGCACGTAGTCATGGCTTGTCGGGATTTGGAGAAGGGGCAAAAAGCTGCCGAAATGGTGGAAATCCCCCAAGACAGCTACACCCTCATGCAAATTGACCTAGCCTCTTTAGAGAGCGTTCGCCAGTTTGTGAATAACTTCAGAGCCAGCGGCAAGTCCCTGGACGCTTTGGTGTGCAACGCCGCAGTTTATCTACCTTTATTAAAAGAACCAATGCGGAGCGCCGAAGGTTATGAACTGAGCGTCGCGACGAATCACTTGGGTCATTTCCTCTTGTGCAACCTGATGTTGGAGGATCTGAAAAAGTCCTCTTATCCAGATCGCAGACTCGTGATTTTGGGAACCGTGACAGCCAATCCGAAGGAGTTGGGTGGTAAGATTCCGATTCCAGCGCCTCCAGATTTAGGCAATCTCCAAGGCTTTGAAGCTGGTTTCAAAGAGCCAATTTCGATGATTAACGGCAAGAAGTTTAAACCCGGCAAAGCGTACAAAGATAGCAAACTTTGCAATGTTTTGACCATGCGGGAACTGCATCGGCGCTATCATTCTGCAACAGGCATCACCTTCAACTCTCTCTATCCCGGATGCGTTGCAGATACACCTCTGTTCCGCAACCACTATCCTCTGTTTCGGAAAATCTTCCCGCTGTTCCAAAAGAACATTACCGGGGGATACGTGTCTCAAGAGCTAGCAGGGGAAAGGGTTGGCGCGATCGTTGCCGATCCTGAATACAAGGAATCTGGGATGTATTGGAGTTGGGGAAATCGCCAGAAACCCGGTCGTCAGTCTTTTGTGCAAGAGGTTTCTGACGAAGCTAGCGATGATAACAAAGCTCAAAAGCTGTGGGATTTGAGCGCCAAGTTAGTTGGAGTCGCGTAACGTAGGCTGGGTGTTACCATCCGTACAAACTTGTCTTCACGATTGAATTGATCTATAGAGTGTCGAGTGCTTGATTGTCATTCTTTCGGTGGGTATTTTACCCGACACAGGAAATAGCCTCAAAGTTATTCGCTTTGAGGCTATTCTCATCCAAACCGTTAATTGAAGTAGGACGATCGCGGCTTTTTTATCGCTAGTTACTGACCAGAAGCCTCCGGACTATCGGCAGCAGGGTTTTGTTGACTGCTGGATGTGGGATCTGTTGCACTCGATTCGTCTTGAGCCGGAGTGCGATCGCTCTCACTTTCGGACTGTGTGGGAGCAGTTTGTGTAGAAGGTGCTTGTTGAGCCTCAGGCTGCTTTGGCTCAGCTTTGGGCACAGTAATGTTGATGTTAGGTGCCGGAGCTTGCTGTTGAGGTGCTGGAGCTTGCTGTTGAGGAACTGGAACAAGAACATCCCTGGTTCTTTCAATGATCGTGGTTTCTTTTTTAGGAGCTTGTTTCGCTTCCGGAGCTGGCTTCGCATCCGGAGCTGGCTTCGCATCTGGTTTTTGAGGAACCACAATATTTGGGATAACTGGAGTGGGTGCCTCATTCCGTTGGTTTAAAAAGAACAAAGCCCCAGCAGTCAAGCCCACCAGCGAAGTCAGGAGCAAGCCAATTACCAAGCCACTCGCCGCATTGTTGTTATCCCGAACAGCTAAATTCTCTTCTTGGTAGCTGCGCTCGGAGACTCGACCGCTAACGTAACCATCCTGGTAGGAGTCAGAGTTAGGCTTAGCAAAGCCATTATTAACTGTTCTTTCTGTTTTCGTTACGTTGGTGTGAGTATGACCGTTAGCGTCATTGTAAGAATCCTGACGAACTTCACGGTAATCATTTTGATTAGCCATAGCTGTTGATAAACTCCCAAAAAAATGTAAATAAATTAGAACTTTGAAAGTCTGTATGCGTGAAGCACTTTCTTTCAAAAAAGAATTCTTAGCTTTGTTGTAGTTTGATTTGCTACTTCCGCTTGAATTGTTTTCAGAATAACTTCTGCGATCGCACCAACGGCTCTATCTCAAGAGTGTATTGTTATTTATATCAAAGGGCTGACTGTTCCATAACTGCTACAAGTTATTAGGGAAAGCCGATCAATATAGAATAAGCTTAGTAAAACGAAGCTACTTTCAATTAAAAGGCTATCTTTACTAAAACTTTATTTTTTAATGGGCTATCTTCACTCAATATTTATAGGTAAAAGCAACTACCTATGCTAAGTATTCATTCGTTTGTCGTCATGGACGTTCATAGATAAATGGCGCTGACATCAGGAGAAATCCGAGAATTGATAGGTAAGAGCATCGCCTGTTTAGCTCAGATAAAAGAGCGGGTGATCGCTTGGGGTTGGTGATGATGGGTTTCGTGCCTCAACCCATCCTACGGGAGTGAAGCGACCGCACTAGGATGAATTTTTGCAAAGAATTGAGAAGTACGATCGCACTCCTCTCTATTCTAGGCACCAGAATAGAGAGGACAATATTCTATCAAAAAGACAGATAAATTGGCACTCGGCATAAAGTTAAAATTAAGAGCAGAATTGACTCTTGAGCATAAGAAAAAATGGACTGGCGAGAATACATTCATTCTGACCCCAAAATCCTGTACACAACAAACTTGATGAAGAATTGTCGGTTTGTTTGTGACGATATGTACTTAGTCAATTAGCCAGGTTTGAGGGGTTGATATGTCTAGTTCGCAAGCACCATATCCATATCGTGGGAGAGTACAAGCTCAAGGGGAAGATATCCAGCAAGATGGTGGCTACAGCCACCCTTGGGCACAAAACAACCCTGTTACCGATCAAGATGGCTTATCATTTCTTGCTAAGATTGAAGGACAGTGCAGTGAGCCTCAAAAAGCACTACGCAAAATCCCCTTTGCTAAAGCTAGACGTTTTGTTAAGCAGGCGAGTGAGCAAGGTGGTGTCGGGCCTGAAACGCAGCCCCACTCATTTCAAGATCCTAAGCGTGATAGGCGTAAGTATAACAGTGTTCGTGTTGACATTGAGATTGTGAGTGGTCTCACCTTTGTCCCTTTGAAAAAAGTAGAATGACAACTATCCTTGCCACGGTAAAGCAATTTTTAGACTCCGACAATACCGACGGAGCCAGAGAAGAAGTTGCAAAAACTCTCAGTAACCTGAAAGCAGCGGATGCCAGTATTCGAGATTTTGCTGCACTACTTGCTCTGGGATCGCAGAACGCTTTAGAAATAGGCTTAGGAGCATTGGGACGTGAACTTCTTAAGAGAGATCGGGAAGTCAATATTGACGCAATCTGGGTACTTCTCGCAGCAGTATTATCAAGAGCAGACATCACTGCTAATAGTCCATCAAGAATCAGTATTCTTGGGCTTACCTGTTATGTGGAGAATTGGGAATTACCTATTTTTGCCATACTTACTCCTGCACTAGACTCTTTTTTTAAGATGAGCCTTTCTGAAGGAAGTCAACTTATTGCTGAACAAACTCTAGATTTCATCGCCACTTGGGGAGAGAGTTATGCAAAAGCTCCTCGTACAAAGAAGCAACTTAGAGAGCTTAAATCTCTTACTAAGTCGGTGCTGGATAAGGTAGATGATTTGGAGCTAAAAGACGAATGGGCGGAAGGATTGAATACATTCTTTCAATCAGCAGATGATATGAAATATTCTGATGAACGTATTTGGTCTGCGGCGGGTGAATTGCTAAGAAAAATTGATACTAATAAAATCTTGAATTCTGATATAGGCTCAAAAGAATCTTCAAGGACAAAAGAGAATATATCTCGACTAATTACTTCATCTCTTGCAGCACTTGGAACAATCCTTGGCGGTGATGGTCTATCAGTTGTCGTTCGGATTGCTGCTAAACCTAAAGAGAACAACTTTTGGTCAGTCGGTGCTAGTGCAATTGACAAGTTAGAGCGCTTATTTCAGGAAGTTGCAGATATGTTAAAAATAAAAGAACCTCCTACATTTACACCTGTACATGGATTACAAGGTTCATGGATACAGATTCTTCATATAAGTCTCAATTCTAATCAATCAACGTCGCTTGCAACGGCTATCAAATCTCTTTCCTCAACAGAATATCAAGAGAATGAAACCAACTCATCTCTGGCTAATAGCTGGCGAGAGTGCGTAACAAGACTCAAAGAAGACGATCTTCGAGTAGATCTAGCTGTTTCTACTAATGAGCCAGAATTGCGCTTTGTTAGATCTATCTCTACAGAAGATATAGATATTCTCAGTTTTGAAGAGCCTCTTCAGCACAATATTAGGGTTCTCTCTCGTGACGTTCCCCAGGCTGATAACCTTGAACGAGTTTTAGATTTCGCATCCCTATTGATTCAATATCCATCGTCTCTACCAACTATCCGACAAAATTTCTTAGAGACAGATGATATTACCAACAGATCCTTTTCTTACTATCGAAGAGCAGTAGAAATTCTTGGTCTTGCAGATGAACGTGGGCGACCAACCACCACCTGTTTTATGCTTAACCGTCTGTCAAGAGAAGCAAAAATGAGATTCCTGGCTTACCAATTTATATCATCAAACGTTGGGGCGGCATGGTTTAACTGGCAAGATGCACACAATCTTTCAGAGATTCGACCTGAGACAGCGGCTGAGTTCTTAATGGAAGTGTGTCCGTCACTTTCAGAAGATACAGTTAAACGACGTGCTCAGACACTAAAATCTTGGCTAAAGATATTTCTTGAATACTGGTAAGAGGAGGAAGTAAATTTCAACAAAATTCCGCTTTCTGAATTAGCCTTGTATACCTATGCTACAATCCTTCGCAATGCGTCAGCGATCGCATCCTCTCCAACCACCCACAAACTCAGCCTCCAGAGGTGACAATCAAGCTATAACTAGCGAAGGATAAAGTCATGGCTGAAGTAGAAATCTATAGCGCAACCGTGTGTCCTTATGCCCATCGGACGCGGCTGACGCTTCTTGAGAAGGGTGTAGACTTTAAACTAACCGAGATTGATTTGCACAATAAGCCAGAGTGGTTTGCGGATGTCTCGCCTTATGGCAAAGTTCCAGTAATTAAACACGGTAGCGATCGCGACTCAGTGCAAGGCATCAAACACACCGCAGACTTCTACATCGAGCAATATATACAATATGCCAATAACACCGCTTCCGGTATCACCGCCCAGGAAATGCGGCAAAATTGAAATTTGTCAAGTTAAAAGACATTGAAACAGAGCGATCGCTTAATTCAAAATCTGCGTCAAATCCAGCACAAATCCAGGTAAAACATCCTCACCTGACAAGCTAGTTGGAGATTGCAATACCTCGACATCCTGCGCTTGGCGATAAATTTCCACCCGTTGATTTTGAGGATCGATTAGCCAGCCCAAACGCACACCGTTATCAATATATTCCTGCATTTTGCGTTGCGCTGTCTTTAAGCTGTCAGTAGCAGAGCGCAATTCTACAGCAAAATCGGGAGCCATTGGGAGAAATCTTTCCGGATCTGGGTTCAGGGCTTCTAATCGTTCCCGCGACACCCAGGAAGCATCAGGAGAACGGTTTGCACCATTGGGAAGCTTGTAACCTGTTGAAGAGTCAAAAGCCAACCCTGTACCATCTGCGTCTGTCCAATTGCCTAAACGTTGCGTCAGTCTCCCATTGCGGTTTCCGCTTCCCCATCCCGTCGGTGGCATAATAATTAATTCTGCTTCAGCCGTGCGCTCAAGACGCAAATCCCGGTTATTCAGACACAGTTGGAAGAACTGCTCATCTGTTAACTCAATGGCGGGGCTTAAATTTAGGATAAGGGCAGTCATCGGTTGCCTTTCGACTCGCTAATAGTAAGGTAGCACGGAAAAAAAAAGAAAGCGATCGCGTCCGGGAATCCACTATCATCTCTTTTAGATCAACAGTCGCAATTTTCCTACCTGGAAGATTCCTTCAATAAATAATGTTCCACCGTCCCTTTTTCATCTTCATAAGTTTTTGAGTAATTTTCGTCGAGATAAGTCCTGAATTGATTGTTATTCTTAAATGTTTGAATCCATCTTGCCAGGACAATTTGTTCGGGACGATATTTTTTCAAAACAGCAATGATATCATCGAAAGTTAAATTTCCCGATCGAAATCGTTTGTCTGACATGACGGCAATTTCCGGAGGAACCGGCAAACCCGCATAAAATGCGTAAATCGGACGATCTGTGAATATCCATTGAGTAGAATCCTTGTGTTTCAACACTAGATTCATAACTTCAAGACTTTTGGGTGGTTTTCCTTTAGGCTTAGCAGGAATCGCAATCATGGACACAATGAGAAGTGCTGTTGCTAAGATGGGAAAAATTAGCTTTTTGAAGTTTAGCGATTTTAGATTAGAATTCCACCCTTTTGGAAATAAATTAATTACTAAATCAACTCCATAGGCAGCTAACCAGCAGATGGGAATCGCCAGTAAAGGATAGTAGTGATACCAAACAGGTTTATGCTTGAGGAGAATTAGGCTAGCAGTCACCAGCCATGTTAAAGGAAAAATTCCTTCTCTTTGTTTTTTAAATAAAATTGCTAAACTACCGATAAACGCCAAAAACACATAGTCATAGTCTTGATGAAGAAAATAAGGTAAATTTTCAATATTATTAAAGTTTGTTGATTTATCTTGAACTCTCTCTCCCAAGTGTGCTTGAACTAGCTGTTCATAATTAAAAGCTTGAAAAACAAAACCAATCCCTAGATAACTAACTGCAAGAACAATTAACCATAAAATTAGGGGAGAGAAAACGGAAGACGAAAGAGAGTCTTTTAATTTACTTTTCTCCGGTTCTCGCCGTTTAAAATCTAGCAGATAAAAAAGCATTAAAGGAATCAGAAATATAGTAAATAGTTTCGTTTGCAAGGATACTGCTAGAACGGCTCCTGATAAAATAATGAAACGTTTACGAAGGTGCCGTTTGTAGAGAGTTAGCAAATAAATAGAGAGCATTGCCAGCGATAAAGAGGGAATACCAATCATCACGGAAATGCTGAGTCTAACAAATAGCCATGAAGTGAAGAGTAATAGTGTAGCGACAATAGCAGGTATTATTCCTAAAGAGAGGCGTAGAATTTGATAAAAAGACCAGATTAGAAGTGCTGAGAAGAGTATAACCAACAAGCGTGCAGCAAAAACTGAATATCCAAATATATTAAACCAGTACGATAATAAAACTGTGAATAGAGGTGGTTGATCGCTCCATATCTGCGTATATAGAGAAAAGCCTTGCGAGTATAAAAATGCCTTGATTAAGTTTAATCCCTCATCATAATCAAATTCAAAAGCTTGATAGACTGGTCTGATGACAAGTACAAAGCCAACATAGAGCGACATGATGAATAGGTGAAAAAAAACATTGTTAAATTTGCTCATAATTAGTAAAGTAACATTAAAATAGCCAGCAGTCATAGCAGAGAATTGGAAAAATTCCGCTATTGATTGGGGAAATAAAAGAAAGTTTATACATTGTTAAGCTACCGGAGAATTTATTAACTTAGACAAGTTCCCTCAACGGGATGAAATTACCAATCTGGGTCACTTAGCTGTTATACTCAGTTTGGCTCGACGTGAGAGATGCGAAGCTCGTGCATTCCGTGGCGCTAACTGATACGCTTGCGCGATTACTTTGGAGTTAGTTCTTCTCTTGAATCGCATTTCCACAAAAGTAGGTGTTTTGAGGTCTGTGTTACTTTTACCCAGCTTGTGTTTGAGTCAAGCCACCACTTTAGTTTTATACTTGTCCTTCCTCTGAAAATCAAAAGTGAGGAATTGTCAAAGTTTTTTGTCGGCGTGTCCGGTTGTTTGATTTATTACCTTACTTACCGATATACCTCGCGCCATCATTATGTTAACTTGTCACGAGTGAACAGACTTATTATTACATATTTAGAAATATCCCCCATTTAGCTAAAAGTTTAAGCGGCACGGCAAGATGAAAAAGCTAAAAAATGCTTTACCTTTTATTTATTTAATACTTGTCACTATATGGTTAAGATTAATTAATTTAGGTTATTCAGATTACCAAGGAGATGAAATAAGGGCATTATACCGACCCCAAGCGGGACAAGAAATTTCTAATTTTTTGCTGAATCAAAGAAAAGGGCCTGTTCAATTTTTGGTTACTTATATTATTAAATTATTTAATTTTGCTTATGATAATGAATTTTTTGTAAGATTGCCTTTTGCTTTAGCAGGAATAGGCGCTGTCTATTTCTTCTATAAGTTTGTAAAACTAGAACTTGGAAAAAGAATTGCGCTTTATTCGGCGCTGTTCATGGCTCTAAACGGTCTATTCGTCGCCTTTGCCAGGATTGTTCAATACCAATCATTCGTTATTTTATTTTCGATTTTAACGTTATATTTTTTATCCTTATCTACCAAAAACAAAACATGGAAAATTTCCGGTCTTTATCTAGGAGCAACTTTTTGGGGAATTTCTATTCTTACACATTTCGATGGAATCTTTATAGCACCATTTGTTCTTTATCTTCTGTATAGGTGGTATAAGGATACTAATTTTCCTTTGATAAAATCTATAAAAATGAAGCATTTGGCTTTTTCTTTAGCTATATTCTTAGCCATTTTGGCTGTATTTTATGTTCCTTTTTTCTTCTCGATATCGGAATCTACAAAAGAATATTGGTCAAACAGAATAAGTAGCAGAACCGGCAGTTCAATCAGTACCTTCAAACTCTATAATCCAATCTTTGTTATCTACCTGTATGCCATATTAGCTTTTTTATCTTTATCTAGATTCAAAGAAAAATTACCACTGCTGGCATGGTTTTTGTTTCCCTTCTTTGCTATGGAAGTCTTAATAAGCCAACCGGGAACCCATATTTATACTTATATAATACCTCTTTGTATTTTAATTTCCTATGGTTTGGAAAATTTGGATGTTTTAATAGAAAAGAATCAAACTAAATTAAAATTTATTAATAACTGGTATTTAAAATTAATCATTTTTTTATTACTGTTTTCCTTATCTCATGTAGTATTTGTAGATAACACAAGAGAGTATGCTTGGGAAGACAAGAGATTTTTGATGCTGGAATTGCCCAAAAAACACAATCAGAGTTCATTTGGATTTCCCTATTATCGGCATTGGGAAGAAATTGGTACGTATTTTCAAACATTAGAGGAAAACGGATATTACCTGACAAATGAGAAAAAAAGTATTGCCAGCTATTATGTACCTGCAAATTTAAAAAATATGGAATTAGAAGCAGATGCAGCTCAATTGTCGGGTTACACTTATCTAATTTATATTAAAAAACCGCAAAGTCGAAACGAAAGAATGTTAGAGAAAGAACCCAGCTTTTGGGAAAGTAAGCATGAACCTGTCAAAACTTATTTAAATAATGGAAGAGTAGTCGCCAAGATTTACCGATTATCAGCGAGTGAATTGGAAAAAATTAGAAACTAAGGTCACAAAACCGAGCTTAACTCCATTGCCCAAAATCTAAGTGAAATTACAATTTTATAACTAGGTTAACCTGACCACTTCAACTTCACCAATCACTGCTTGGGTTCCTTGGGAATTGCCAGATTCATTGCGTACTGGCAATGCTTGTCCGTTGCTGGACGAGTACCAACTTACTTCAAGACGGTAGCGATTGGCTGGTGTACCGGGTGCAACTGTAAGCTTATGAACATCGCGTAAGAATGTACCTGAAGTGACCTTATCTGTTGCAAAATAGCCATCCACCGGACGTGCATCCGAACGGTTTTGAAGGTTTCCTTGAGCGTCGCGCAGACCGATGCCAATCGTGAAATCTGGCGGGAGTGGTGCTAAAAATTTCCAGTAGAATGTGACTAAAAGCTCCTCACCGGACGAGAGTTTAGATTGATTCAGTTCATAACCGAGCAATTGCACTTGCTCACCAAAAGACAGTTTGAGAGGAACCTGGATGCGTTCTAAATCCTCAGATAAAGGCACTGGGCCAGGATAAATTCGCGCATAATCAATATCGTGTAGCCGCACGGTGTGCAAAGGTTGCTGCGCGGCAAAGTAAGCGAGCATCTTTGGCTCTGGCAACTGACGCTGGAATTGGTTGTAGTACAACACTATGCGATTAGCCTTTGTCCAGGGTTGTTCGGGTTCGACGTACTTGTGGATTGATATCGTTTGACCTTGGAAATAGGCGGCAAAAGCCGACCCAGACCAACTGGCTGCTACGATTTGTTTAGCATTGGGTGACTGATTCAACCATTTAGCCGCTAAGTCGAGACCCTCGCCTTGACCGATCATAAATATATGTTTGGCAGCACGCGAACCCCCCAGCAAAGGGTTGTAATAGCTCAGGTAGTAAGGGTAGTAGGGGATAAGGACGATAAGCTGCAACAGGAAAAGCGCAGTAGCTGTGGTTACGCCTCGGTGGATTCGCCATTTACCGATGTGATGCTTCCCGAAGCGACGCCGCAGTGCCTCCGCGCCGCGTCCGACCCAAACTACCATTTCTAGCCAGCCAACCGCAGATAGCAGTGCTAGTACTGGCAAGAAAAGATTAATGTAACGGTCAATCTTACTGTCGCTGGCTGAGAGGATAAGCAGCACGCACAAGGGTACTAAAGCGAGTGCCGTTAGTTCCGGGATTTTCTTGTGGTGACGCCGCAGCTTGGGGATTAGCAATATTGTTAAAAATGCCAGCAACCCCACTTGCAGCACGGGTGAGAGACGATACGCTAGCACCAGCGGATAAAAAAGTAGTCCTGGCGAATCAGTTATTTGCCCTAAAAAGAAAAGTAAGCCTCTGCTAGACTCTTGTAACAGACCTTTATAAATCTGAGCCACAACATAAGAGGGTGACACCCACATTGCAGGCCAAATCAGAACGATTGTCCCTAAAAGGCTCAATCCCCACCATCTGAGATCCGCCAACTGCTGCTTCCAACCCCTGGGAGGAAAGCTAGTTCGCCAGATTCCCAACTCAATCACCACGATCCAGAGGGCAACAGCTGGCAAGATAAATAGAGCCGTCACTTTTGTAGCTGTCGCCAGTCCCATAAATACCCCAGAGGCGACAAGCAAGTGGCGATGATAGCGCCGCAAGTAAAGTAAAAATAGTAGCAATGCCAAAATACTAAAATCAGCCATTAGCGCGTCAGTCGTGAGGTAGCGCTGATAAGCTAAAAAGAAGGGTTCTAGTAGCAGTAGGCTAAGAGAGCATAGCGCCACGGATTGCCCCAACAGCCGCTTCGTGAGGATATAAAAACCCACCATACACCCTGAAGCGATCGCTGCCTGTAGCAAGCGTGGCAGCACGTAGAAGATGATGGGATGAACTTGGTTTAAGCAGGCATTCAGGTCTAGTGGCTGATTCAGACCTAGCAAACCTGGGAACTGCTGGTTCAACAGACAATTCACTAACATACTGCTGCCAATCACCCACATATTGGTGACGCCTGGATGATGACGGCGATAGGTGCCGGTTAAATCTCCCTCCAGTAAGTTCTGTATAAAGCTGCTACCGCGAGTCATCCACAACTGTTCATCGGAATTGATGGGAACGGTAATTGCACAGACACGTAGCGCCAGCGACACCAGGAAGATGCCGAATAAAAGGGGGGAGCATTTTATTTTGGTCAACACATTCCTTGAGCCGAACAAAAATCTTTCTCTCTAGGAAGTGTAGCAGCCTTCTACAGCAATCTTATTTGAATTGTGAACAGGAACATATTAAAAAAGTTTATTTTCCGTACAATAGTTCCATCACTTCAAACGTCCAGAACGTAGGATACTAACAATTAACCACAACCCTAAGAAACTAGCAGCAGCAAATAGACCATTGCTTAACAAAGATAGCCCACCGCCGGTTTGAGCGTTGCTGGAGATAATTGCCGCCCCGATAATCAGCGAACCCACTACAACACTGAAGGAAAGGCGGTTAGCAGAATTCTCCAAACTGCGACGGAATGGAATGATGTCTGGCATCTTTATATTCCACTTCAAAGTTTCAGTAGTGATTCTTTCGAGCAGCAACTCCACTTGGCGGGGAGATTCCAAAGACAAACTTTTGATATCTAAAGCTGTTCTCAGCAAAGCTTGCACCGGGTCATCTCCGAATAGTTGACGCCGGAATAAATCGGTCATCAATGGCTTAATTTCCTCGATGAGATTCAACTCTGGGTCAAATAAATGCCCTGTGCCCTCCAAATTCGCTAGAGTTTTTGAATATAAACCCATGTTGCTAGGCAACCGGATTTTATTGTCGCGGGCGATTTGCAACACTTCATAAAAAACTTGACTCAAATTGATTTGCGCCAGACTCAGGTTGTAATATTTTCGCAACAGCTTGTCAAAGTCAGTTTCTAACTTCGCCAAATTTGCCGGGTGAGCCGATTCAGCTAATTGCAAAGTCAACTGACTACAGCGACGGGCATCAATATTGGCGATCGCTAACAGCATCTCTGTTAAAATCTGCTGAGTGCGGGGGTCTAGTCGCCCAATCATCCCAAAGTCAAGCAGCGCTACGCGACCATCTCTCAGATAAAAAATATTGCCCGGATGCGGGTCAGCATGAAAGAAGCCGTCAATATACAACTGCTGAAAGAAAACGCGACACAGTAGCCGAGTGATGTCTCGCCGCTGGTCGCTGGGGCTTTTACCGTCGTTGATTTGCTCGAAATTCGCCTCTAACAGCGGCACCCCATCTAGCCACTCCAGCACCAATAGCTTTTGGGTGGTTAACTGCCAAATAATTTCCGGAATTACCACCTGCTTCGGGTCAAACCAGCGACTGGTAGATAAATTGCGGCGCAGCTGGTTGGTGAAGTTGGCTTCTTGGATAAAATCAAGCTCAGCCAGCAAAGCATTAGAAAATTCGTCAGCTAAAGCGACAATATCAATATCTGGCCCAATATCGGTGCGAGCAACTAAATCTGCTAAACCTTTAATGATGGAAATATCTTGAGAGATAATCGCATCAATTCCAGGTCGCTGCACCTTCAGAGCCACTTCCCGCCCATCTGCTAAAGTAGCTCGATGAGTCTGAGCAATTGAACCAGCGGCAACTGCCACCGGGTTGATGGTGCTGAAAACTTCCTCCATTGGACGGTCTAATTGCTTCCGAATCACCACTTCCACCTCTGACCAGGGTACCGGCGGCACCTCAGATTGAAGCGTTGACAGTTTTTCAATGTAGTCCGCCGAGAGTAAGTCAGGGCGAGTCGAGAGCAGTTGTCCCAGCTTGACATAGACCGGCCCCAAATCCACTAAGATGTTGCGGAGGACGGCGGGGGTCGGCAGTCTCGGTTCATCAGCTTTGCCGCCAGTCAAGAGCCGTCTCATGTAGTCCCAACCGTTGCGGAAGACGACTTCAAGGATTTCTCTCTGGCGAGAAGTGGTTTGGGTTAAGGAAAACACGGGTTTTGCGAATGAAATTATGGAGTTATGGAAGTATGGCTAATGGCTCTTGAACAATTAGCAATTCGCCATTAGCAATCATCCTTATTATTAATACTTCATACTTCCAACTTCTGCCTTCCCTTGGAGGGTAGATTACAGCAACTTTTCTAGATTGGGGTCAGCCCGTAGCAACTCAAGAACCTTTTTGATTTCTTGGGTGCGGTCTTTTTTGACAATCAGGGTAACATTGCGATCGCGCACAATCACCACATCCTCCATCCCAATCGTCACAATTACCTCATCCTCACCCTCGGCGTAGAGAATCGCCCCTTGCGTATCCATTCCCACATGAGTCGCCAGTTCCACGTTGGGCTTATCCCCTTTCAGCAATCGTTCGATGGCGTTCCAATCTCCCAAATCATCCCAACCGAAAGACACTGGCAGCACATAAGCTAGCTGCGTCTTCTCCATCAGCGCATAGTCAATACTCTTCTTCGGCATCTGAGAATAAGCTTCGACACCTTTTTCTTCGAGAAGATTCATCATTTCCGGCGCGTAAGTGCGAAGTTCATCTAGCACTACCCCAGCTTGGAAAATGAACATTCCGCTGTTCCAGCTGAATCGACCCGTTGCCAGAAACTCCTCCGCCGTCGGGCGGTCGGGTTTTTCCGTGAATCGGCTGACGCGGTAGGCGGGAAATTCCCCAAACTTGCCAATTTCTTCCCCTTGCTCAATGTAACCATAGCCCGTAGATGGATAATTCGGCTTAATCCCCAACGTCACAATCGACGGCTGAGTTGCTGCCAAACCTGCACCGGCTTCCAGAGTTTGTTGAAAAGCCTTCTCGTCAGCAATCCAGTGGTCCGCAGGGAAAAAGCCCACAACAGCCTTTTCTCCATACCGCTTGGCAATTTCCAGCGTTGTCCAAGCGACGGCTGGGGCAGTATCGCGCCCCTCTGGTTCAACGAGCAAATTTTCTACTGATAGCTGGGGCAGTTGTTCTTTCACCCCATCTGCCAGCACAGCCGAAGTCACGACCCATAGCTTCTCCCAGCCTCCAGCCAGAGACAACAATCGGTCAGCAGTCGCTTGCAGCAAACTCTTGCCGCTGCCATCCAAACTTAAAAACTGCTTGGGTCGGTGCTTGCGGCTGAGGGGCCAGAAGCGTTCCCCTTTACCACCGGCGAGAATTACAGGTATTAGCGATTGATTCATTTTTGGCTTTAGCCGATTCTTTTTGGCTCTATGTTAACCTTGCGTTGATGTGTCAGCCTAGCAACCTTTGTGCCCACTCCCGATCAAACGCCTCGTGCAACTTCTCCTCACTTTTTGTACAAACAAGCTGAAGGCACCGCTGCGATGCAATGTCATTTCCTTTGGGAGATGGAGAACCTGAAGTTATAATCCACCTTGGAAATAAGTCTCCAGAAAGATACAGATAGGCTGAGGTTGTGGTGGTGAGGTAAACGTGGAAGAAGGTATCAAACAGTCTCAAACCAGTCCAGACCACGAAACGTCTAAGGGTTCTGGCAATCAGCAGGCATATCCCCCTACAGATGCCGTTGATGACGATCCCGATCCCTCACCCCAATCGCAGACAGGCGATGTGGCAAATGAGGTTTCGCCCCAAAAAAATAGCTTGGGGCGGCGCTTGTTATGGATCGCTGCCTTTATCATCACAGCAACAGTTTCTGCCACAGTAGGAGCAACTTTAGCACTGATTACCCCTTTGTCGCCGATCGTTGCCTCCCATACTCCAGGGCAAAAGACCGCGACTGATGGATGGGGTAGGGGCTTTCAGTACCGTCTGGCGCGACCCGTCAATGTCCTGGTCATGGGGATTGACCGCCTCCACAACTCACCGGACAACTCACCGGATAATTTCACCGGCAACAGCGATACGATGCTGCTGTTGCGGTTAGACCCAATCGACCATTCTGTGAAAATGCTTTCCATTCCACGAGATACGCGAGTGGAAATTCCGGGCGTTGGTTTTAATAAGATCAACCAGGCGAATGTCAATGGGGGCGCAGCCTTATCCGCACGGGTTGTCAGCCGCACCTTAAACAACGTGCAGATCGATCGATACGTGCGAGTCACCACCGATGCCTTTCGGGAGTTAGTGGATTTGGTGGGCGGAATTGAGGTATTTGTTCCTCGCCCCATGTCCTATGTAGACGAAACCCAAAAACTCAAAATCGATCTTTCCCCAGGCTGGCAAACTCTCAATGGCGACCAAGCAGAACAATTTGCGCGGTTCCGGAATGACCAAAACGGCGATATTGGTCGGGTTCAGCGACAGCAAGCCCTTCTCAAGTCGTTGCGGCAGCGTCTGACGAACCCAGCCGTATTGCCTCGTTTGCCTCAACTAATCCGGGTGATGTGGAAGTACGTTGACACTAACCTCAGCTTGGAAGAAACGCTAGCACTGGCAAATTTTGGCATCAACTTGGAGCAAGATGATTTCAAAATGGTGTTGTTGCCCGGTCGATTCAGCGACCCCAAGGAGTACATTGCCAGCTATTGGATTTTGGATTCAGCGGGGAGAGATCGAATTATGCGCCAATATTTTGGACAAGAAACGACTCTGGCATCTGTAGAATCAAGCCGTTCTCTTAGCACTCTGAGAATTGCGATCCAAAATGCCACCGAGCAGCCTAATATCGGTTATCGCGTTTCTGAATATCTGGCGGCTAAGGGATTTACGAATGTTTATGTTGTGAATGATTGGCCCGACCGCGAACGCCAAACTCAAATTATTGTGCAGCAAGGGGACTTAACAAAAGCAGCGGCTTTGAAAAGAGTGTTGGGCGTCGGTCATATTGAAGCAGCTTCTACGGGTGATTTGGAATCTGATATCACCCTGCGAGTGGGTGAAGACTGGCTCAATACAATTAAAAATGTAAAATGAATTGAAGAACCGTCTTATTTTTATCTTTGATTATAGGCTAAGCTTGAGAACCTCAAAAAGAACAAATTCCTGTTTAATTTTTCATTAATTCTATGCAACCTTTAACTTTAAAAGCAATTAAAAACTTTGTGGGGCGTGTGCTTAGCGCTATCTTGCTGTTAGCTTTAGCATGGCTGTGGGTGATGTTGAGTGCTACTCCCGCTTTTGCTCAGGCAGGGGCAATTAATTACACCAATATTAATTTGGAAAATCGGGATTTCTCGAATGCTGATTTAGTCGGTGGTGTATTTGTGGCGGCTGAAATGCGAGGAACAAACTTCCAGGGAGCTGACCTTACTAATGCGATTCTGACTAAGGGAGTTTTATTAAAAGCAAATCTGGAAGGGGCAAACCTGACTGGGGCTTTGGTAGACCGAGTTACGTTGGACGAGGCTAATTTAACGAACGCCATTTTAAAGGAAGCGACGTTGACGCGGACTCGCTTCTACGACACCACCATTACTGGCGCTGATTTTACGGATGCGCTGATTGACCGCTACGAAGTGGCTCAGCTCTGTCAGCGAGCAGAGGGTGTGAACCCAGTGACGGGTGTTTCTACGCGGGACAGCTTAGGCTGTCGCTAAGCTGTCGTTCGCCAATTGTTGCATTGGCTCCCAGTTGAGGACATCTTGGAGTAATGCCTGATAGCCTGCGACATTGGGGTGGAGTCCGTCTTCGGTAAGATGCGATCGCCACCAATCTTCACCCCGATTCGTCCACAGCTCGAAAATATCCAGATAAGGAATCTGTCGCGCCTGACACGCTAGCCGCGTTGCTTCTTTATAGCGATATTGATCGGCGTGATTGTAGTAAAAACAGTCGAGAAATGGCATTTTCGCCTCATCCACCGGCACCATCCCCACAAAGAGTACCGGACAGAATCTTTGCGTTAGCGTTGCGGTAGCGCTCTGAGTACATCGCTCCAGCAACAAAGCCATTTCTGTTTTGAAAACTTCAAAGTCGGTAAAATTCCGCCCCGTCGGTCGAGCCAGCCGAGCCGAATCATTGACTCCGACTGATAGAATAATCGCATTGGGTACGCGATTTCTCAGTTCACCCCGATGGCGAAACTCCTGCTCTAACCGCTGTTGCACTTGGCTAATGCCGTCACCCCGGACACCCAAGTTGTAGAGAACGTGTCCCGGACTATCTGGCAGCATCCAGCGACGCCGCAGCCGCTCTACCCATCCGCCACCTTCCGGATCGCCGAATCCATAAACAATACTGTCTCCCAGTGCCACAAGCTTCAGCGGATGGCGATCGCTTTCAGGGAACGGCTTAATCGTAGGAGCAACAAGTGTTTGCATGGACTGTAATCTCGAATTTATTTTCAGAATGATATACATTGATAAGAATCTACATAATATTAAGCGATTCTTTGTCTATAAAGAAATTCTTCGGTGAATCTTTGTGCGGTGCTAACAGCCACAAAAACTGGGGACTCCTGCTAGACTGAAGGGTGCAAGCTGACAGTAGGGTCGCGCGACTGTGCGCCTCTACTCACGAACAACAATTAACAACTAATACAACGTGATACAAAAGCGTTACAAGTTTGATACAACCGAAGTTTTAATCCGGGCTGAAGAGCTGGTGAGTGCCGCTTCCAATCGCTACCGGATTACAGTTCAAGTGGCGAATCGTGCTAAGCGCCGTCGCTATGAAGACTTTGACAATGTTGACGATCCGATGATGAAGCCAGTGCTGCGGGCGATTCTGGAAATGTCCGATGAGCTAACACAACCGGAAATTATTGGCGATTAGATAAAAGACAAGAGGCAAGATGAAGCGACAACCCAGAAAATTTCCCAGGCGAATGCTGCGTTTTGCCGTTGCTTTTCTAACGGCGCTATTCTTATTCCCTTGGGGAAGCATCTTTCATCCTTCATCCTCGATTTTTCATTTTTCCGAACCGCCTGCCATTGCCCAGATGTACGGAACACAGGATGTCTGGCGGCAAGTTTATCAACGCCTACCGGATTTGCCACTAGAAAATCAATACATCAGTAAGGAAACCGGCAAGCAGGCATCTGAAAATACCCTCGTGGGGCGGATTATCCGGTATCACGTGTATGTAAAATCACGTCCGCCCAATTATCGGCTGGACTGGAAACTGACTTTGGCGGACTATCTGGGCGCAAACGAACTGATACAGGAGTCGCTATATCCAGGTTATGATACGTTGCAGAAAAATCCCATGCAGAGCGATCGCGCTGTCATAGAACGCCTGAATCGAGTGCAACGAGACGCCTTAGTTCAAGTCTTAGTTAGCCTGTTCACTCCCAATTCTCAGCAGCAGGCACCAGTACCTTCTCCCAGCGCTTCACCTCAGCCACAGGCAGCACCCAAACCCAGCGGCGGGGTAGCACTGCCCCAACCGGGAGATGCTCAGAAATTAAAAATTAAAAATTAAAAATTAAAGAAAAAATTTTTAATTACTAGGGCTTACACCAGGAAATACCAAATAAGTAGGCGGATACGATTAAATTGAAGATGTTCGTAGGTTGGGTTGACGTAGGAAACCCAACATCTGCATGGGTTACGCGATCGCTAACCACTACTACAAATAATTAATCTCACCACCTACTTATGAAGTACGGGTTTGGGGCATTCAAACTTCATTTTTTGACGATTTTTTAGCGATCGCTATATATCTGAAGTTAATCTCCAAAAGCCTGAAACGACCGAATTTAATTAATACACATGATGGTAAATTTGTACAGTGCGTAAGTCCTAGATTCTGCTAATTTTTAATTTTTAATTACTTTCATGGAACGTCTCATCAAAAGTGGAGTTGGCTGGCGCATCGGCTGGAACCCTAACACGGCTGAATATAAAGGGTTAGTCGGTGGGGATGATTGGGCGATGGAGCTGACGGAGGCGGAGTTAAATGACTTTTGTCGCTTGCTGGCGCAATTGGCAGAAAGTATGAGACAGATTGCGGCTGAGTTGATGGATGAGGAGAAAATCGCCTGCGAAGCCGAAAGCGACTTACTTTGGATGGAAGTAGAGGGCTATCCCCACGCTTACAGCCTTCGCTTCATTCTCCACACAGGACGGCGGGGCGAGGGTAGCTGGACTCCTGCCGCCGTGCCTGAGTTGTTGCAAGCGACTCAAATGTTAAAGGTTTTCTGATTGCATCTTGACAGCTTTAAGAAAGCTGATATACAATATAAGACTGTGCCGGGGTGTAGCGCAGGTTGGTAGCGCGCAGCTTTGGGGTAGCTGAGGTCGTGGGTTCGAATCCCGCCACTCCGATTAGTCCGGCAGAATCAGTAAGTTTAAAGAGGCGAGAATCCCTACGGGGATCAAATCGCTCATCGTTGTCATAGACGGTAATGGCTTAGGGTGTAGATAGCCTGTATCGCTATTATTGTTGCGGAGCGATCGCTTATGCTCAGGCATCTAATACCCATTCACTTTTTTAAAGCAACACATTCCATCCTCCCTTGCCCGCCTTATCAAGGGGGATGGAAGGGATCTGGGGCAATTTATTGGCGCAACGGTATAACCAGCCGCTCTCTGCTGACAGCAGCTATTTTTCTGGTTCTGACATCGCTTACCCTAATAATTGTCCTATTTACCAAGCAGCCAGTTATGACATCCCAACCCCAGCTGCTGAGCGATCCCTTTCTACAACTGCCGACCGAAACGAGCGTGCGAGTCGTGTGGTTTACTGAGTTTGCTGGTGAGCATACTGTCGCCTACGGTCAGAATCTCGCTCGCAGTGTCGTCGCCACCACCACCAAACTCAGCCGCACTCGTGAAGATAGTCAATCGCGGGTAGGAAGTCAGACTCAAGACGGTCAGATTTACCAGCAGCCAACCAATCGAGACATCTGGCGGCACGAAGCAGAGGTAGCTGGGTTAACTCCTGCTACGCGAGTTTCTTATCGCGTCACCAGCCTGCGGGAAGATGGTACGAGCGTTAGCAGTGAGGTATTCACTCTCGCCCCCACACCCACACAGGGGACATCACTGAAAATTTTGCTCACTTCCGACCACCAGCTCAAGCCGATGACATCTGCCAATCTTCAGAAGGTCGTTGAGATCGGGCAAGTAGACGCTATCTTCTTTGTCGGTGACTTAGTAAACATTCCCGACCGTGCCTCCGAGTGGTTTGATGATAATCGGGGGGGTGCCTTCTTTCCTTGTCTCCAAGGTCGCAGCAACTACGAACTTGAACACAACGGTGTCAAAACCGTTTATCGGGGCGGACAGATGATTCAACACGCCCCAATGTTCGCGGCGATTGGCAATCATGAGGTGATGGGGCGCTTCTCAATGGAGAGCAGCTTAAACGACCAGTTCGATGATTCCTATCCTCTTTGGGCTGCCCAGGAAATCTATGCAAAAAAGGCAGAACAACTAAACCGTTTTGCTAACGGGTCTTTACAACAGTTAAAAGACAATTCTTTCAATACCGATACTTACGAAGAAATTTTTACTTTACCTGAAAGCAAGGAAGGTGGAAAAAAATATTACGCTGTAACATTTGGTGATGTGCGGTTGGTGGTACTTTACGCGACCAATGCGTGGCGTTACTGGGGGCTGGATGAGAAGACAAAGGGAAGATACCGCGAACGAGAAAAACACTTAAATAGCCCGGAAAAGTGGGGATATGGGCAGCACATCTTTGAGCCAATTGCCAAGGGTAGCGAACAATACACCTGGCTAGAAAAAGAACTGAACAGCCCGGAGTTTAAGCAAGCAAAGTATAAAGTCGTGATGTTTCATCACCCGCCACATTCACTAGGCGATAACATTGTCCCTCCTTATACCGATCCGGTGCAGATGATCGACCGAGATGCGGATGGTAATATTAATTCGGTGCGTTACAAGTACCCTAGAGAAGCCGATTACATTATCAGAGATGTGGAGCCACTGCTAGAGGCTGCTAATGTGCAGTTAGTATTTTATGGGCACTCGCACCTGTGGAATCGCTTTGTCAGTTCTAGCGGGATGCACTTTTTAGAAACCTCGAATGTAGGCAATTCCTACGGTGCGGCGCTGGGCGAAAAGAAGCGCCCTGTACCAGAAGAGTATCAAGAGAATGATGTCGTAACGGGCGATCCGAATGGGTTGGAGGCAGTGGTACCGACAATTGCGCCGCTGATGGGTGAAGATGGGAAGCCATTGTCGTATGTGGCGAGTAATGAGATTACGGTATTTAGTATCTTCAATACCGGAACGGGTACGGTGAGCAGTTACCGTTTTGATACGCGAAAACCGGACTCAGAGGTGGTAAAGTTTGATGAATTTAAGCTGAAATAGAGGGAATTTACCTGCCAATTTATTGAGTACGCAATGAGCGCGATCGCCCAAGGATTCTAAAAAGTTGTGATTTTACCATTTTGCAAGCAAAAATTTCATAAAATCAGGTAGGCAAAAGCACATTTTACACATTAGTTATTTTTATGGCAATCCGATTTGAGTTGTGAGTAAAAACGCCCGACTTTAGTCGTCGGGCGTTGTTTATGGAGCATCGAGGCAACAGAGCCTGTGGGCGTATATTTGCTGTCATCGGGATGCTCCCGTCGGGGATGGGAGCCTTCACGAATCATTGAAGAGATAGCACAACTTAACTATCTCGAATTGAAGGAGCCGTTGCCAAAGTTTCTGCTGCTTTTTGCATCGCTTCAATATCCGAAGATGTCCAGGTACGAGCATCCTGACAATTATGAGTAACTAGCAATCCCCACAACCGAACGGAATTGAGAATTGGCACAACTAAATTAGCGCGTACCTTAATACTACGGAGGAAATCGCGGTGGCAAGGGTGAATGGGTTCTAATTCAATATCTGCGATCGCTCGTACCCTTCCTGCTTGGTACAGGGCTGCATATTCATCATTAAAACAATCATCAGCACCTGTTTCGCCGAAGATCGAGTATTCTCTAGACCTCAAAGACTCAAACGTAACCTGCCCTTTCCACTGGCGATAAAAGTAATATAAAACTACGCGATCGACTTGAAGCAAGTCTCTTAGCTCGTCGGTCGTTTTTTGAACTAAAGCATCTCGCTCGATACTATTGGCAAGGCGGTTAGCAAATTCTCGCAAACCCGGATCGCTATTCTGTATAGCAGGACTAGAGTCAGAATCTCTGTTGAAGTTACTTTGCACGGGAAGACAAGTTCGACTGAGTTATGACAATTTAATATAACATCAACTCTAAAAGCTAAGAGATTGATTCAAAAAGCGATCGCTCTTGGGTTTTTCGGGTCGTGCGATCTCTTATACAGCAGAAATTTACAGTTTATACTTCTTGATTCACCAGTAATTGACTTTTTTGTTGCTGAATCGGAATCTCAATTAACAACTCTGCGCCCTGTCCTGGTGCTGAAATACACTTCAGTTGACCCTTATGCTTATCTACAATTTGGTAGCTAATTGACATCCCCAAACCTGTCCCCGAACCGACAGGTTTAGTCGTAAAGAACGGATCGAATAACCGACTGCTTACTTCCTCCGTCATTCCTGGGCCATTGTCAGCAATCTGAATCCTGACTTGATTGGGTTTCACAGTAGAAGTCCGAATCCAAATCGTCGGAAATTCTTTGGGGTTCATAGTTGATGCTTCATTGCCGTCAACTGCGAACCGCGAAGCCTGAACTGCTTCGAGGGCATCAATTGCATTGGTCAAAATATTCATAAATACCTGGTTGATCTGTCCTGCATAGCATTCAACTTGGGGTAGATTGCCGTATTCTTTGACAAGCTGAATACCGGAACGATCCGGTTTGGCTTTCAGACGGTTTTGCAGGATCAGCAGCGTGCTATCGATGCCTTCATGAATATCGACAGTTTTCATCTCTGCCTCATCGAGACGAGAGAAGTTTCGTAAACTCAAGACTATTTCGCGGATGCGGTCAGCTCCTACCTTCATGGAAGATAGTATTTTAGGCAAGTCTTCAAGTAGGAAAACCAGGTCGATTTCTTCCGTCTGAGCTTGAATGGCGGCGGGTGGCTGGGGATAGTGTTCCTGGTAGAGATGAAGTAGGTTCAGCAGACTGAGCGTGTATGCAGTGGCGTAGGAGAGATTGCCGTAGATGAAGTTAACGGGGTTGTTAATTTCGTGGGCAACCCCCGCAACCAACTGCCCTAAAGAGGACATTTTTTCACTTTGAATCAGTTGAGCTTGGGCTTGCTTAAGTTCGCGCAAAGCGTGTTCAAGCTCAGCGGCTTTAGTTTGGGCAGTGCTAGCGGCATCGAGCTGCTGATTGTAAAGTTCAGCTTGGTTAATGGCGATCGCTAGCTGGTTGACAACCGCTGAGAGTAATTCCACCTCGCTGTCCGTCCAAGATTGCACTTGGCTGCGGCGATGACAAGCCAAGGCACCCAGTTCGCCACTCGGCGTCTGTATTGGCAGCGCCAGCGCCGACTGAGTGCCTGCAACGAGTAACGTTTGCTGAATCACCAGATCGTCCGTACTTTGCACTTCATCCATGCGGAACATTTCCAAATTCAGCATTTTTTCCTCAAACTTCGGAAAAAATCCCGCCGGATAGAAGCCAAGCCAACTCGCTTCGGTGGAAGTTCTCGCTTCCTTGACGATCTCCCAGCCGGGGGATAAGGGATCGGGGCGATACCAAGCGAAGGTGCATAACTCAATCCCCATCCGGCTTTGGATCGCCCCGACGGCAGTTTCCAGAATCGTATCCAGATCGAGGGTGTTCCGGATCTGGTTGGCTAGACGGTTGAGCAGTTCTTCTTGTTGGGCAAGTTGTCTAAATCGAGTTTCCGATAGTTGCAGAGCGACTTCAGCCTGCTTGCGTTCGGTGATGTCGGTGGAAATGCCGCAAATTGCATAAGGCATACCATTCTCGTCGTAAAGCGGAAACTTCATCGAAATGTAGGTGTGTAAGCTGTCGTCTTGAGGAATCACTTCCTCACTTTCTAAAGGAATCCCTGCCGCAAGTACCTTTTGATCGTTAGCTTGCATTGCCTCAGCGATTTTATAAGGCAAGAAATCGTAGTCTGTCTTCCCTTTGAGTGCCTCTGCATCCACGTTGAGCAAATTGGCACACTTGCGGTTCATCAAAATATTTCGACCTTGAATATCCTTGACGTAGATAGCGGCTGGGGAGTAATCCAGAATGGCTTGAAGCCGCTGTTCGCTCTCCCGCAGTGCGACTTCAGCTTGTTTGGCACTCGTGATGTTCCTGGCGGTGCCCGTGGTGCCGAGGATGTTTCCGGCGTCGTCCTTAGATGCGATCGCGTTGAAGCTCATCTGGATCGGCGTTCCATCTTTACGCAGATGCACCGTCTCGTATTGGAAATACGGCTCACCCTCCAGCAGGCGCAGATGTATCTGCCAGTTCTTCTCCACTTGTTCCGGTGGCTGGAAATCGCTGAACAAACGCCCCATCATTTCTTCGGGGTTGTACCCATGCATTTCTTTGACAGCAGAGTTCACAAATGTAAATCGCCCCTCTCTATCCACCGACCAAATCAAATCCTGAGAAGTCTCGACTAAATGGCGGTATCTTTTCTCACTCGCCTTCAGCGCCGCCTCTGTCTCTGCCCGGTAGGCGATCTCGCTTTGCAATTGCCCAATGGCAGCCCTTAATTCGCGGGTACGCTCCTCAACGCGGATTTCCAGCTCTTCTTTGGCTTTCTTGAGCGCTTCCTCTGCCTGTTTGCGCTGGGTAATTTCCCGTGCTACGCCAATTAAACCGATGACGTTCCCTTTGGGGTCGCGGTAGACGCTTTTTGTGGAAAGAACCGTCCGCGTAATCCCTCTGGTGAGTATCGTTTCCTCGACAATTTGAGTCACGCCCGTCGTCATGATTTGGCGGTCAGTCTCCATGACTGGATGTGCCAAGTCTGGTGGTAGTAACTCCGTGTCATCCTTGCCGATAATTTTCCCTTCCGGTCTGCCAAAGACAGTAGCACCTGCCGAGTTGATCATCAAATAGCGACCCTGAATATCCTTTACATAGATAGCATCGGGGGTGCCTTCAATCACTGTACACACGAGGCTGTAGCTGAATTCCAGTTCTTCTTTGGCTTTTTTCGTAGTTTCCTCCGTTCGCTTGCGCTGGGTGATGTCCGTGTGCGATCCCGCCATCCGAATCGCTTTACCATTGCCATCTCGCAGCGCTGCTCCCCGCGCTAAAATCCACCGATAGGAGCCATCTTTGTGCTGCAAGCGATGCTCTAATTCGTAATCAGAAGCTTGGCTATTTAAATAAGCTTGGACGGTAGCGATCGCGCGATCGCGCTCATTGGGATGCAGTCGTTTTTCCCACTCTTCAATCTGATTGGACAACTCATGCTCCTCATAGCCAAGCATACTCTTCCAACGAGGCGAAAAATATATCTCATTGGTTGCTAAATCCCAATCCCACAACCCATCTTTAGAACCTTGAACTGCTAAATCAAACCGTTCTCGGCTCTTACGCAACTCTTCTTCAGCAGCTTTGCGATCGGTGATATCTTCAAAAGTGCCAAGGATGCCTACTACGTTTCCTTCAGCATCATGAAGTGGAACCTTGTTAGTGTCCAGCCATGATTGTTTACCATCCGCCTTGAGAGCAGATTCGAGGATGTGATACTCAGGTGTATCCGTTTGCATAATCCTTGTGTCGCAGGCGCGGAAGAATTCGGTTTCCTCCTGCTTCCAGGGCAAGTCATAGTCTGTTTTGCCAACAATCTCCTCTGGATTATCAAAGCCAGATACTTGTGCAAAGTTACGATTGCAACCTAGGTAGACAAAATTTCTATCTTTCCAAAAGATAAATTGTGGGATGTTGTCCATGACTAGCTGAAGCATTTGTGGCGATTTCCTTAAATGCTCCTCAACGTGCCTGCGCTCAATAATTTCCGTTTCCAGGTGACGGTTAGCTATCTCCAATTGCGCTGGGCTAGGCAACGCTAGGGCTTTGGGAATTAGTGGCACTAAGCTAGCTGCTGTATAGACTGATATTCCAGCAGTTAGAGCTTTCATAAAACCAGCTACCCAATAAATCGGATGCCAAAGCGTCCACACTTCTATTAAATGAGTTGTGCCACAGGAAATAATAAAGGTTCCAAATAATAGAAATATCCCTGCGTAGGGTAAATCTTGTCGCTTTTGGACGAAGTAGAAGAGCGTTATGGGAATAGAGTAATAAGCAAGAGCGATTAGCACATCCGATGTGATATGCAGCCCTACCAACTCTGGCTTCCACAAGTAACAATGTCCGTGTGGAATAAAAGAGTCTGAACCCAAAA
The DNA here is from genome assembly GCF_042747725.1 of Coleofasciculus sp. H7-2. Classification (NCBI taxonomy): domain Bacteria; kingdom Bacillati; phylum Cyanobacteriota; class Cyanophyceae; order Coleofasciculales; family Coleofasciculaceae; genus Coleofasciculus; species Coleofasciculus sp. H7-2. The sequence continues at coordinate 143,652 of NZ_JBHZGO010000082.1, forward strand.
AAATCTGCAAAAGTTGCAGCATAATGCTCCTACTACGTGTTCCTACTTCCTGCCAAGGATGGGAAATTTATACAGTATAAAAAAACACAATTTAAATTCAGGCTCATTTTCTCAATCAGGGAATCTGAGAAGCCAAAATCCTACCTAGGGGATTATGTCTAGTAATTAAATTTTGTAATCCCAGCCTAGAACTACCACAACTGTAATTCTTCTAGAAAACACACTCTTATTCGCATAGCGATTTCCGTGATATTACCTACTCCACTTGAAAAAGATTTTAATATTAAACTATTGATAGATGTTGTTACTTGATGGTTGTGTTAAGTGAGGTTTCTGGCGTCAGGTTAGAAAATCTATAAATTAAATGGGAGTTCATTTGTCAAGAGAGCGATCGCTGAAAATCATCCAGAAAATCATCTACAAAATGCTCAATCGGAGTAGCTGCGGCGCTAACACACTCAAAACTGGGCTTTCTTGCTATAAAAAGAAGAATCACCTTCCGATAATCGTTCTGGGAATGCTGCGAAGGAAGGATAATGATTTTTAATTCGAGAGCGATCGCTATGGCTGGAATGCAGTGAGTAGCAACCGTTCGGCACCCTGGGGTAGATTGTAAAGCTATATTGCAACTCTTGTAAAAAGATTTAGAAATCTGCCAAGCCCGTGTCAGAACCTTAACCTAGAACTTTAAAGGAATGTTGCAAGGGAAACGTCATGGATAAAATGCAAAAGTATCGCTTCGTCTGTACTCTCTCCTTTGGCGATATCTATGGGCAAATCATTGTTTGGCTGATTGTCATATTCATTAGTCTGGCATCTGCACTAGCGCTGTGGAGTACCACTCGTCAACTTTACGCCCTAATGACTGTTGGACTCATCCTAGTGCTGTCTCTGCCCTTCTTGCTCTTTGCCTTCGTGACCACGTTGTTTAACCACATTGAGGTTTCTGCTATGGATATCGGGGACACCACTGAGACCGTCGGTGGCAGTTTACCCAACCAAAAACCTGCCCAAGTGACCAGTTGAAGAGTCATAAGTCCTTGGTCGGTCAGTTGCAAGAAGAAATGGCTAAGTGTTCAACGGACAAGTAAGGTTCCACAGCCGTGCTAGCCTACTGGCGTGGCACACTTAAAATAGTGCATCTGCTAGTAGGTTGGGTTGAGGTACGAAACCCAACACTCTCTAGAGAGAGAAATTTGGGTTTCCCTCCGTTCAACCCAAGCTACAAGCAGATGCACTTGCATTCTTCTGTGTCACGCCACTAACAACTGACAACTAACAAATTCAGGACTTACGCAAAGCTTATACATATAGCGTTTTTTCGGGTTCAATCCCCCTGGGAAAAGCCCTCAGATGTGGTGATGTGGCGTAAGTCCTGAAATTTATGAAGAACTTCCCCGCTTTGTGGTGGGGAAGTTTTTAATTGCGTCAGCATGAATATAAGAATTCCAAAGATCGGATCTAAAGATGCTTGAACACGATGTCGTCATTGTGGGAGGTGGATTAGCGGGGTGTCGCGCCGCCTTAGAGATTGCCCGCACCGACCCCAGCTTGGATGTGGCGCTAGTTGCCAAAACTCACCCGATTCGTTCCCATTCTGTCGCTGCTCAGGGGGGTATGGCGGCAACGCTGAAGAATGTAGACGCCGAAGACAGTTGGAAAGCCCACGCTTTTGACACCGTAAAGGGATCTGACTACCTGGCGGATCAGGATGCGGTGGAAATCCTCACCCGCGAGGCTCCAGACGTGGTAATCGACCTGGAACACATGGGAGTGTTGTTTTCCCGATTACCGGATGGTCGCATTGCCCAGAGGGCTTTTGGGGGACATTCTCATCGGCGCACTTGCTATGCAGCGGATAAGACGGGTCACGCCATTCTGCACGAACTGGTGAATAATCTCAGGCGTCACGGCGTCCGCATTTACGATGAGTGGTACGTGATGCAGCTGATTCTGGAAGACGCCCAGGCGAAGGGTGTGGTGATGTACCAGATTCTGGATGGGCGAATTGAGGTTGTGCGGGCGAAGGCGGTGATGTTCGCCACGGGTGGCTATGGGAGGGTATTCAATACCACCTCGAATGACTACGCCTCGACGGGGGATGGGTTGGCGATGTCTGCCCTCGCCGGGGTGCCGCTGGAAGATATGGAGTTTGTGCAGTTTCACCCGACGGGGTTGTATCCGGTGGGGGTGCTGATTTCGGAAGCAGTGCGGGGTGAAGGCGCGTATTTGATCAACGCCCAGGGCGATCGCTTTATGGCGACTTATGCCCCCAGTCGTATGGAACTCGCTCCCCGCGATATTACTTCACGAGCGATCGCGCGAGAAATTCGCGCTGGAAGGGGCGTTCATCCCGATGGCAGCGCCGGTGGCCCTTTTGTCTATCTCGACTTGCGCCACATGGGGCGAGAAAAAATTATGAGTCGGGTTCCCTTTGCCTGGGAAGAAGCTCACCGATTACTCAGCATCGACGCCGTAGATCAACCGATGCCCGTGCGCCCTACGGTTCACTATTCAATGGGCGGTATCCCTGTCAATACCAGCGGTCAGGTGCAAAGTGGCTCGGATGGTTTAATTGACGCTTTCTTTGCCGCTGGAGAAGCTGCTTGTGTCTCGGTTCACGGGGCAAATCGGCTGGGCAGTAATTCCCTGCTGGAGTGTATCGTTTATGGCAGAAGAACTGGGGCAGCGATCGCGCAATTTGTCCAAAACCGCAAGTTGCCAGAACTGGATGAGCAACCCTATCTCTTGGAAGCTTACTGCAAAATCCAAGCGCAACTAGAGCAATCGGGACAATACCGGATTAACCAAGTGCGTCAAGCCTTCCAAGACTGCATGACTGAGTATTGCGGCGTCTTCCGCAGCGAGGAATTGATGCGCGAAGGTTTGAGCAAGTTGCAACAAATTCAGCAGCAATCTCAGGATATCTACTTAGATGACAAGGGTAAACTCTGGAACACTGAAGTCATTGAGGCGCTGGAACTCCGCAGTTTGATTATTGTCGGACAAATGATTCTGACATCGGCGCTCAACCGTCAAGAAAGTCGAGGCGCTCATTACCGCGAAGATTATCCCCAGCGAGACGATGACAATTTCCTCAAGCACACGATGGCTTACTATTCTCCAGCCGGGATAGATTTGCGCGATCGCCCGGTGACGATTACCATGTTTGAGCCAAAGGAACGGAAGTATTGAGCGATTGGTAGGAAAGTTGGCAAGTTTAAATTGTCAACCTGCCGACTTTCAACCTGCCCACTTGGTGCTGGCTGCGAATGGCGGATATATTGCGATCGCCTGCCATAACACTTCCCAAACAAATTTATGTGAACTACCTACACTGACCTTGCGGTACAGTGTAGGCTTCCCAATTCATTGGGGATTGCCTCTATCTTCATGGATTTTTTACGTCCTGAAGACTTTGGTCTTACATCCCCTCCAAGGGCAGAAGAGCTAGTTCCTAACTCCAAAAGTCGCAATCCTTCATTTCTAATATTTATTGCAGCATTAA
>NZ_JBHZGO010000083.1:0-146344 GCF_042747725.1 Coleofasciculus sp. H7-2
CGATTCCAGCCGTCTCTTTGCCACTTTTTCTATGCCCGGAATCATCTATTATTAACGTAAATCCTCTTCTTACCTTTGTTTGGCTGCATTGCTGCATTACTTGCAACCTTCGCTCGTTAACTTTTTCTAAGTCCCAGGTCGCTTCTGTTAAAAAATGATGCAATTGGTGGTAAACCACTCCTACTGCGTTGTTCGACATTTGAGTTAAATTTTTTCGCTCACTTTCCCCCAATAGTCCTCCCAAATAGTGCCTAAACCCTTTTTTTTGGGCTTGATGGCTGAAAACATCATCAAACCGACTGCACCATTTCTCAAAGCATGGAGGCATTGCGTCGGGTGTAGTTTCCTTCATGGGTATTTTTCAACGTGAACTTCTTATCTGGCATGGATCATAACTCATTTGGTTTTAATTCATTGTTTAAGTCCCGTTAAGAGGACTTGCGCTATCAGCCAACGATTTAAACCCCTGGCTGACTGAATTAAATTTGATGCGTCTTTTATCTGGGATACCAATGGGACGGAGAATCATCTTGATGATTATATTCTTCCAAAGACGTTACAGTAGTCGCGTTCAAATGATGTGCTTTCTGATTTTGAACGTATGCTACGGCTTGATCCAGTTGCTTACCTCCCAGAGAAAACACACCATATCCTTCTTGCCAACCAAATTTATTTGGAGAAGCAGATAATGCATGATTTAGATAATGGGCGCTACTACCTTTTATATTTTTAACAAAATCAGCAATTGATAAAGTCGGGGGAATGGAAACCACTAGATGAATATGATCTTCTATGCCACCGATTGCATGAACGATACAAGCGAGAGCATCAGCTTTGCCAATAATGTAATCATAAAGTTTAGTTTTTCTGTCAGGACTAATCAGAGGTTGCCGCTGTTTCGTCGCCCAAACAAGATGGTAGTAAAGTCGCCAAAGAGCCATTAAAACTATTCGCTGTTATTTAATATAATTTAGCTATATTTTTCGCTAGCCTGCCAGTCCGCCTGGGGTTTAAACCCCAGGCTAATAGCTCAAGTCAGTTGAAACTGACTAAAAAGAGCCAAAATAGCAATTAATTTGTTTAGTCCTCTTTAGAGGACTTGCGCTATGAGCCAGCGATTTAAATCGCTGGCGTGTGTGTTGTTTAACATAATTTAGCCACATTTTTCGCTTATCCGATAGTCCGCCTGGGGTTTAAACCCCAGGCTAATAGCTCAAGATAGTCCGCCTGGGGTTTAAACCCCAGGCTAATAGCTCAAGTCAGTTGAAACTGACTAAAAAGAGCCAAAATTTCAATTTGATTTGTTTAGTCCTCTAAAGAGGACTTGCGCTATGAGCCAGCGATTTAAATCGCTGGCGGATGTAGGCAAGACAGCTTACACACAATTAATCCACCTTCCGCAACAATGTTCCAGGTGCAACAACCCCCTCCACTGTCGCTATTCCAATTAAGCCATTACGCGATCGCAACGTTACTTTACCCGAACTACGTCCCCCAGCACCGATAATAGTAAACACCGTGCCATTAGCCAAATCTGCTAAACCTTTTTCATCAAAGCCACCCAACCACAACGTCGCTTTATTCCCTTTAATCTCGGTAATTACTGCATTTGCTAATAAACTTGGGTTGTTGATGAAATAGATGGGTTGCTTTTCATACCCACTGGCAACTTTCACCTCAAAACGGGGAGTTTGGTTATATTCCTTAGGTAGATTTTGAATAGCGTAGGCGATCGCATCTTCAACTGTGCTGGTTTGCTGCCAGAGATACTGCGTCAATAGGTAGGTAAAGATTCCCGCATAGAAGCCATTAAACTTAGCATCTGCCGCAGTTTGATTTGGATCTGTTGCCGCCAGGACAACTCCTTTGGCAACTCCCGCCTGATATCGCCTAACAAACTCTTCGCGAGAAAGATTCAGACGTGACAGCCACTTTTCTTGGTATAATTTTTCTTCTGGAGAAATCTGTACCTTGCTGCCTCCATCGCGCGATCGCACTCGACGATCCCTAGTGGCACCGCCAGAGTAACAGCTATCTAGAACAGCGGTGAAATTATCACTTTTCACAGCTGACATCAGCAAGAACAAGGTGTGTCCCATAATGTCCTTCACCACACCGCCTTGTTCTGGGTATCCAACAGGTAGCGAAGCATCAACCGGGACGAAAGTGCCATTTAATCCATTCTTGTCGTTACTTGAACTAACAACCATAGGATCTGGATCGAGAACGCGGGAACCATGCCCTGAGTAGTGATATACAACCACATCCCCAGGCTTGGCTTGCTTAATCAGATGCTCTTCAAATGCCTCTAGAATGCCAGAGCGAGTGGCTTTTTCATCTATCAGGGTATAAATATCTTTGGGATTAAAACCAAAGCGGTGAATCAGGAGATGACGCTGCAATTCCACATCACTGACACATCCCCGCAAAGGTTGAGATGAATACTTATTGATGCCGACGAGTAAAGCAATTTTGCGCGGGGTACTTTGTGCCAGAACCTTGCCGTAGCTTTCCGCTTGTTGATGAATATTTAGCTGACTTAGCCCTAAGGTTGCCAGAGTAGAGCCAGCGAATTGGAAGAAATGACGGCGAGAAATTCGTGCCATAATCACCCTATTTATAATGCTTTTTAAGGTGTTTCTACCTTAAGCGTTTATCTGCTAATTCAGGAATTTGTATCGGAATCTGTAACAGTAACATCTTATGAAGACTAATTTAAATAGAGACATCAATTTTTTCGGGAATATCTACTAGCAGTTCAACGATTAGCTAATAATGCAAAGTGCCATCCGGGAGAATTGCACTATTGAGCTGGACGCCCTCCAGAATTGCATTCTCAAAATCAGCATTTCGCAAATCCGCCCCCCGCAAGTCTGTTCCTCGGAGAATGGCATTGCTCAAGTCAGCACTAATGAGATTAGTTTGCCGCAAATCAGCCTTTGTGAGATCAGCGCCCGGTAACTTCGCCATCGTTAACGCAGAACCGGCAAGGTTAGCACTGGTGAGATTGGCTTTAATCAACGCAGCTAAATTCAAATTAGCGCCGCTCAAATTGGCACCGCTGAGATCGCTATTAATCAAGCTGGCACCGCCTAGATTCGCCCCCCCTAAATTGGCACCCCTTAAATCGGCAGCACTGAGATTGGCACCGGCGAGATTAGCACGCCTCAAGTCAGCCGCCCTTAAGTCCACATCTCTCAACTCAGCACCCCTCAAGTCACACTGAGGACATTGTTTAGTTTTTAGCAACTGTTTAACGTGTTCCAGATTGGCGGCTTTGAGTGGTGTTGCTAATCCCAAAAGTGAGAATAAAAGAGCGAACAGCCACGTTAGCGTTAGCGTAGCGAAGCGCCGATCTGCGTTAGTGTGGCATACGCTAAGAGCGATCGCGAGTCTTGTTCCTTTCATAATCTGCCTGCTGGAATTTGCCAAGATTTTATACTGGTGATAGTAGCCTTCGTCCTTGAGGAAAGCACATGGCTCCCAATCCCACCCTCATGCAAGCAGTTGAACACCTGGGCTACCGAGTCACGGTTGGCGATGTGGCAACCCAAGCTGGGTTAAATGTCAACATGGCTCAGGCTGGATTACTAGCTTTAGCATCCGACGCCCGTGGACACTTGCAGGTAGCAGAAACCGGCGAGATCGTCTACCTTTTCCCTAAGAATTTCCGGACAGTTCTCCGCAATAAGTTCTTGCGGCTGCGACTGAAGGAATGGTGGGAAAAAATTTGGAAGGTTTTGTTTTACCTGATCAGGATTTCCTTCGGGATTATCCTGATTGCTTCCATTGTCCTAATCTTTGTAGCGATCGCGGTTATTCTAATCGCCGTCAACAGCAGCCGCGATAGCGATGATTCCGGCGGCGGTCACTCTCACGGCGGCGGCGGTATGGTGTTTATGCCCCACTTCTGGTTTGGTCCTGACATCTGGTGGTTTTTCTATCCAGACTATAGCGATCGCTACCAGCAGCGTCGTGTCTCATCCCCCGAAGGAAAGAGACAGATGAACTTCCTAGAAGCCGTCTTCTCCTTCCTATTTGGCGATGGGAATCCCAATGCCGATTTAGAAGAACGCCGCTGGCAAGAAATCGCCACTGTAATTCGCAATAACCAGGGTGCCGTGACAGCCGAACAAATCGCACCTTATCTCGATGACATTGGCGAAGGCTGGGGCAAAGAATACGAAGATTATATGCTGAGTGTCCTCACCCGTTTTAACGGGCAACCGGAAGTCAGCCCAGATGGAGAAATCGTCTATCACTTCCCAGAATTACAAACTACAGCGCAAGAGCGAAATTCGCAGCCGGTAGGTGCTTATCTCCGAGAGCGTCCTTGGCGCTTTAGCCAAGCCGATAGCGGACAAATTATGCTATCCGCAGGGCTAGGTGCCGTGAATATTATCGGTGCTTTAGTTCTCAATTCCCTGTTGCGGGGTGAGATAGGGATTCAATTAGCCCAATCCGGCGGACTCATCGCCTTCGTACAGTCAATTTACTGGATTTTACTCAGCTACGGCATCGCTTTCCTGTCAATTCCCCTAATTCGCTATTTCTGGATTCAGTGGAGAAATCAGCGAGTTGAAGCCCGAAATCAACAACGACAAGAACGAGCCATCTTGTTGAATCAAGCCAATTCTGCTTTGCACAAGAAAATTGCTTATGCCCAACAATTTGCCGCTAAAACAGTAATCGGTCGCGAGGACTTAGCCTACACGACCGAAACCGAGCTTATAGAACAGGAGATCGAGCAAGCCGATAAGATTGATGCAGAATGGCAGCGTCGCCTAAATAATTAACAATTAAAAATTAAAAATTAAAAATGGGGAAACTTAATTTTTAATTTTTAATTGTAGCGATCGCTCCTGGGTGAGCCAAGCGATGTCACGAGTGTGGCTACCGCCTGCTTTGGGGCGGAAACAGTTGCCCCCTACTGCACTTTCATACTGGCGATCGCGGTGCGCTGGTAATAGTGCCCCAAAATTTGCTGGTAGTTTGTCCCCTGCTGAGCTAAATTGTAAGCCCCCCACTGGCTTAAACCAAGACCGTGTCCAAAACCACGACCGTTGAGCTGAAAACCCGTTCCTGTGGAACTAACGGTGAACAACGTACTCCTAAGGTTCAGCGCTTGACGCAGCTGACTTCCGCTCATCCGCCGCGTGCTACCACTCCCAACCACTTTCATCGTCATAATCCGTCCGCTGGGGGTAGTGCGTTCCGGTACCAGAGATTTAACGTTGCTCACACCTAGAAGCCGACTGAGTTCGTTGCGGGAGAAGCTTTTCTGCCACTGGTAGCCCGGTGTCCCTTGGTCGTAGTCTGGGACGCCGCGCAGGTAAGCCAGGGGTTGCGACCAAACATTTTCCACATTTTCCGTGTGTCCTCCAGAAGCAGAGTGGAAGACAGCGAGAATAATTTGACCGTTGTAGGTCAATACTTGCCCAGCGGTGGCATTCACAGCCATTTGCGTTGACTCAGCTTCGGTTTCCAGACCTTTGTAAACTTGCCAAGTCTGGGTATCGCCGACATCAAAAACACTATTGCCAGCAGTTTGGCGCTTATACAGGGCGTAGGAACGAGCGGCGACAGCTTGCGCCTTCAGGGCTTCCAGAGGCCAATTAGCGCTCATTTCCGAGCCTAAGACGCTGTAAAGATATTGTTCTAAATCAACTTGGTTGACGGCGGTGAGTCCTTTGCCAGTGGGAACCAATCGAGTGCGTCCCCGATACCAGCGATCGCCGATCCAAACATAGCCGCCACCCGTCGGTTCCACCAACAGTTGCGTGCTTTGCTTTCCGCCCAGCGCCACACCACCGCCTGTAGCACGGGCTTCCATGCCATCCATTGCCGCCATTTCTCCCACCACTCGACCAGCACTATCGCGGATTACGGCTTTGGTGGAACTGCCCACGGTAATCTTGCTGACACCTTCTTGAATCGCCACGCGCAGTTCCATCGCTTTAGCGGGAGCAACCAGCATGAGCCACAACAAGAAAGTCAGCCACCATTTAGAAGGATGTAGCCGCCCGGAGGACGCCTTCAAGAAGGGTAAGATGAAGCATGAATTCTGAAGCATGAAGGATTTCTGTTTGCCTAGAAGCTGTTTAGTTATCATTTATTAAAATTTCCTCACACGATGCCAAAGGGAGTGCTAGGTATACTCATCATTAAATTCCAGTTAAATTGAGAGCCAGAATCCTGTCCTTAAACTTCACTGAATTCAAGACCCTTGAGAGCAAATCCGCTTGTAAATTGGCACAACCCGCTGACTTTTCTTAACGTGGATATATTTACCATGTTTGTTGCCGGAGTGCTACTAATCAATCCTGTGAACTTTTATCCTGAGTCTTCAGAGGAACTGCGTGTTCCCCAGATGCTGTGTCAGGATAGTTACGGGAGGCAATTCCTAGACTTTGCGACCGTTTTCTTGCCAAAATGCAAATTACTTTTTTAGGGACAAGTTCCGGTGTACCGACGCGATCGCGCAACGTGTCCAGCGTGGCTTTACGGCTACCTCAACGAGGAGAACTCTGGCTGTTTGACTGTGGCGAAGGTACCCAACACCAGCTATTACGGAGTGACTTGAAAATCGGTCAACTGAACCGTATTTTTATCACCCATATGCACGGAGACCATACATTCGGCTTAATGGGTCTTTTGGCAAGCTGTGGTTTGGCTGGCAATGTTCAACGCATTGACCTCTACGGCCCCCCCGGTCTCAATGAATACCTCCGTGCTTGCAGGCAGTACTCTTCAACCCATTTTTCCTACCCGGTTCAGGTTCACACCGTACAACCGGGAGTGGTCTATGAAGACGAAGAATTTATCGTCACCTGTGGTCCCCTGAAGCATCGAGTCACTGCCTTTGGCTACCGAGTCACTGAAAAAGACCGTCCAGGGCGCTTCGATGTGGAAAAGGCTACAGCACTCTCGATTCCTCCGGGTCGGGTCTACGGGCAACTCAAACGCGGCGAAACTGTGACGCTGCTAGATGGGCGGCAAATTCATGGGGCAGATTTGTGCGGACCGACAGAAATCGGTCGCAAAATTGTTTACTGTACCGACACGGTTTATTGCGACGAGGCGGTGGAACTTTCGCGGGATGCGGATGTGTTAATTCACGAAGCTACCTTTGCCCATCAAGATGCCCAGCTAGCTTTCGATCGCTTGCACTCCACTTCAACGATGGCGGCTCAAGTTGCTCATGCTGCTAGTGTTAAGCATCTGATTATGACCCATTTCAGCCCCCGCTATGCCCCCGGTAATGCAATTGGGCTGGATGACCTGCTCAAGGAAGCGCGTGCCATTTTTCCGAGTACAGAATTGGCTTATGATTTTCTAAATTATGAGGTGCCTCGGCGGCGGCAGGAGGAATTAGGAATTAGGAATTAAAAATTAAACAAGGGAATCGTTAATTTTTAATTGTTCCGAAGCCGGTCGCGTATTTCAACGAGACGATTTTGATTGCTGACAGGCGATCGCGGTAGTGGAACTTCCGTGTTGGGCCAGCCCGTGAGATCGTTACAGGGACACAGCAAAGGCGGCATTCCCGCAGTCCGGACGGGTACGGGCATGGTGCAACGAGAACAGGGCGACATATCCCATGCCGGTGTCAGCAACTGGGCAATCGATTCTTCGGTGCCCTCTAAGTAGCAGTCCCCTGACTCTGGGGAGAGGATTTGCTGCCAGCAGTTTTCAAATTCTTGAGAGTAGCGATCGCCCCGAATCACGGGTTGCAGCAGCAGCGCTTCTTGACCATTACGAATCAAAACTTTTTTGCCTAACTGAAACCAATAAGCAAGATACTCTCTGACTTGGTGTTGAGATGCCATAACAACGCAGTTAACGGTAATACGTATAGGGTAATGAACAACTAGCTTTTTCTCAATTAGCCATGAGTCATTGGCAATTGCCAGTTTGCCTTTAAGTTTTTCTATGCTAGCGCCTATGATAATTTTGGTAAGGGCGTTCCCAGGTGGCTCAGGTTGAGAACGTGACCGGCAGTAACTAAGTAGACTGGGTTAGCGATCGCGCCTACTCGACGCACCAGCCCTCCCAAGCGATCGCGGAACACCCGACCGAGGGGATAGGCGGGAACAACGCCCCACCCCGCTTCCTCTGCCACCAAGATCGCATCACTGACGCTACTTTCCAAACTTTCCAGCAACTCCTGGCACGTCCTCTCCCAAGATTCATCGTCTTGGTCTAAAAAATTAGCCACCCAAGTTCCCAAAGAATCAACCAGGAGACAACTAGAATTCTGAGATGCCCGAATCGTTGCCGCCAGTGTTATCGGCACTTGCAGCGTTGCCCATTCGCTAGGGCGTCGTCGTCGATGTTGTTCAATTCGGGAAAGCCATTCTAGATCGTTGGGGTCAACTTGAGCCGTTGCCACATAGATAACTGGCTTACCCGAACGCATTGCCAGAGTCTCCGCCCACTCACTTTTGCCAGAACGGGCTGGGCCAGTCACTAAGATTAAATGCTTAATAGAAGTCATTCAGATGAGGTCACGAAGAACTTTTTCACCCGTTTCCGGCGAGTTGTGCATTAAAGTTAAATTCAACAGTGGCAAAATTTGTATCTTACCCACCTGTACAGTGTCTGGGTTATTCTAGCGGTCAGACTTCCCAAAATTTTCGTTGTGTCCATTGAGACCGTTAATCCTACCAGACAAATAAACAAATAAAATAGAAACAAAAACCCAGGAAAAGCAACAATCCCAATCTTTTAGAGATTCTAGCGGCAGTTAACAGGTTTGATTTGCAGGAGTGGCGTCAGATAACTATGAAACCAGAATTAAAACGGATTGAGACAACACTGGATCGATTGGCGGATCAAAGTCCTGTCATCGACAACCCGTCCCCTTGGGAAAATCAGCCCGATACGATGGGTTGGGGTTCAGAGGCATCATCAGATGCCAATCGCTCTATTTCGATGACGGTACAGCCTTTCGCTGACCAAAAGCAATCTGGCAAGACGCCAGTCCTGCCAAAATTAAAACCTCCCAGTTTCACCAACCATCGGAACGCTGCCAATCCTGCCTTGGCGATGACTCTGTTGCAAGAAATTGAAGTGATTGTCGGGGGTTGGCAGAAGGAACTCCATCAAATCTTGCGCCAAATTCAAGATATTTATCTAGAAGGGCCGATTGTTGATGGTTGGTTAGAGTCTCATTCCCGCGAACCGGAGGTTGGCGTTGAGGCGCTGCGTCAGGCGGTAGAAAAGGGTCATGCCAAGTCAGTACACCAGCTGATGGACTATGTAGAAGAACTGTGCAATCAACCCGATGAAAAGGTGACTTGTGAATCTCCACGGACTGGATACCGCCTTGTAGGAATGGATGAGAATGGTCAATTTTGGTCGCGTCCCTGTCCACCCGAACAGATTCCGAGTGTGAGTGTAGCGATCGCTCGTTATCAAAAGCTGCGCCTGCTGCTGAATCGCAAAGAGGATCTGGAAACCCGCCTCAGTCAACTGGCGGAAACACTCGTTGTTCTACATAGTCATCTAAGTGAGAATTAAAAATTAAAAATTAAAAATTAGGAATTTCTGCAATTTTTAATTTTTAATTTTGCATTTTTAATTGATCTAGCCCTAACCCCAAATTTATGACAGAGCCTAAAATTTCTGCGATTATATGTACTCACAATCGAGAGCAGTATTTAGGTGCTGCCATTGATAGCTTACTGAATCAAGATTTTCCGGATTTTGAAGTGGTGGTGGTGGATAATGCCTCCAGCGATCGCACATCCGAAATAGTCAAAGCCCGACCGGGTGTAAAGTACGTCTACGAAAGCGTTACAGGTCTATCTGTCGCCCGCAACAGGGGTGCCAAGGAAGCCAAAAGTGAAATTCTCGCCTATCTAGATGATGATGCCGTTGCTAGCCCATCTTGGCTGTCGGCACTCTATGATGCTTATCAAAGCAATGAAAAACTAGCGATCGCCGGTGGCAAAGTCACCTTAATCTGGCCCGATGGCACCACGCCTCCTCAGTGGCTTTCCCCCGGACTATCAGGGTGTCTGGGAGCATACGATTTAGGAGATTCCATCGTCTATATCAAACAAGCCGGTATGACCCCCAGAGGCTTAAATTACTCGCTCAGACGTACCTTTTTAGAGCAAATTGGGGGGTTCGATGTTAATCTGGGTCGAGTCGGCAAAAATTTGTTATCAAATGAAGAATTACACATGACAGAACGGGCACTGAAATTGGGTTGGCAAGTTGCCTATCTGCCTGACGCCTTAGTTGCCCACAATGTCTCTCCCGAACGCCTTGAACAAGCCTGGTTTTTCAGCCGGGGCTGGTGGCAAGGCATCAGTGAATGTTACCGCGAACAAATCGCTGGTAAGGCAGGACCGCGCCAGCTATTGTTGGGAGGCGAACGAATCGTGCGAGGTCTCTACAAATCTGTTAAATATTTTGGCGATCCCGCCCAACGGTTCGACAATCTGGTGTATGCCTACGGTCAGATGGGTTATTTGAGTGCAGCAATTCAAGGGATGTTATCTGCTCCTTTCAAAGTGCAAAGTCCAGAGTCGGAATTAAAGATTAAAAAAGAAAAATCTTAGTTTTTAATTTTTAATTGTTAATTTTTAATTGTTCCTTCATCCTTCATGGTCATGACCTCCACCCCCTCCAAACTTCCCGTTTCGGTTCTGATTCCCGCTAAAAATGAACAAGCAAATCTGGCGGCTTGCCTGGAGAGTGTAGCCAGGGCTGATGAAGTTTTTGTCGTAGATTCCCAAAGTAGCGATCGCTCGATTGAAATTTCCGAAAGTTACGGCGCAAAAGTTGTTCAATTTCACTTCAACGGTCGCTGGCCTAAAAAGAAAAACTGGGCTTTAGACAATCTGCCTTTTGGTAACGAATGGGTACTAATTGTCGATTGTGATGAGCGCATTACCCCCGAACTCTGGGATGAAATTGCAACTGCCATTCAGAATCCAGAATACGAAGGCTACTACCTGAACCGCAAAGTATTTTTCCTCGGTAAATGGATTCAACATGGCGGTAGATATCCCGACTGGAACCTGCGTTTGTTTAAGCACAAAACAGGTCGCTACGAAAACTTGGGGACAGAAGAAATTCGCAACACAGGCGACAACGAAGTTCACGAACACGTCATTTTGCAAGGCAAAGCAGGCTATCTGAAAAACGATATGCTGCACATTGACTTTCGGGACATATTCCACTGGCTGGAACGACATAACCGCTACTCGAACTGGGAAGCCCGCGTTTATTTAAATATCCTGACCGGCAAAGACGAAAGCGGCACGATTGGCGCTAATTTGTTTGGGGATGCGGTACAGCGCAAGCGGTATCTCAAAAAAACTTGGGTGCGCCTCCCCTTCAAACCGTTGATCCGGTTTATTTTGATTTACATTATTCAGCGAGGCTTTTTGGATGGGAAACCTGGATACATCTATGCACGGCTGATGAGTCAATACGAGTATCAAATTGGCGTCAAACTTTATGAATTGATGGAGTTTGGCGGTCAGTTGAACGTAGCGGCTGCCTCCTCCGTGCCTCCCCAACCGGTACCCCAGCCAGATTCATTAAAAGGAAGCGTGTAGGGTGTTGGAACCAGGCGAACAACCGCCAGCGATCGCGTCGGAATCTCTCGTTGATTTACGCCGTTACGACCAATCCTGGTTTGACAGAGGACGACCGGGTTGGTTTGTCTTGCTGTGGTGGTTGGTACAAGCGATCGCCTTCCCCTTAACTCCCCATCCCTTTAGTGGCATCCGCTGCTGGCTTTTGCGCCTGTTTGGAGCAAAAATTGGCACCGGCTTAGTCATCCGACCAACCGCCCGCTTTACTTATCCCTGGAAAATCGAAATCGGAGACTACAGCTGGATTGGGGATGATGTCGTTTTATACAGCCTTGACCGCATTCACATCGGTCAGCACTGCGTCATTTCCCAAAAAAGCTACCTCTGTACCGGCAGTCATGACATCCAAGACCCAGCTTTCAAGCTGATGACAGCCAGTATCACGATTGGCAACGGCGTCTGGATTGCCACAGATTGCTTTATTGCGCCTGGGGTTGAAATCGGAGCGAATTCTGTGATTGGGGCACGTAGCAGCGTTTTCGGCAACATTCCACCCCAGCAGGTTTGCTGGGGCACCCCCTGCCGTCCCCACTACCCCAGAGAAATTAAAAATTAGAAATTAAAAATGGGGGAAAGAATACCTCTTCTTTAATTTTTAAATGCAAGCATTTTTAATTTTTAACTATTCATTCATATTCCGGTAAGTAGCAACGGCTGACGGAGAGATTCGGTTTAAGTAGCGGAAAATCCAATACTTAAATATCGTGTCCAAAATGACAGGAAAGGTGGCAATAAATATAAAGTTAAAATCTCTGCTTTCTGGTAAGCCTAAATGCCTTGCCATTCCTTCCAGAATCACTTCCCAGCCGTGAGGAGAGTGAAACCCTACAAAGATGTCAGTGAACAAGATAATAATAAAAGCTTTAGCACTGTCACTGAGACCATAAACTACGTCATCTATAAAAGCTTTGAAAATTGCAATTTCTTTTCGGCTATTAAGAAGTAACAAGTAAAGAGAGCCAGCTGCAATTAGATCGGCAAAAACATTTTTGATAGCGTTGGCACTTCTTTGACTATATTCCTCCCCAATTTTTAATGCCTTCCCTTTGACTTCTTCTTCCATTTCCTCCTTAGATAGTTGAGGAGCGACACCGATTAAACTTTTAAATTTTAGTAATTCTTCAAATCTTTGTAATTCCTGAAAAGCCTCTTCTTCCAGATCGACATTTAGGAAGATTTCAGTTTTGTTTGGCTCCCGGAAGCGATCGACGAGAGGCCCAACCAAGAAAGTTTTACTTACTTGTTGAGTTAATAGAGGAACTAAAATTAAAACTAAAATAAACCGAATAGAAATAATGGTTTTCGTTTGGGAGGTGCGAAAACTTTGAACAACTTCTTCTTCTGAGTTGGGGTCAAAGTTTCTCTTGAGTCGATCTAGCGTACTCAAGATTGAGCGAGGCACAAAACTGGTTGTATCAGTCATTGTTTCAGCCTCCTCAGCCACTCGTTCGTCTGTAGGAAACAAAGTTGGCTGATTGACTAGATTCTTGGCTTCAATCCGGTCAACATTCCTCAAGTTCACTTCTACAGATTTAGATTTAGGGACGGGGACTAAGGCTGATGAGGAACGATTTTTTCCAGGCTTGTATTTAGATAAAACATCATCAATAAATTTAAGTTTTTCTAAAGTTATGGATTGTTTGTCTTGAAGGTCAAAATCCTCTCTTCTAGAATTTGCCGCTCCGGTCGTTTTTGTTTTTCTTGCTAAATCTGGATTAGAACCAGTCACTATTGAAGCGCTGACCTGAAACTCTGCCAGCCCAAATTTAGCAGTCTTTAAGTGATTTTTAAGTTTTGTTTCAAAATAAGACATGGCATTTTCACGGTATTTTTGGCAATCTGGGGAGATTTTTTTACCGTCAAAATGTTCATCTTCCAAAGCCTTAATCATTAAGGCTGCCTTATATGCCCGATCCAAGGCTCTCTCTGGGGTTTCTGAGAACCACTGGTTGGCATTCTCTAAGTAGGATTGGAGCTGTGTCAAGAAAGATAGTTTCATAATAGAAACCGAGCTATTACACAAGTATCACCCAGCGTTTAGCAATGTTAACGCAATCGCAGACCATCTGGATCGTCGGGCCGACTCGCAGTGGAAAGACAACACGCCTCGTAAATCTGTTTTGCCAGTGGGCTGAAGGGGAATCTCAACCGCGAGGTTCGCGTCGGAAGGCGGGAAGGCGGGCGCAGGCACCGACAATCTTAGTCTTTGCTGCCAATGATGATAATCGGAGCGAATTAGCTGACCGCTTGGTTACGGCGACACAGGGGCGGTATCCCATTCAATCTAAAACACCTCTGGGTTTCTTTCAGGATGAGGCGATCTTATTTTGGCCTTTGTTGATTCAGCGGTTGAATCTCAGGGCACAATTTCCAGTCAGACTGCGCCCGGAAACTGAGCAGGAGTTAGCCACCCGGTTGTGGCGTCCGGAGTTGGATAATGGTAGCCTCCAGTTTTTGGGGGTGAGCGAGTCTCGTTCGGTGCGTCGCGTTCTGGACTTGTTGCAGCTGTGCGCGATCGCAGGAAGACCCATTGAGGAAATTCCCAGTCTTCTCGAACAAGGTTTAGCAGAACAACAAGGGTTTGCCAGGGACGACGATCCGGTGGTGGAGCGTCCCGACTGGGCGAAAATAGGAACTTTGCTGATAGATTGGCGGCAATGGTGTTTGGAACGGGGATTGCTGACGTATGGGATTATTTGCGAACTTTATTGGCGTTATCTGCTGCCAGACGAAGCTTATCAGCAGCACTTGATTCGCCGATATCAGGGAGTACTGGCGGATAATGTGGATGATTATCCAGCGATCGCCTGCGATCTATTCAACTTTCTTTTAGATAAAGGAGCAGCGGGAGCCTTTACTTATAATCCGGATGGGGCAGTGCGACTCGGTTTGAACGCCGACCCAAATTATCTTGCCAGTCTGGAGTGGCGCTGTCAGGTAGAAACTTTGAGCCAGCAACCGAGCAATGTGGCGGCACTTTACGGAAAGCCGGTGGTGGAAGCGGTGAGCGACCCCATGTTTCTGTTGACCTTACCGGAGTCGGTACAGTTGATTCAAACCACTTCCCGCGCTCAGTTGTTGCGAGAAACCGCTTTGGCGATCGCCAAAGCCGTACACAGCGGACAGGTGCAGCCTCAGGACGTGGCAGTGATTGCCCCTGGTTTGGATGCGATCGCTCGCTATACCTTAATCGAAATCCTCTCCAGCCAGGATATCCCCGTCCAAACCTTGAGCGAACAGCGCCCTCTGAGTGCTTCCCCGACGATCCGGGCGCTGCTGACGCTGCTGGCGCTCGTTTATCCAGGCTTGGGGCGGCTGGTAGACCGGGATGCCGTGGCGGAAATGCTGGTGGTACTCACTCAGGAGTCCGGAGTCAGCAGTCCGGAGTCCGGAGGTAGCACAAATTCATCTCCGATCGTTCATCCTTCATCCTTAAGGATTGACCCAGTCAGGGCGGGTTTATTAGCAGATTACTGCTATTCCCCCGATCCAGAGCAACCCCGGTTGCTGCCGGTGACGTATTTTCCCCGCTGGGATCGGCTGGGACACTCAGCCTGTGCTGCTTATGAAGAGATTTTGCAGTGGCTAGAGGTGCAACGAGGTCAGCTGGAACAGCGTCTCATTCCCAACTGCGTCGCCCTGCTTGACCGGGCAATTCAGCAGTTTTTGTGGAAAGGCAGCAATCTCCCCTACGACCAGCTAGCCGCCTTACGCGAACTGATGGAAACCGCCCAACACTACTGGGAAGTCGATGGAAGGCTGAGGCAGAGCGATCGCATTGAAACCCCAGATTACACCACCATTGAGCGGTTTATCTGCTTGTTGCGTCGCGGCACCGTCACTGCTAACCCTTACCCCGTGCGTCCCCTCGGTCGAGACCGTCACGCCGTGACTTTGGCAACGATCTTCCAATATCGGGCGGCTCGTCGGTTCCACCGATGGCAATTTTGGCTCGATGCCGGTTCGCACCTCTGGTCAAAGGGTGGTGCTGCCACTCTCTACGGTGCCCCTTTGTTTCTCAAGGATTGGTCGGGACCGCTAACAGAAGAAGATACCCAAGAAGCAGATGAGCAAAGACTGCGGCGGATTTTGCTGGATTTACTGGGGCGAGTGGGAGAGCGAATTTATCTGTGCCATAGCGAATTGGCTACAAATGGACAGGAGCAAACTGGTCCCTTATTGTCCTTAGTCAATGCCTCGGTTCCTTTGAACCCTGATTATGCACTCAGCTAACAACGCGATCTTGCCGAGGTTTTTAGAGGGAATGGAGAAAAAGGGTGAGTATCCAGATATATGCCCAAGCCATCGGTATCCCGATAAACAATCCCGCGATCGCCCAGCCTCTTTGATGGGCTTTGAATTGTTCAATACTCCGCCATTTTTTACTTTTCCAAGCCCATTCATTGCCCTTAGAACCGAGGGCGAACCCCATCAACCAACCGACACTGGGTACCCAGGCTAAAAGCCCAATCCAAACATGATTGCTCAAAGGCCATAGATAAGGCATCAGAAATGCTCCCCAATTCCAACCTTTGATTTCATCGGGTACTGGTACTGTCTCATCCAATAAACTGCCTTGCCCAGAATTATTGACCAGTGTTGATGGATTTAAAGGTTGGATATCCGTTGATGTGTTTAGATTTCTGCCCGATCGCAGCGCTTCTAGGGCAATTTTTGCACTTTTGAACCGTTTTTCTAGAGCTGGTTCAGTTAATTTTTCAATCCAGCTAACCATACTGGAACTGAGGCTTACTTGATGAGAAAAATGAATTCGTAAATCCCTAGAAGGCAAATCAGCCGGTGCCGTACCTGTCAACAAATGAATTAAAGTTGCTCCCAGCGAATACAAGTCTGAAGCTGGAACAGCCCTTCCACCAAATTGCTCCATCGGGGCATAGCCATAAGTTCCCACAACAGTAAAGGTGGCTCCCTCTGTCGCTGCTTTATCTTGCACCGCGCCAAAATCAACTAAATATATCTTGCCCTCCTCACCCCAAATTAAATTGCTCGGTTTGATGTCTCGATGTAGCACTGAGGGACTAAGTTCGTGTAGATAAATCAGAATATTAAGAATTTCAGAGGCAATCTTACGGACTTCCTTTTCACTGAACTTTTTGCCTTGTGAGAGTAATTCCTTAAGAGAGGCACCGGGGATGTATCCTTGGACTAAGCCGAACCAGAGCGATCGCTCATCGATACAAAAATAATCTCGATACTTGGGAATCCTCGGATGATTCAACTGCTTGAGTACCTGTGCTTCTCTTTCAAACAGTTTGAGATCGTCCCACTGCACCTCGTCGCCAAAGGCAAGAAGTTTGACAACTACCGACTCGCTAGGTTGGGTTTCCAAATCATCTGCCAACCAGGTTTGTCGCCCAGCATTTTGACCCAATCTTTGTTTGAGTTGATAACGCCCCTGTAATATTTGTTCGGCTTGCAGCATTATTAGTTATTTTCCGTAGAAAGCTGAGATGAGGGATTTCGAGACTTAATATTTGCCTTGGCGTATGAATTCGGTTTTTCATATTGTCACAGCGCCTTTATCTACCTTTCTATCTCTCTTGTGTCTGCACCACAGGCTAGTCTGCCTTTGTCATAAATTGGCTCTGCCAATTGGGTAGCACCAACAGCATTAGATTCACACAAAATTGCCATTGTCATCATTTTATTCTTAGCAGCAGATGAGTATTTTACACGTACTATAAACACAGCCCCAATATAGCTTTTGATATTAGAATTCCGGGCTATCCCGTAGTTGAATACAGATCTGCTCCCCAACCCACGAGTTGCATAGTCGTAGTTTACTGTCTGAGTTTTAATGCCAATCCCTAGTTTTTCAACCGAATCAGGAAAGTCATTGTTTTCTAAAAAATAAGCTTGCTGGGCACGCTTCATCGAGCTAATATATTGTTTTGCTTCCGACTGCTGACCTTTAGCGGTCTTGGCGAAAATATTTGGCTTAATAGCAGCAGCAAACATGAGAATAAATAATGGCAGCGATCCTAAGAGCGCTAAACGACCATAACGAACCGAATTGCCCCTTGGCTGAGCCTCTGTTTCGCTATAGGAGCTTTTAAATTCCACTTGTTGCAGAGCTTCAAGTGCCTCGCGTGCCGTGCTGAATCGTTTTTCTGGAGCTGGCTCTATCAGCTTTTCAATCCAACTGCTGAAATTGGGATTGAGGCGAACTTTATCGCTAAATTGAATCCGCATTTGATGCTGCGGTAACTCAGATGGCGGCGTTCCAGTTAATAAGTGAATTAGGGTAGCTCCTAGTGCGTAAAGGTCTGATGCTGGAACTGCACGTCCCCACAGCTGTTCTGGCGGCGCATAGCCATTGGTTCCTACTACAGTAAAGGTGACACCTTCTGCCTTCGCACGGTCTTGAACGGCACCAAAATCAACCAAATAAAACTGCCTATCTTCCCCCAAAATTATGTTGCTAGGTTTGATGTCCCGATGTAAGACAGGTGGACTTAATTCGTGCAGATAAATCAGAATTTCTAGGATGTCCGTGGCAACATAGCGTACCTGCTCTTGTGTAAATTTTTTGCCCTTATCTAATAGCTGACGCAGGGAAGTGCCGGGAATGTAATTTTGCACTAATCCAAACCAGGGTAAACCGTCGCCCGCCTGTTCATCAAGAGAAAAATAATCTCGATAGTTCGGAATTCTGGGATGGTTTAAATTTTTCAAAACTTGAGCTTCGCGCTCAAATAGCTTGAGTTCCTCCCACTGCATTTGAGGGCTGAAAGCAAGCAATTTGACAATTACCGATTGTCTGGGTTCTGCTTCTAAATCTTCTGCCAACCAGGTTTGACGCCCTGCATTTTGTCCTAGTTGTTTTGTGAGCTGATAACGCCCCTGTAAGACCTTTTCTGCTTGCAACATGATAATTTTCCTTGGTTAGTTGAAGGATTGAAGGATTGCTAATACCTAATTGGGGATTGCCCTTGGTCATTAGTTCTTATCTCAGCCAGTCTTGGATCTGTCGAGCTATCCAGTTACGTTCAGGTTCAGTCAAGTTTTGAGCGAAACAGTATTTCAACAGCCAAGTTTCGATAGTGACTCCTCCCAAAGGAATTGCTTCAACATTTTTGATGCTAGAAACTTTTCCCCGATGGCTAAAATATTTCACTCCGAACAATTGCCTTTCAATTACAAAGTTATCCAGATAGAATTCAATGCAATAATCTCCCCAGTAATTCAGCAGAGGCCATTTCAAATCGGCTGGAATTTTCCACAATTCATTGTGTATGCTCATCCATAGCCGACCCAATATCAGGGTTAATAGAATGGGGAAAATCAACAAAAACATTAAATGAATCGATGACAACAGGGACAGGAGCATGAAAAATATTAAGCAAGCCAGCCCTAACAGCAAGAAACCTAGCAAGAATAGAGAGATTGTGGAGGTCGCTACTAGCATCAATTTCCCTGTAAAGGCGATAATGTCTGTAAGTAGCAATATTCCCCGCCCAGGAATTTTAATTTTTAACTGAGTAGAAGACTTCCAAAACTGAACGCGACTGCCAGCAGGCTGACGAATTTGTTGCAGGAGGGCGTTGAGAGAACGATTGGCTTTAAGGTCTTCTAGTGCTTGACGGGCGGTGCGATATCGTTGCTCTAAATCGGGTTCGGCGATCGCTTCAATCCACCGTACAAAATTGGAGTTAAGGCTAACCTTGTCGCTAAAGTGAATCCGTAAATTCTTTTGGGGCAAATCTGCTGGGGCGATGCCGGTTAACAAATGGATCAAAGTTGCCCCCAGCGCATACAAGTCGGATGCCGGAACTGCCTTTCCCCAAAATTGCTCTAGCGGCGCATAGCCAGTGGTTCCCACCACAGTAAAGGTGACTCCCTCAGTCGCGGCAGAATCTTGAACTGCGCCGAAATCCACCAGATAAATTTGTTCGTCTTCTCCCCAAATCAAGTTGCTGGGCTTGATGTCGCGGTGCAGCAACGGCGGACTCAACTCGTGCAGATAGATGAGAATATTCAGCACCTCGGTGGCAATCTGCCGCACCTGGGCTTCGGTAAAGCGTTTGCCCTGTTTCAATAATTCTTGCAGGGAGGCACCGGGAATGTATTCTTGCACCAATCCAAACCAGCACAAACCAGCGCCAACCTGTTTATCGAGGGAAAAATAATCTCGATACTGAGGAATTTTGGGGTAATCGAGATTTTTCAGAACTTGCGCTTCGCGTTCAAATAGCTTAAATTCGTCCCACTGCATCTGGGGGCTGAAGGCTAGCAGTTTGACGATGACTTGTTGTGGTGGTGATGCCTCAATGTCAGTTGCCAGCCAGGTTTGACGCCCAGCATTTTGTCCTAATTGCTCTTGGAGTTGATAACGCCCCTGCAATACCTGCTGTGCTTGCAGCATCTCCCTGTCGATTCCTTAGCGCCTTACCTACTCCAATGTAGCTAGCGATCGCTAAAAGTCCACTATATTTCACTCAATACTTACAAAAGCGATCGCCCCAACCCCTTGTTTACGCAACTTTTAGCGGCTTGGTGGGCAAAGTCATTGGTTCTGGCAGAGGCTTTCCCTGCTCTTGAAACCATTCAATCAGAGACTCAATCACCTCCTGTCCGTGTTTTGCAGCTTCCTCATACGTCTTGCCGTGAGTGTGAAATTGCTGCCAAGGAAATTCGGGCAGGTGTACCAAGTAGCAATTATCCTCATCTGACCACTGGATGACCATACTATAGCGGCTCATTCTTCCTGCGATTCCTCTAGCTTCTCCAAAACGCGATTGACAAGCTTTCTCTAAGTATCGCGGTGCATCATCTCATTCTTCCCTATAGAAATCAGGGAGCGATCGCCTCTTCATCTCACCCAACAAACGAGATCTAGTCGATTAGTTCTCAGCCTCGTTAGCTAACTCTTGAGCAGTTCGATACAGCACCTCATTCATGTGAAACCCCGAAGCCATCAATTCATCCAGCAACGGAGTAACAGCAGCAATCAGTGTATTTTGCCTTGCTTGAATTAATACACCCACCGTGCCAATGTAATTGAGTCCCTGAGCTTGTGCTACTCGTCGCCCTCTTGCTTCATCGATTAATAGCAACTCGGCTTCTAACTCAATAGCCAAAACAATTGCTTCGCTCTCACCCCTATCTAATCGTTCTCTCAGAAGTTGAACAGCAGTTTGATTTCCAATTGTAACAATGTGTATCCATTCAGCCACCTCTAGCTCAATTGCTCCGGGACGGGTTTCCCCAAACAAAACTACCTCATCTCGAACAGCAGTTGGTATGTACAATTCGTTGTACAGCAACCGCAACAAAGCAAAATGACCAATCCGAGCTAAAGCAATCAAAGGTCCAGCATTAGCAACAACAGTCATAAGCGATAGCTACGCTTGCCCCCGGAGGGGATCGCGCTTATAGATACTTTGAGCCATTGCCACTTCTGCCGCTAACTCATCTGGTGACTCTGTAAAGTAAGAAATATTATGCTGTGCGAGTAACTGAATAAACTCCCATTTGGAAATTCCGAGTAACTCAGCCGCTTTGCCTGTCGAGATTCGCTCTTGCCGAAACAACTCTAGAGCAACTAGCTCCAGAATACACCCTTTTAGTTGTGCCTCTGGAATGTCAAGCGCTCCAAGTAAATCTCTTGGTATCTGTAAGTTAACATTGAGGTTACTCATTGGGGTTTAGAGAGTGTTATAAGTCCGCAAAGCATCCTCAGTTTATCAATTTCCATGCTGAAAGCTGAGAATAAATGCCAACTGATTTTAAGCAAAAGGCGATCGCCTTTTTTCATCTGACAAAATAGTAAGGTATAACATGATAAGCATAAATGCTTACTGAGCTAAAATCTTGATTTACCTCCCGCGAACAATAAAGGCTATATACAACAGCTAATAAACTTAGAATCAGTTATATCTATACAACTTTAAAAAGCTATAGCGGTTCTCATCCGAGTGAGGTACAGATAGACCCCTCTCCGCATCGGGGAGGGGAGCAAGACTCTGGTTCCCCCTTCCCTACAAGGGAAGGGGGCTAGGGGGTTAGGTCTAGGCGTACCGCACTCAAGTAAGAACCGCTATATCTAATATTAAGTAGTTAATACAAAAAGATAAAGATATGATGAACGGCGATTAATTGTCTTGACATCCCAGGAAATGTTTTGTTACGTTGGACAAAATTCACCTGAATTTATATTGAGCAGGAAATTAAATGATAGAAGTGCTAAACACAGCAGCTAAGGCTCCAATTCAATTTGTATTGAATTGGTTGACTGCATCCTTTCGGGGAATATTAGAAACACCTGAATATTTAGTAAAAGGTGTGCAGGCACTAATGACTCTAATAGCCACGGCTCTCCTGATTCCTGCGGTTGCTTGGTTTGTTGCATTTAAAGCCACTCAAATAACAGTCAAAATTACTGCTACAGCAATAGATATTACTGCGTCTGCTGTATCAGGCTCATCCTCTTAGTAAAGACTCAAGCATAGGATTAACTTAGTTATAGATAAAGTTAGTCATTCAACCAAGTTAAGAAAGGTGGGCAATGCCCACCTTTTTAGTAGAAGCCCAGCCATTCAAACGTGATCGCCTCTTCATCTCACCCAACAAACGCGATCGCCTCTTCATCTCACCCAACAAACGCGATCGCCTCTTCATCTCACCCAACAAACGCGATCGCCTCTTCATCTCACCCAACAAATGCGATCGCTGATTGGAGGACGACAGCGAAGCAATATATCCCAATAACCGTAGAGACGCGATTAATCGCGTCTCTACAAGAATTTTATTTGTTTACTCTTAGGGCTTACGCCTCATCCAACGCCGCAATACCAGGGAGTTCCTTGCCTTCCAGCAACTCCAGACTTGCGCCACCGCCAGTGGAGATGTGGCTCATTTGTTCGCCCAAGTTTAACTGTTCTACCGCTGCCACCGAGTCGCCACCGCCGATAATGGTGGTAGTCCCGCTCTTAGTGAGATCGGCAAGAGTCCGGGCGATCGCTTCCGTCCCCTTGGCAAATTGCGGGAACTCGAACACTCCCATCGGGCCATTCCAAATCACCGTCTTGCAATCCGCAAGCGATTCCTGAAAGAATTTTACCGAGTCGGGACCAATATCCAAACCCATCCAACCATCGGGAATGGCGTCAATGCTGACTGTTTGAGCGTTAGCATCAGCAGCAAAATTATCTGCAATTACCACATCCGTCGGCAATAACAGTTGAACACCACGCTCTTTCGCCTTAGCTTCCAAAGACTTCGCCAGTTCTAACTTATCTTCTTCCACCAGCGACTTACCGACACTTAGCCCACGAGCCTTGTAGAAGGTAAAAATCATGCCGCCGCCCAGGATCAGCTTATCGCACTTATCCAGCAGCGTTTCGATGACGCCAATCTTGCTGGAAACCTTGGAACCCCCGATAATTGCCGCCAAAGGACGCTGAGGATTTTCAATCGCGCTTTGCAAATATTGCAGTTCCTTCTCAATCAAGTACCCAGCCACCGATGGGCTGAGATACTTGGTCACGCCCTCCGTAGAAGCATGAGCGCGGTGAGCTGTTCCAAACGCATCATTCACATATAAATCGGCAACTGAAGCCAGTTTTTTAGCGAAGTCTGGGTCATTCTTCTCTTCTTCCGGGTAGAAGCGGACATTCTCCAGCAGCAGCACGTCGCCATTTTGCATCGCCCCCACCGAAGCTGCGACATCATCACCGATACAGTCGTCAGTCTTAACAACTTCTTTACCCAGCAATTCAGACAGGCGCTTTGCCACTGGCGTCAGGCGGTATTTGTCATCTACACCTTTGGGACGCCCAAAGTGGCTGGACAGAATCACCTTAGCGCCTTTGGAAGTTAAATCCTCAATTGTAGGCAGAGCTGCCCGAATGCGAGTATCGTCAGTAATGTTGCCATTATCCAGCGGTACATTAAAATCCGCCCGTACCAGTACCCTTTTGCCAGATAAATCGGATGCCGATAAATTTGCTACAGTTTTCTTGGACACAGCGTAAACCTCCTAATTGCGTCTTTTTATACTCTTCACTAGCAACCGCGTGTCACTGGTGTTTGCCCTTTTCCCTCAAAAGCTAGATAGACCAAACCAAATGCAGGAGTAAGGTTATTTCTAGCTCTCTAGCCGTCCACATTTTACAAGAGTTGGGGTTTCTACAGGAGCGTGCCATGTTCAAGACTGTTCTGTTTCCTGTCGATCAAAGTCGAGAAGCGCGCGAAGCGGCTGATGTCGTTGTAAATATTGTGCAAAAGTATGCTAGTAAATTAATTTTGCTTTCGGTGGTAGAAGAACCCAGCCAAGAGCCAGAGGCGTCGCCGCTAATTTCAGATGCGGCGATGACATCGCCAGAAGCTGTCGCCGAACTGCTCAAAACAGCTCAAAATCTGTTTGCCGATCAAGGCATCCAGTCTCAAACGATTGAGCGTCAGGGCAAACCAGCTTTTACCATCTGCGATGTTGCTGACGAAATTGACGCCGATTTAATTGTGATGGGCTGTCGAGGGCTGGGTTTGACTGAAGAAGGCATGACTGACAGCGTCACGAACCGGGTGATTAATTTATCTCCTTGTCCGGTGTTGATTGTTCCTTAGTCAAATTTTAGATTGAGGATTTTAGATTGAATCTAAAATCCTCAATCTAAAATCTAAAATCCTATGACGACTCCTTCGATTCAGTGGTATCCCGGACACATTGCCAAGGCTGAGAAAGCGCTTAAAGAACAGCTCAAGCGTGTGGATGTGGTGTTGGAAGTGCGAGACGCCCGAATTCCCATCTCTACTCACCATCCCCGCGTGCCAGAGTGGATAGGCAGCAAGGCAAGGGTATTGATACTCAACCGCACGGATATGATTTCTCCCGCAGTCCGGCAACTGTGGACAGAGTGGTTTAGGGAGCGGGGGGAAACGCCTTATTTCACAGATGCCCAGCATGGTAAGGGTGTGGCAGCAGTAGCACAGGCGGCGCAGGCAGCGGGTGTAGAGATGAATAAACGAAGAAGCGATCGCGGGATGCTTCCTCGTCCAGTCCGTGCCGTTGCGATTGGGTTTCCCAATGTGGGCAAATCGGCGCTAATTAATCGTTTATTGGGAAAGCGGGTGGTAGAAAGCGCCCGTCGTGCTGGGGTAACGCGCCAGCTGCGCTGGATACGCATTTCCGATCAGATTGAACTTTTAGACGCCCCTGGCGTTTTGCCTTCCAAGTTAGAAAATCAGCCTGCTGCCTTCAAGTTAGCGATTTGTGATGATATTGGTGAGGCGTCTTACGACAATCAACGAGTGGCATCTGCGCTAGTAGATTTGCTCAAAACTCTCAACGCCCCCGATGCCGATTTATTTCTGTTGAAGTCTTTAGAGTCTCGCTACGGAGTAAATCCCACTTCGTTTGCAGGCGACGAATATCTACAAGCTGTGGCAAATGAACGTCATAAAGGCGATGTAGAGCGCACAGCACGACAGCTATTAAATGATTTTCGCACGGGTTTATTAGGTGCGATTCCCCTAGAGTTACCACCAGTCTGAATAGTAAAAGCTCTTGACAATTAAATTTCTTGGAGTAAGAACTTTTGCTATTTAGAAGGACAGGTGTTTTTTGTACGACCTTTCCAAACCCAACCGGAGACTGGAGAGTTAATTTCTATCCAGCCACCTTCTTCTTTTCCGGTGACAGAGACTTTGGTTCCTGCTTTCACAACATCCCCTGTTTTCTTTCGTCCATCCAAAGAGCGTACATTGGATGAACTAAGAACAACAACACAACTGTTTTTTACTGCATTTTTAGCTGGCTCGGTAATTTGATTTTTAGCAGTGTCAGCAGAGGAGGGTATTTGACGACTTGCAAAAATCACCCCGATTGCAATCACAAAGATAGCAGTGCCTGCCCCAATTAGCAGTGGCAAATTTTTGGGGGATTTAAATACAGAATTCAGGCTAGACGGCGAACTAATCGGCGCTTGGGAGGGATTTCCAGGAGCAATTGTCACCGTGTTCTGCGTGGGGGGGACGGTTGGAGGCGTTGCTTCATCTGCGACGCTAGCTGGAGAATCCACCGACTTTCCCGATGAATTGCCTGTAGCAATGGTTACGGTATTGTCCGTAGGGGGCGAGAGCGCCGGGGCGGAAATAGGAGCAGGGGCGTTATTGGGCGAGAGGTGGGGATTGGTGCGTTCTTGGAGCGATCGCAGTGCCTTATTAGCCGACACAGAACCGTCTTTCCAGTAACCGCGCACCTTCTGGCTCAAGACTGCCGCGATCGCTGCCGGGGAATTAGGATTGGTTAACGAGGCGAGCGATCGCAATGCCTCGGTTGCTGACTGGTAGCGGAATTTGAAGTAGTGGCGTACCATCTGGTTCAGGACAGCGGCTAACCCATCGCTAACTTGAGCCAAGTGCCGCCAGAGAATCTCCCCGCTGTCAGGGTCTTCTGCTAATTGCCTGGGATTCAGCCCGGTCAAGGCTTGGATACCAATCATGCCGAGGGCGTAAAGATCGCTGCTGGGGCGGGGTCTGCCTTGTCCCTGTTCGCTTGGCATATAGCCTGGGGTGCCAATCGCAACCGTCTCATTCATCCCTTCTTGAGCGATGACCGATTGCATCTGCACCTGTTTGACGGCACCAAAGTCCACCAAAACTAACTTGTTATCGGAAGTACGGCGAATTAAATTATCCGGCTTGAGATCCCGATGGATCACCCCGTTCCCGTGTACAAATTCCAAAATGGATAAGACTTCACAAAGCAGTTGAATCACCTGACTTTCGCTCCACTGCTGACCTGGTGGCAGTTCCACACCCAGAGGATGTCCGTCAATAAATTCCTGCACTAAGTAGAACTCTTCCTTCTCCTCAAAGTAAGCTAACAGCCGGGGAATTTGGTCATGGTTCCCTAACTTTTCTAGGGTTTCGGCTTCGCTATTAAACAGGCGTCTCGCTGTTTGTAAAAATTCGGGATTGCTAGTGGCGGGTTTGAGGTGTTTAACAACGCAGTTAGGGTTCCCAGGTCGGCGAGTGTCTTGGGCAATGTAAGTATGACCAAATCCACCTTGGCCTAGCGCTTGGATCACCTGGTAGCGCTGGTCTAGTAATATGCCTATCATGGTGTCGCTGCCCTGAGGTAAACCGTTTAACATAATAGAGTTTTCCAAAAAAGAAGCAGTATCTTCCGGATGTTTAATTCAGATATGCACGGATCAAAGGCGGATGTACATCTCTTACCTCACCAGTATGAAAGGGTTACGCCCCCTTTAGGGAATCGCTCTCACCCTCCGCACTCTTGATTGGCTGCGCGTGAAAACCGCACTTTTGCGTGTTCTTCTCTGGTGTCCACTTGTCAATGTTTCGACGGTCGTTTCGCTACAACCTCGACCCGACATCGGGTACCAGCGAATACTATGATACTGTTGTTCAAGGAATGAGGGGTATGACCCCTCATTGTCACCAGATAAGTCTGAACGGCGCGGAGGCATTAAAGCTAAAACTCAAATGATTTGCCCGATTAAGCTACCCTAAGCGTGTAGCTTGGGCAAGGTTGCATAAATGCCTTTGAGAATGCCATAACTTTGGGGGAAGTCAGGGAAAGCAACCACAAGTCCTTGCTTTGCTGAGTTTTTGCACGCTTGTTCGCTTTGCTTCAAAAAGGGATAGGAGTCATGGCTGAACTCAAACTGCGTCTACGAGAGGGAGAGACAGAAAGAACGGTTACGGTGAATCGGGATGACTTTACGATCGGTCGTTTGCCAGAATGCAACTTGCATCTGCCTTTCGAGGGAATTTCCCGCTACCATGCCCGCTTTTTGAAAACGCCTTCTGGGGTGTGGACAGTAGAGGATATGGACAGCAAAAACGGAACGCGATTGAATGAACGCCCTGTCACCTCGCCTCAACAGGTAAATCACGGCGATATTCTTTGGCTGGGGGATATTAGCCTGAGTATTCTTTTGAGAGATCCTCCTCAACCCCATAAAACACAGCTGGTGGAACCCGTGGCGCAAGGAACCACCATCTTTCGCAATGTTCAAGAGCTGCAACAGCAATGGATACAAGCTGAGGGTACGCTAGACGAAGTTAGCAATAAGGAAAAAGCGATCGCTCGTCTCAAAGATTTGGTGAATATCGCCAAGAATTTGAGTGCAGCTGAATCGATCGAAGCAATTTTCTACCAGGTGCAGGAAGTCGTTTTCCGCGAACTTCAAAGTATTGAGCGCTTGGCATTGTTAATCGATGTAGAAGGTTCCGGCGAACTGGAATTGCTGAATGCCGCCGCTAGAGATATTTTGGAACAGCAGAATCTGACGGCGGATGGCGGTTGGATTAGCCGCACCATTTGTCAAAAGGTATTTGCCGAGAAAGTAGCAATTCAAACCGCTGATGCCCAGATGGATAAACGGTTTGAGGGGCAACAGAGCATTTTAGTCAAAGGCATCAAGAGCGCGATCGCCGTCCCGCTTTGGGATGAAAATAAAGTAGTCGGTGTTCTTTATGCCGATGCTCATCTTTCTTCTAGCCATTGGACGAAAGGAGGAGAAGAAGACCTCAGCTTTTTTTCGGCTTTAGCGAATCTGGTGGCATCCGCCGTGCAACGTTGGCTGTTAGCGCGGAAACTTAGAAACGAAGAAACCATTCGGACTCGACTAGAGCGCTATCACTCCCCTGCCGTTGTGCAGCACATTATGAATGTAGGAGGATTAGAAGACGGTCGTCTCACGCCTGCCGAGGTTGATATCAGCATCCTCTTTGCCGATATTGTTGGCTTCACCGCCCTTTCGGAACGGTTGAGTCCTACAGAAATTGCCCAATTGCTCAATGATTTCTTCGAGGAAATGCTACAGGAAGTTTTTGCCGCCGGAGGAACGTTAGATAAGTATATTGGAGATTGCATAATGGCATTTTTTGGCGCTCCGGAATCTCAACCGGATCATGCCGACCGAGCTTTCGCCGCTGCCAAAGGAATGCTGACTCGTCTAGAAAAATTAAATGCCGATCGAGTCTGGCGCGAACCGCTGCAAATCCGGGTTGCCATCAACAGCGGTAGAGCCGTGATTGGAGATGTCGGTAGCTCTCAAAGAGTAGACTATACCGCTTTAGGAGCAACGATTAATCTAGCCTCCCGCATGGAAGGAATCTGTCCCCCCGGTGAATGTGTCGTCAGTGAAGCCACTTATTCTTTGCTGAAGCCCTCCCAAGACTTGCAGACGACAGGAGAACACCATTTCAAAGGAATCGACCGACCTGTAAGAGTTTATCAAACCAAGCGGCATTAAATTGCTGGCTCCCGTCTGGGTTTTGGTGGAGCTAAAGGGTAGATTCCAACTTTTCGGTTAAGACACCAACCCCCAAACCCCTTCCCGACTATGGAATCGAGGAGTTTATCGCTTCTCCCCACCAGTCAAAAAAATTTATTTCTCACCTTCTCCTTGTCGGGGCGGATTAGGGAGAGGTGGCAAGAGGTTGGGGAGAAGGTTAACCGAAAAGTATGGGACTGCAATTTTCCGGCTACCTATGGCAACACAGCGTATCATCTGTCGAAGGATTTCGTCAGAGTTAAGATGGTGGCAGTAATTGCCGGAAAAACGCTTGCTTTGTGGTGCTTTCTTTGACTATTGCTTTGTCCAGGAGTTTTAGCACGCCTTGTTCGCCTTGGTTCAAGGAGGTTTGAAGTCATGGCTGAACTCAAGCTGCGCCTACAAGTTGAGGAAAATGTTGAAAGCACCGTGACGGTGGATAAAGAGGAATTTATCATTGGTCGTTTGCCAGAATGCGATCTGTACTTGCCTTATTTTGAAATTTCCCGCTGTCATGCCCGGTTGTTAAATACACCGGATGGCGTGTGGGTGGTCGAAGATATGCACAGCACAAACGGAACGCGGTTAAATGACCGTCTGCTAGCATCTCCCCAAAGAGTGAATCATGGCGATGTTATTCAGATGGGTCATGTTTTTCTCCATGTTCTTTTAGCCAATTCTCCTCAACAAAAGACTCAACTCAATCCCATAGAGGCAGATCCGATCTCCGAAGGAGTGACTATCCTTCGCAATGCCAAAGAACTGCAACAGCAATGGATACAGGCTGATGACGAGGGTAGCAATAGTGCTAATCCCCACAAAGCGATCGCTCGTCTGAAAGACTTGGTTGATATCGCCAGATGTCTGAATTCTGCTGAATCGATCGAAGCAATTTTCCAGCAGATACAAGAAATTGTTTTCCGCGATCTCAATAGTATCGATCGGTTGGCATTGTTGATCGATGTCAATGGTTCGGGCGAACTAGACTTACTTCAAGCAGCAGCTAGAGATATCTCTCAACAGCAAAATCTAGCAGCAGATGGCAGTTGGATTAGCCGCACCATTTGTCAAAAAGTATTTACTGATAAAGTTGCGATCAAAACCGCTGATGCCCAGATGGATGAAAGGTTTGAAGGCGAACATAGTATTTTAGCGAAAGGCATCAAGAGCGCTCTAGCGGTTCCTCTGTGGGATGAAAATAAGGTAGTCGGCGTTCTTTATGCCGATGCCCATCTTTCTTTTACCCATTGGAATAAAGGAGGAGATGAAGACCTCAGCTTTTTTTCAGCTTTAGCGAATCTGGTGGCGTCGGCGGTGCAACGTTGGCTGTTAGCACAGAAACTCAGAAGCGAAGCCAGCATTCGACACCGATTAGAACGCTATCACTCTCCTTCAGTTGTGCAGCACATTATGAATGTAGGAGGATTAGAAGATGGTCGTCTTACCCCCGCAGAAGGCGAAATCAGTATTCTCTTTGCCGATATTGTTGGCTTTACTGCCCTTTCGGAACGCTTAACTCCGACAGAAATTGCCAATTTGCTCAATAGTTTCTTCGAGGAAATGCTCAAAGAAGTTTTTGCCGCCAGAGGAACGCTAGATAAATTTATTGGAGATTGCATTATGGCATTTTTTGGCGCTCCAGAACCCCAGCCGGATCATGCCGAACGGGCTTTTGCCGCCGCCTGGGGAATGCTAGAGCGTCTAGAGCATCTGAATGCTCGTAAGTTCTTCCAACACCCGCTGCAATTGCGGATAGCTATCAACAGCGGTAAAGCTGTGGTTGGAGATGTGGGCAGCTCTCAGAGAGTAGACTATACCGTATTAGGCGCTACGATTAATCTTGCCTCCCGCATGGAAGGGATTTGTCCCCCTGGTGAATGTGTCGTGAGTGAAGCCACCTATTCTTTGCTGCGTCAGCCAAAAGGCTTGTCTCCGATGGGAGAGTACCGTTTCAAAGGTATTGACCGACCGATACGAATCTATCAGACCAAGCGGCATTGAGACTCCCCACGATGGCATTTAGCCACATTTGAGATGAGATTAAACCTGGAACCCGATTTCTTGCAATCCTTGGCGTAGTCTAGCGGCTTCCTCTGGGTTGTGTTGTTCGTGAAGCGCGATCGCTTTCCCAAACGCTTCTAAACTTTCTAATACGTTACCCATTTTCAAAAGGGCAACTCCCAGATTTTGATACGCCTCTGCATAGTCCGGGTTCCGTTGAATGGCTTGGCGGTAAGCAGCGATCGCATCCGGCAAACGCCCCATTGCCTTTAATGCCATGCCTAGATTGTACTTTCCGACCGCAAAACTAGGGTCAATCTGCAAGGTAGTTTCATAAGCTTTTTGAGCATTGGTGAAATCCCCAGCTGCCATCAACAAGTTGCCCAAATTGTTATAAGCGCCCAGTTTAAGTTTAAGCAGAATTGGCTGTTGAAGTGCGACTTGATAGTGTGTCGCCGCTTGTGCAAGATTATTTAGCTGAGTATAGGCATTGCCCAGATGGTAGTGAAATTCGTATAAAACAGAAGCATCAATCTCTGTTGATTTTAAACCGCGCTCTAAGAGTTCGATTCCCTTACCGATTTCACCCGTTTGTACATAAAGTGCCCCCAATTTACAACAATCATAGGGATCGTTGGGATGGCTTGCCAGATAGCCTTCCATCGCCGCTTGCGCCCTAGAGAATTTGTTTAAAGATGCGATCGCTCCCGGTTGATAGCCATAGTGTAAAATTGCTACATCCGACAGAGAAACTATCTGCCACTGGGGTTCTCGCTGCAACAGTTCGGCAACGCTATCATCCACTAGCGAATGGTAAGGACGAGAAAAGCGCACGTCTGGGTGATTGCGAAATAGACGAGAAACCAGAGAATAAGGCGATTGAGATGCTCCGACTTCTTGCCGAATTAGGTTGACGAC
This sequence comes from Coleofasciculus sp. H7-2, assembly GCF_042747725.1. Taxonomy (NCBI): domain Bacteria; kingdom Bacillati; phylum Cyanobacteriota; class Cyanophyceae; order Coleofasciculales; family Coleofasciculaceae; genus Coleofasciculus; species Coleofasciculus sp. H7-2. Next base: position 31,805 of record NZ_JBHZGO010000083.1, read on the forward strand.
GAGGTGGCGATCGCTTTCCATCGCTTGCTTCATCTGCGGTACAATTTCTGGTTTCAGCACCTCATCCGCATCCAGCACCAGCACCCAATCTCCCTGAACGTACTTCAACGACTCATTCCGCGCCGCTGAGAAGTCATTGCACCATTCAAAGTGATAAACCTTCGCCCCAAATTCTCTGGCAATTTCAACGGTTTTGTCACTGGAGCCGGTATCCAGCACCACCATTTCATCTACCACATTCTTGACGCTATTCAAGCATTGTGGTAAGGAGGCTTCCTCATTTTTAACAATCATGCAGAAGCTTAGCTTCATTTGACACCATGAACTGGCTTAAGGGACTCGTGGTAATTTTAGATGCGATCGCACAAAGCTAATTAAACAGTAAAAACAAAGAATTCTTTTTTTGCCTGTCCTTCGGCAGATAGGAATAAAAACTTATATTTTTGATGCATGACAGCATCAGAAATCAAGATACAAGAGATCGGCTCCATGCTAAAAATAGGATTTACTGGTCTGAATCAACCTGCAAAACGGGAGTTTATAATACATTTGTTCTTCCGAAAGAGGATAGGCTTGTATGACCCTTGGTACCTTGAATCACCTGAGCTTGACGGTTAGCGATCGCTCGAAATCGGAACCGTTTTATAACGCAATTTTGGAATTCATGGGCTACCAGCAGGTGGAGAAAAACGATGAGTTCATCATGTGGTGGTCAAAGGATGTCGGGGCAATTTTAATTTCTGCCGCGAATCCAGATTCCCCGAACAAAGTTCACGATCGCTACTCGCCAGGACTACACCATCTTGCCTTTAACGCCGACAGCCGCGAACAGGTAGATAACTTATACAAGCTGATTCTTGAGCTGGGCGCTACAATCCTCGATCCGCCAGCCGAATACAACCAGTATGCACTAGGCTACTACGCTGTCTTCTTTGCCGATCCCGATGGGATCAAACTGGAATTAGTTCATCTGCCCAATCTGCCCTAGGGCACTTTCTTGCTCGCTGGATCTTGCAGTTTCTGAGTGCCCTTTTGCCTTATTTACTGACAGCGAGGATGACGCCCTCCTTGGTCGCAAATTAAGTCAATTTGCTTGGCATCTAAATTCTTGGCTTGGGAAAAATCGACGCCCTTGACACGAGCTAAGGATGCTGAGTTGGGTGCCTCTTGAATGAATTGATCTGACTGGAGCGGTTTTGGGGCGGCAAAGGTTGCCCCCTTCAAATCAGCCCCTGCTAGATTCGCCCCGCGCAGGTCTGTCGCACTCAGGTTTGTGTTTTGTAAATTGGCATTTTGCAGCTGAGCCTGAGCGAGATTAGCACCAACCAGTCTGGTGGCGCTGAGGTCGGCTTTTTGGAGATTGGCGTTCTGAAAATCTGCTTCTGAAAGGTCTGCTCCTTGCCAGTTGGAGTTCATCAGCAGCGCAAAGGTAAACTTAGCCCCGACAGCGCTAACTTGTCCGAGACGGGCACTAGAGAGATTGGACTGGGTAAAGTTGGCATTCGCTAAATCTGCACCCGTCAGGCTGGCATTTTCTAGAACTGCTTGACGCAAATCTGCACCGATTAGCTTGGCACTGCTGAGATTTGCTCCCACGAGTTGAGCATTGGATAAATTAGCCCGATTCAAGGTGGCACGGATCAGGTTGGTGCGATTCAGGGGGACATCGCTCAAAAGAGCGCCAGTGAGGTTCGCTTCTTTGAGGTCGGCTCCATTGAAGTCGGCAATCCAATCGTCAAAGGTGCCCAGACGCCCGTCCTCACCGGCACCCAAGAAGCGGCTATTGCGTAAACTGGCACCTGTGAGGGAGGCTCCTTTGAAGAGAATCCCAGAAAGGTCAGCTTTGTCTAGAACTAAGGTAAATAGAGCTGGCCCTTGGCGTACCTCCGAGAGGTCGGTGCGACTGAGGTCAGCGTTATGGATTTGAGTGGGGTAGATGCTAAGAATTTTAGCGATCGCGCGTTGAGTGCCCACGAGCCGCCTTGCAATTAACTGTCGCTCCACTAATCCACTCCCTTGCAGCAGCGCTGAGTCCTTTTGCAGGGAAAGATTTAAGCGTTGTAAGTATGGTAAAGCTTCCGGACCCGTACTGACCAAGGTTTGCCCAATTGCCTCCATCAAAGCGGGTACCCTTTCTTGACCCAGCAAATCTACTAAGAAGGGAATCGCACGCGAGTCGTCCAACCTTGCCAGCGCCAGGATAGCACTCCGTCGTTCTTCTAATTGGTTGGGGGAAGATTGACTTAACCGCTCGACCAGCGCCAGAAACACCTTGTTATTCTGTTGCTTGGATGAGCGCCAATTTGCCTGACTTTGAATGTATATTTGCGTACCGACAAAGGTTCCCAAGACAGCACTTATGCAAGAAAAGCCGATCGTTATCAGCGTCAGACCGGGGTTTTGGCGCATCCAGTACCAAAGATGCAGCGATCGCTTGGGAGATTGAGAAGTTAGGACGATGGTAGTGACGGTTTCCCGATGTCCGTCATCTGGCTGTGTCCAGCTGCTTTGCACTTCTAGCTTGACTGGATGTCCGTTTCGCAGCAGTCGGTTTGACTGAGAAGAATTCCGCTCCGGATAGGGTACAAAAGCCCTAGCTCCATCGATAACAAAGGTTCCAGCGATTCTATCGTGCAGGGTGCGGCGTTCGGGATTGAATAGGGCGATCGCATTTTCCCCCAGCCACATCAAAGCCGACAATCCCAGCAAAATCCCCAGATCCGGAAAAGCACCGCTGTAGCGCCAAATCAGATAAGCCGTCGAAAGCGGCAATCCCCACCTGCCGACTCCCTCTCGCCAAACAGCGCCAATCAATCCTGGCGGGTCGCCTGATTCTTGCACTACTTGGACGCCTAGCCAGCGCTTGGGCGAGGTTTGTCCGGTTTTTCCCAATTTATACAGTTGCCAGCCTACGACCACGATAGGAGCCACCAGCGCCCCGCACCAAAACAAGTTGGTGAGTGGGGCAACCCGTTGGTTGCTTTCGCGTCTGGGAATTGCCAGCGTTTTAGCGATCGCATCCTCGGTCGTTGCTAGCACTGGGTTGAGGGGAACGGTTTCCGGAGAGACACACGCGCCAGCATTCGTACAGAACTTGGCGGCAAGACCGATGCTATAGGGAACTAAAGCACTCGCAACCACCAGCGAGATTTCCACAATAGTGGCAGCACCCCGTCGGGTACCCAGTGGCAGTCGGTGCATCTGTATCCGCCAAGACGGGCTTTTGCGATTCGAGCCTTTTTTCACGCTTTGGGTAGCCATTCGAGCAGTCCACAAATAGCAGTTCGCTGTTCGCTTTTAGCAGATTTTGTCCGAGCAGGCAACCCTTATTTTGCTGGTAAAGATCCGCATTAGCAATGAACCTGCCCTACGTCCTTAGACGAATATACCCGTTCAGAGTCCATAATCCTCATAGCTACCAAAAAAATCAACACTTTCTAATCGGGGGACTTGGGGGCAATAAACAGTTTGTACGCCAAATACACTAACCCTGCCAAGATGGCGAGACTAATCAGGGATGCAACCAGATACAAAACGCTTCTGAGTAGCCCAAAACCAACCAAAGCTGCGACGGCGACAACAGCAACTTTACCAGCACCAGGAAGTCCTTGAAACCAGTTAGAAATTTTGTTGAACAGAGACTGAATTGATTGAGATTCTTTAGTTTGAACCTGGAGAGGTTGTCCCGGTTCGGTTTCTATCGTTGGCGAGGGAGGGAGGCTCTGATTGATTTGGGCATCTAGTTCTTGGAGTTTACGCTCCCAGTCTTGATTTTCTTGAGGATTCATCTTTTGTTTTTATAGTGGAAAAAAGAAAATGACGGTTGCAAATGACAAACTGACACTCAAGCGTATATTGTCTTGGTGATTTAAACAAAAGCCTGTTTTGGAAACACCTTGACTTAAAGAAGAGCGAATTTTAACGCCCTCTAAGATACGTGACACTTTGAGAAAAGGAACACACTCGAAACACGTTTATTTACTAATGTAGGACACTTATAGTAAGACTTCCTTAAAAAGGCAAGGGGATGACAAAATGAAGATGCTTCGCAAATGGATAGTTATTCCCACAACCTTGGCGTTGATCTTAACAGGCGCTCTTGCGGCTCGTAGTGATGCCCCAGCGTTAGAACTGTCGTCGAAGTTGTCGAACGATCCGGTCGTCCTTAGCGGGACTTCTGGCGGTCAAACAAGTAGTAATTGCGGTTATATCTCCCAGACACCGAATCAAGTTGTTCGGGTAACGGCAGATCGGATCGACTACTTGCGACTGAGTGTCCAAAGCAGTGGTGAGCCTACGCTTCTGGTTGATGGCCCAGGAGGACGGTTCTGCGTGTTGGCAGATAGTGCTTCTGGAGATAAGCCGGAAATTTCAGGAGTTTGGCTTCGGGGGAATTATAACGTTTATGTCGGCGATCGCGCAGGTGGCGCGCATCCTTATACTCTGTCGATTACTGGACAGAATCAATAACTAAGAACTTTTGCCTGGGTTTTAGTCTTCGAGAGAGCGGGCGGATACCTCAACCGCTTCAACGTCAATCGTTCCGGGAGGCGTCAAACGGTTAAAGTGTCCCTGTTCGATTTTCAGCGACTCGCCGCAATTCGGGCACTGGCACTCGGTGCGATTCAAAGCCGTAAATTCATAGCTACAGACGGGACACTGGTCGGCAATAAGGTTGCGTTGCAACCACCAGCGAAAGCCCAGGAAGGCAAGGACTGGTGCGACGAGGATTAAACCTATCAGAATCAGAAAAGACTTCACCAACCAGCCCAGCCCAATCGATCCCAGCAACCAAATGATTAGCAGCAGGGTAAGCCAAGAGCCGACGCCAGAAAGCTTGAATTGAAAGGTATTTGGGCTGTTCTGGTTCACGGCAATCTCCAACAAAAGCAAGGTAGTATGGACTCCTTCCATCGTGACATACTCCTACACTTACCCGAAGGGTAAGTGTAGGCTTCTCACCAACTCCAGCGATTGCTTAGGATATTTAATGAGCTTTATTGACGACACGGGATGCCCCTCCGCGCCGGAACGAATACAAAAAGTATGTTCTACCTATGTACCGCTAGAATTTTACCCACTCACGGTTCAGGACAATCAATGTCTGTTCTTGGGTGGAACCCTATATTCTAGATTTTCCAGGTTCAAGAGACTGACCAGCATTTTCGGCTCGGACAGAGGTGTTAATTATAACACCAACTGGCGATTCCTCATTTATATATTCCCTTGCTGACCGCATTGGTCATAGATAGAATCGTCACCGCCTGCTATTCATCCTGACGCTATATCCTTTGGATATAGCGCGGGGCTTCCGCAAAAACCAAGCTAAATCAGAATCGATTGTGTCTGAGAACAGAGGGAGTTCGGCAATTATTTTCAAGAGTGCCTAATTGCAATTTTCAAAGAAGCAGCTGTTTTAACTGCTGAGCAAGGGCATCTTTCCCAAACAAGGCGAGACTTTGTTCTCGCAACCACTGAGGGTCGCAGCGCCGGTCGTCCCCTTTGAGGATTTCAATACAGGCATTTGCCACGGCTTCGGGATTGCGATGGGGGACGCGCCAGCCTAAACGTCCATCCTGAAGGGGGTCAGCGGAGCCATCATCGTCACCGGATAGCACGGGGATGCCACAAGCCATCGCCTCTAAATAGACAATGCCGAAGCCTTCCTGGGAGGGCATGATGTAAGCATCGGCGACGCGGTAATGGTCTACAAGGTCTTGTGTGGGAACGAACCCGGCAAATACAACCCGGTTGGCAACTCCTAAATCTTTGGCAAGCTGCGCTAGTCGGGGTTGATCGTCGCCGCGACCGATCACCAGATATTTGACCTCTGGGAATAGTTGCGCGATCGCGGGGATGGCTCGAATGGTGACATCTACGCCTTTGTAGATATCGCCCGACCACAGCCGCGCTACGGTCATCAAAACTTTGGCACCGACAAGATTATACCGCTCGATCAATGCTGGTGGCTTCGGGCCTGGAGTAAAGTAATTCCCATTCACCGCACAGGGTAGCATTTGCACTTTCTGGGGGTCTAGGTCATTGATGGCGCAGGCGCGATCGCGGCTATAGCGACTGATTGTCCAAATCCCAGCCGCCTGCTTGAGTGCCCTTCGTTCTCGATTGGCTAAGGGTTCCCAAAACTCTTTTCCGTAAGTTAGCACCGTATAGGGAATCCCCAGCGGCTGACACAGCACCCTCACCAGCGGTGCCAGATTAATATGACCGCAAAAAACATGGTGGGGACGGCGTTGCAACAGACACGCTAGCAGTGAAGTTGCCAGCCTTAACCGTCCCTTTTGGGGATTTTGGCTTTTGAGATAATGAAATTCGAGGTTTTTTCCCTCAAAGGGATTTGGGCATCCAGCGCCATCCCGTAGCAAAAATACCTCACCTTTGGCTTGATTTCCCAATGAGATATAAGACTGCAAAATATCCTTAACGTAGGATTGAATGCCCCCTTCGCATCCAAAAACTTCTAGGAAAATAAATATATGGTTAGCGGCTGGTTTAACGGTCGGCTCTAAATAATCTATATTTTCTCCCACTTCAATATCCCTGAATTTTAGGAGTTTTGTTCTATCTGGGCGATGGATGGCACCTCAGCGCTTTGTAAACGTTCCAAGTCCTTCAACACCATTTTTTCCAAAAGACCCTCGAAGCTGACTTGTGGTTCCCAGTTAAGTTGGCGCTTGGCTTTCTCTGGATTTGCCACCAGATAGAAATGTTCATCCGATCGCAGAAACTTGGGATCGACAACGACATAACGAGTCCAATCTAGCCCCACACATTCAAAAGCAGTCGCCACCAATTCCCGAACGCTGTGCAACTGACCCGTCCCAATCACGTAGTCTTCCGGTTCATCTGCCTGCAACATCCGCCACATAGCTTCCACATGATCGCCAGCATAACCCCAGTCGCGTTTGGCGTCGAGGTTGCCCATTTCCAGGCGATCGCTTAACCCCAATTTAATTGATGCCGCCGCTAAAGACACCTTCCGCGTGACAAAATTTGGAGGTCGTCTCGGTGACTCGTGGTTGTATAAAATACCGCTACAGGCAAACCAACCGTAGCGCTGTCGGTGATGTACCATCGTCCAATGGGCGTGCAACTTTGCCGCTGCATAAGGATTCATCGGGCGAAAAGGTGTATTCTCATCTTGAGGCGACCGATCCACCTGCCCAAACATCTCGGAACTGCTAGCTTGATAAAACCGCGTGTTCAATCCAGCCAGCCGCACTGCCTCTAACAGCCTGGTTGCCGTACCCGTTACCAAGTCCAGCGTTCCCAACGGGTCTTGCCACGAATCTGGGACGAAACTGGGAGCTGCTAAATTATAAATTTCTTGGGGCTGTAGTTGTTCCACCACTGCCAACAGAGCCGCACTATCCCTCATGTCAACCGCACAAACCTCAATTTGGCTGGCGAGGGAACCCAGTTTAGCCAGACTCGATTGGCGGTGCAGCGGTACCAACCCCGCCACCCGATAACCCCGTTCCAAGAGTAAGCGGCTGAGGTAGTAGCCGTCTTGCCCAGTGATTCCTGTAATTAGCGCTGTCTTTGCCATGAGTTAAGTTTAACCACTTAATTTTGCTCTGGGGCTGGAGTTAGGTTCAGGCAGCTGCTGCATCCTATGTTCTTTTATACTTTGCTTTTTCAGAAGCGACCAGATAATGCTTAACGCCCGTAGATGTTTCAAAAGCAGCACAAAGGCACTACTTTTGAAACCCACAGGCGTTAATAGGCGCAATTGATTGTCTTAAAAAAGACCCAGTGTCAAAGATGTGTCAATAGGTAAGGTGGCACCAATACCCAACCAGAGGGTGACGAGGGTTCCAAAGAGGAAAACTGTCGTGGCGACTGGACGACGGAAGGGATTTTGGAATTTGTTGACGTTCTCAATGAAGGGAACGAGAATCAAGCCCAAAGGAATCCCTGCCATGCAGGCGATACCCAGCAGTTTATTGGGTAAAATCCGCAGAATTTGGAAAACAGGCCAGAAGTACCATTCTGGGAGAATTTCCAGGGGGGTGGCAAAGGGGTTTGCCGGTTCGCCAATCATCGCTGGATCAAGCACAGCCAAACCGATACACAGTGCAATCGTCCCCATAATCACTACAGGGAAAATGTAGAGTAGGTCGTTGGGCCAAGCGGGTTCGCCATAGTAGTTATGACCCATGCCTTTGGCAAGTTTTTCACGTAACTGCGGATCGGTTAGATCCGGCTTTTTTTGGGTTCCCATTGTTGTATGTGTTCTCCTATGCGTTTTGAAAGCTTTGAGCTAAGCAAGAGGCAAAGTGGTGAGGGGATGATAGGGGGATGGGTAATGGAGGGAAGAAAAATTACTTTCCCACTTTCTCTCCTCTCCTCATTGGCCGCTCGGCAGGGACAGGAAGACCCCGCCCCGACGATGGCTCCTTTACAATGGGCCAGAGATGCCCTGCTTGCGAATCATCAAGAAGTGTAGCAACATGAAGACGGCAATCAGCCAGGGCAGCACAAAAGTGTGCAGGCTGTAGAAGCGTGTCAGAGTGGCTTGTCCAACGCTGGAACTACCGCGCATCAGCTCGACGATTTGATCGCCGACTAAGGGAATCGCAGCGGGGACGCCGGAGACAATCTTAACGGCCCAGTAACCAATCTGATCCCAAGGGAGTGAATAGCCGGTGACGCCGAAAGAAACGGTGATCACAGCCAGAATGACACCCGTTACCCAGGTCAGCTCGCGGGGCTTTTTGAAACCGCCGGTGAGATAAACCCGAAAGGTGTGCAAAATCATCATCAGCACCATCATGCTGGCGGACCAGCGGTGGATGGAGCGAATCAGCCAACCGAAGTTGACGTCCGTCATCATGTACTGGATGGAGGAAAAAGCCTCGGCGACGGTCGGCTTGTAGTAAAACGTCATGGCAAATCCAGTGGCAAACTGGATTAAAAAGCAAGTTAGGGTAATCCCACCAAGGCAGTAGAAGATATTTACGTGGGGAGGTACATACTTGCTGGTGACGTCCTCGGCAAGCGCCTGAATCTCCAGGCGTTCCTCAAACCAGTTGTAGGCTTTTGAATCAGTTACCTGCTTAGAAAACATGAACCCAGAGTTCCTAAAAATTTATTGCTGTTTTTGACACGAGCCAACCCCATGAGACAGTTTGCCGCTTTTTTAGGGGGCTTGAAGCGGCAAGGAGGATACCAGACACCGCGATAGATAGAAGTCTAGGCGTAGCCTCTACAAAAAATGTAACATAGCCCGAAAGGGGGATTGGAGTGTCATGCACAAACGAGTGTTAAGGGTTGTATTCGTACTAATCATACAAACTATCTTTGCGTTTAGCTGGTGGAGTTCGCCAGCGATCGCTTTAACGGAGGAACAGCAGCTCCTCTCTGAAGCATGGCGAATTGTCAACTATGCTTACGTGGATGACAGTTTCAATCAACAAAACTGGTGGATGGCGCGTCAAAAGGCGATCAAGCAGCCTCTGTCTAATCGCGAGGCGACTTACACGGCAATTCAAAATATGCTCAAAAGTCTGGAAGATCCCTTCACGCGGTTTTTGAAACCCGACCAATACCGAAGTTTACAGGTGAATACTTCCGGAGAGCTTCAAGGGGTGGGACTGCAAATTGCCCTTGATGCCGAGACGGGCGAGTTGCAAGTGGTGGCTCCGATTGACGGTTCGCCAGCCGCGAAGGCGGGAATCCGATCGCGCGATCGGATTCTGGAAATTGATGGCATCCAGAGCGCCCAACTGACCCTCGACGAAGCCGCCGCGCGGATGCGGGGCGCTGCGGGCACAGAGGTGACGCTCGTGGTGCAACGGGAGGGAAAAACGCCTGAAGAACTTAAGCTAGTGCGATCGCGAATTGCCCTCAACCCCGTTTATGCAGTCTTAGATTCCAGCCGTTCTAGCGTCCCGGTGGGTTACATTCGCCTGAGTCAGTTTAGTGCCAACGCCCCATCTGAGCTGGCGAATGCCGTCGCCAAGCTGGAGAAACAAGGGGCACAAGCTTATCTGCTCGATTTGAGAAATAATCCGGGAGGACTGTTGCAGGCAGGCATTGAGATTGCCCGGATGTGGTTGGATGAAGGCACGATTGTCTATACGGTCAACCGACAAGGCATTTTGGGCAGTTTTGAGGCATCTGCACCAGCACTTACCCACGCTCCCCTAGTTGTTTTAGTGAATCAGGGATCGGCAAGTGCCAGCGAGATTCTAGCTGGGGCGCTTCAAGACAATGGTCGCGCCCAATTGGTAGGCGCTCGAACCTTTGGTAAAGGCTTAATTCAATCTTTGTTTGACCTCTCAGATGGGTCAGGATTAGCGGTAACAGTTGCCAAGTACGAAACGCCAAGCCACCACGATATCAACAAGTTAGGCATCACGCCAGATCGGGAAGTGCCTCTGGAGCCAATTACGCTTGACCAAGTGGGTACGGAAGCAGACCAGCAATACAAAACGGCGTTGGAGGTGTTAACCGCTAATGCGGTCGTTGCTGGTGCTAGTTGATTCGGGAGTGAGGAGGGAGGAGTCAGGACTGAGGACTGAGGGCTGAGGGCTGAGGAGGGAGGAGGGAGGAGTCAGGACTGAGGACTGAGGAGGGAGGGCAGAGAGAGGAGAATTCTTACCAGGACTTACGCAAAGCTTATACATATAGCGTTTTTTCGGGTTCAATCCCTCTGTGGTTGCCCTCAGATGTGGTGCTGTTGCGTAAGCCTTGCTTACTTAGGTTTTCAGTCCGTGCTTCGCACCGAACAGAACGCTAAAAGCGCTAACGGATGTCGCCTAACGGCTGGCGTAACGGTGACGTTAACAGCCTTCAGTTTTTTTATTTCAGTTCTGTGTAAGGACAAAGTTTCAAAAAAGGGGAAATTGACTGCAATTTAGATAAAACTTAATAGTGCATTTACCGAAGCTAGTGAAGTAAATTGGGAATCAAGCGATGCTCGGCTTGAGTGGAAATAGATTCTGGAAAAATCTGAGGCTGAGAGGGTTTCAACCGCGATCGCACAGACCCGTGCGGTTGGTTAATTTTTATGGCACGCTTACCACATCTGGTGAGTGTTTTTACCCCTAAATATAGCGATCGCGCTCATGGTTTTCCTGGCAAACGATCTCAGATACTCTATCAGTCGGTCAACAGTTTTGTCTGTTGCCCACTCATTGCTGAAGTTTTTAGCTTCACAACAAGATTCCAGAGTGGTACTCATCGCCGTGAGTAAGTCTGACTTTACTCCGAGCGATCTGTGCCCGGAGAGAGGATCAAAGGGAGAGCGGTGGGGGTATGCATCCCCAGAAGCCGGTGCTTTGGGTTTGCCGGAGCTGCTGACTTCGCACAACTGTTATTTGAATCTGGCAATGGGGGAGCCATCGGCAACCCATTGTGAGAATAAACGCAGATGGTTGCCTTGTTCGTTGAAGCTGCGGAAGTTAACTCGAACCCTGGGGTCAACACCAGAGAGTAAAAGCAAGGTGCCCTCGTTGGTGATTTTGGGACTGGGCGATCGCTTCAATGTGATGTTGCACAGCTACAAAGCCACTGAGAATTCAGCAGCAAACGCCAATACTTACGAGCTGTGTTTTGGATTCGATCCGGCGATTTTGGGCAGCATTTGCGCCGAAATTCCGCGCGGGTTGCACTTAACCCCAGAAATCTCCCCTCTTTTCGAGCGAGCCATTGCCGATTGGTGCCCTCAACCCAATCTCCCAGGCTTGCAGAGCGAATTCACATCAACGCTGGTGAGTGCTATATTAACCAGTCAAATTAGCACTCAGACGCCAGGAAAAGCAGCAGCAGATGCTTGTAGCAGTGCCGGGGCGAGTTTAACCGACAACCGGAAAGACGCCATAATTCTTGCCTCTCCAACCGACATTCGGACTAAACCCGCCTTATCTAGGGAGCCGGGAACCCAGGCGAATCTTGCCCAATCCCCCATTCCCAACGCTCTAATGCCGAGTTGGCAACAGCCAGAAAAGTTACTGCAAGAACTGCTACGCATTAGCTGGTCAAGCCAGGGAGCGCAGGTAATTTTGCAGCGCTCGGCGGTGTTGATTCAAGAGGCTTTTGGGGTTAGTCGGTGTTTAATTGGGTTCTATAGCGCCAAAGATGAGCGTACCCTGTGGAGTGCGATCGCTCACGATTCATCTATCCCCGTTTCGGCGCGGCAAACTCAATATCCTGAATGGGCAAATGTCGAACATTGCCTTCTCAAACACCATCAGGGCAACCCTTGGGCGGCTGAGCGAAACATTGGCTCGACGGCTGCCCAATCTGTCTTTTTGACCTGGTTGCATACACACCCGCAGGAAATCGAGCCGCGAGAGATGGCATCTCTACACGGCGCGTCTGGACTCGTTGGTTTGCTGGTGCTTGAGCAATGGGATGAGAAGCGGGAATGGCAGCCGGGAGAGCGGCAATTACTGCATCTGGCGCTGCAATTGGTAGAGCGAGGACACAACCTGGCAACGCTTTACCAGCAAGCAGAGGAACGGATTACTCATACGGCGCTATTAAATCGACTGGTTGCCCAAATCCGGGCTTCTTTAGAACTGTCCCATATCTTTGAAACGGTGACGCTGGAACTGGGACATCTTTTGGTGGCAGACCGATGTTTGATTTTTCAGTATTTAGAGGAGCAGCGGTGTTGGAAGCCGCTGACTGAATATCGCGCTCATGCTGATATTCTCACAGCTATGAACTTGATCGTTCCCGATCAAAAAAACTATTGTTCCAGATCGCTGCGGAATTTACAGATTGTCCAGGTGAGCGATACGCGCTTGGTGGATGACCCTATGAGTCGCTCTTTAGCGGCAAAATATCCTGGCGCTTGGTTGATGGTGCCGATTCACCGGCAGCAAAAAATTTGGGGCTGCTTAACCTTCGCTCAGGATCAATTTCCCCGCTACTGGCACGAGTCGGAGTTAAGGTTTATCACGACTGTTGCCGACCAACTGGCGATCGCTATCTACCAAGCAACCCTTTACCAACAAATTCAGGAGCAAAACCAAACTCTAGAAGCCTTGGTGCGAGAGCGCACCGCTGAGCTGGAAAGTTTTTTTGACGCTCACCCAGACTACATTTTTGTGGTCGAGCGCGAGAATCTGCGTCTGCGCTTTTGCAATCATGCTTTTGCTCAAAGGATGGGGTTTGACAATCGATATGCCGTTCAGGATCGGTCGATTCTAGAATGCTTCCCGCCTCTGATTGCCAAGTCTTTTGTTAAACAAAATTTGCGGGTTTTTGAATCGGGAGAAACGCTACACGAACAGGAAACGCTGGTTTTCCCAGATGGGATTCACCACTTCGACACTTTCAGAGTGCCGCTGAAGCACTCCAATGGCGAGGTTTATGCTTGCTTGGGGACTTTCCGTGAAATTACGGAGCTAGTGGAGACGAAGCAGGCGCTATCTCTGAGAACCGAGCAGTTGCAAGATGCCTTGACTGCCGCGAATGCAGCTTCTCAGGCGAAAACTGAGTTTCTAGCAACCATGAGTCATGAATTGCGGACACCGCTCACGTCTGTAATTGGAATGTCCTCCGCTTTAATGCAACCGTATTTTGGCGAACTGAGCGGAAAACAGAAAGAATATCTCAAGATTATTCACAATAGCGGACAGCACCTGTTGCATCTGATTAACGATATTCTCGATTTGTCTAAGATTGAATCCGGTAAGGCGTCTTTAACCCTCAGTCAGTTTTCTCTGGGTCAGGTAGGGATTGAAAGTTTGGAACTGCTGCAAGAAAAGGCTCAAGTCCAACAGGTGAAGCTAACGGGGGATTTTGCTGGGTTGCCTCCCGCCGATGAATTTTGGGGGGATAAACGGCGCGTGCGGCAAATCTTGCTGAATTTACTCTCGAATGCGGTAAAGTTCACACCGCCTGGGGGCGAGGTATGGCTGCGGATGCAGTATGAGGGCAACCGGGCGATGATTGAGGTGGCAGACACGGGAATTGGGATTCCGATGGAGAAACAGCATCTTTTGTTTGAGGCGTTTCAACAAATTGATAGCTCTCTGAATCGGCAGCACGAAGGGACTGGGTTGGGATTGGCTTTGACTCGCCAGCTGGTGGAAATGCACGGCGGCACGATTAGCTTCCATTCGGAGGTAGACGCGGGAACGGTATTCGTGGTCTATCTTCTAGCCCAAAATCCCAATTGAGGTGGTAAGGGATGAGCGATCGCCGGGAATGGATGAAATCTACCGACTCCCGACTGCCTTTTCTGGAAACCTTCAAAACAATCGATCGGGATATCCCTTGGGTTTTCTACAATGGAATGGGGTGTTCCATCTAATGTGTCCCGATTGGGTGGAGAGGCACAAATGGTGTCAAGGACAGCGCGTTGAAGTTTTACGTGCCGGATGCGGCTGTTCCTTCGAGGGGTTATCAGTCGGGATGGTGGCGCTGTATTCTGGAGAATCTACTTGCACTTTGCTCATTTAAGCAATTGGCTGGCACGTTAATTGCCAATCTGGAAAATGGCTAATTGCTAGCCAGTTAATTCTCCTGTAGACCAATTCAGATTTAGATCATGGAACTCTGGTTGCTCCTACTGTTATTAGGACTGGTTACTTACTTCATCGTGAAGCGCAGTGTTGCCAACATCACCCGAACCCCAGTCTGGCTTTTGTGGATGGTGATGATGACACCGGCATTCATTTGGAGTGCCTGGATTCTGGTCTACGGTGAAGATAAGCGAATGCCGCCAGTTTTGGAGATTTCCCCGTTTATCATTTGCCCGTTATTGTACTGGCTGCTGATTCAGTGGGGTCGTCGAGATTTTACCCCGCCGCCAAAACCGCAAGAAATGGTGGCGGAAAACCAAGCTCAGAATCCATCTGAGGTACAGCCTGTCTCTGCTGGCGACGCAGGGAGTACCGTTCGTCCGATTGATAAAACGGAAGAAACCAATCTTCGCAATTGCTTTCCCTGGTCTATCTATTACCTCCAGAACATCGATTACCGACCCCAAGCGGTGATTTGTCGCGGCAAGTTGCGAACTAACCCGGAGGTGGCGTACCAGACAATTCGGGAGAATATTGAGAGATTATTTGGCGATCGCTTCTTTGTTGTCTTTCAAGAAGGTTTGAATGGGAGTCCGTTCTTTGCGCTGGTTCCCAATCCCCAAGCTCACCCGCAGGCACAAGAGCAAACCGAACCTTTAAAACGACCGGCTTTAGCCTTAGGGCTGCTGATCGTGACTTTGTTTACCACTACTTTAGTGGGGGTGGAAATTGCAGAAGTTTCTAACGCCGCCCTGCAATCTAACCCGGCTTTGCTGTTAAAAGGACTGCCCTATGCTTTGGCATTGGTGGCTATCTTAGGCATCCACGAACTGGGTCATTACCTGAGTGCCCAATATTACAAAATTCGCACCACGCTGCCTTACTTTATCCCCGTACCTTTTTTCCTGGGCACGTTTGGAGCGTTTATTGGGCGGCGATCGCCCGTACCCAGCCGCAAAGCGTTATTCGATCTGGGCATTGCCAGTTCCGTCGCTGGTTTTTTGGTGACGTTACCGCTGTTGTTTTGGGGATTGGCGCACTCGGATGTGGTTGCTTTGTCGGAGCAGTCGAGTATCTTAAACTTCACTTCTTTGAATCCCCGGTTTTCTCTGTTATTAACTTTGCTGAGTAAATGGGCACTGGGATCTGAACTGACCGCAAACATGGCAATCAAGCTTCACCCAGTGGGAGTGGCGGCTTATATCGGTTTTGTGTGGACGGCGTTTAAGTTGATGCCGGTGGGACATCTGGATGGCGGTCACATTGTCCACGCCATGTTTGGACAACGAACTGGGGCGATGATTGGTCAAATTAGCAGGCTGTTGATGCTGGGATTGTCTCTGATTCAGCCGGATTTGTTTTATTGGGCAATATTCTTATTCTTGATGCCAGTTTCTGATGAACCGGCGCTGAATGATGTGAGCGAACTTGACAACAAGCGCGATTTCTGGGGATTGTTGGCTTTGGCGCTTTTAGTGAGCATTCTATTGCCAGTTCCAGGAAGTCTCGCGCAGTTGTTGAAGGTTTGATCGGGTAAGTAAAAGAACTCAATTAAACCCGATCGTTTTGTAGGTTGGGTTGAGGGACGAAACCCAACATTCTACCCATCCTACAAATAATTAAGTCTGTCTACTTAATTGGTAATTGCCATTAGCCATTAGCCATTAGCAAACAAATAAAAATGATGGAAAAACAGCCGATTCATGTAATAGGTGGTGGTTTAGCGGGGACAGAAGCGGCGTGGCAAATTGCTAATGCGGGTGTGCCGGTGGTGCTGCACGAAATGCGACCGCTGCGGTTTAGCCCCGCCCATCACTCAGAACACTTGGCAGAACTGGTGTGCAGTAATTCTTTTGGGGCGATGTCGAGCGATCGCGCCGCCGGTCTTTTGCATGAAGAATTGCGTCGTCTCGGCTCAATGATTATCAATAAAGCCGACGAACACGCGGTTCCCGCTGGGGGTGCCTTGGCGGTGGATAGGGGCGTATTTAGCCGCGAATTGACAGAAACGCTAGCGAATCATCCCCTGATTGAGTTACGACGCGGTGAATTGCGCCAAATCCCCACAGAAGGGATTGTCGTCCTCACCACTGGCCCTCTCACCAGTCCCGATTTGGCTGAAGATTTGCAGCAGTTCACGGGCATGGAATACATGAGCTTTTTCGATGCCGCCAGCCCGATTGTGGTGGGAGAATCAATTAACCAGGATGTGGCTTTCTTGGCTTCTCGTTACGACAAGGGAGACGCGGCTTATCTCAATTGCCCGATGAATCGGGAGCAATATCTCCACTTTTGGCAGGAACTCTGCAAGGCTGAACAGACGGAACTGAAGGACTTTGAGCGAGAAACGGCTAAGTTTTTTGAAGCTTGTTTGCCGATTGAAGAACTGGCGCAGCGGGGGGAAGATACGATGCGCTATGGTCCGTTGAAGCCGGTGGGATTGTTTGATGCCCGTAAAGGCGATTTCCGCGCCCCAGAAAATCAGTCGCAACGTCCTTATGCGGTGGTGCAGTTGCGCCAAGAAGATAAGGCGGGGCAGTTGTGGAATCTGGTGGGATTTCAGACGAATTTGCGCTGGGGCGAACAAAAGAGGGTGTTTCAGCTGATTCCAGGGCTGGAAAATGCTGAGTTTGTGCGGCTGGGCGTGATGCACCGCAACACGTTTATCAATGCGCCCCAATTGTTAAAGCCTTGTTTGCAATTCCACAAACGCGCTACGTTACTAGCGGCGGGGCAATTGGTGGGAACGGAGGGCTATACGGCAGCGGCGGCGGGTGGCTGGCTGGCGGGGACGAATGCGGCGCGGCTGGCTTTGGGGAAAGATCCGCTAACGCTACCGGGAACGACGATGATGGGGGCGCTGTTTGAATTTATTAGTTCGGCGTCACCAAAGCATTTTCAACCGATGCCGCCTAATTTCGGGATTTTGCCGGAACTACCGACTCGAATTCGCAATAAGCAGGAGCGATATGGAGTTTACCGCGATCGCGCCCTTGCCGATTTAGCGAGTTGGAAAGCCGCGATCGCCTAATCGTTTTTTTTGATTATTTGTATCAAATTATACTTTTCAAAATTGTTTTGAGAGGTATACTTTTATAATGGGAATCTGTGCGCTCAGGTAAATTGGTTCTCAATTAGCCGCACTGCCTCCACAGCACCATTAGGATAATCCACAGGGCGATTGGATACATGATTTTGCAGCATTGCCACAGTAGCGATCGCTTCATGAATCTCTTGCACGCAGTAGGCGCATCGTAAAGCCCTCACATTTTGACGGTCATACAGTCGCTTAAAGGCAAAAGCGACTAACGGGACGCCCACAGCAGCACATTCATAAACCGTGTTATAACCAGCCCCGCCGACAACGATATCAGCCGCCGGTAGGCATTCAATTCCCGGCGAGTGAGACACCCATAACTGCGGCGGACATCCCTCTGGACAAATGGGTGCTAAGACACGCACCGCCGCGTCTGGAAAAGCTTGATTCAGGTGAGTTGATAACTTACCAAAGAAAGATAATTCGGAAGCTTGTCCGGCGGCGCACACAAGGATAATCTTTTCTCTAACCCGCGCCGGTGGGCTTTGTTTGTGTACCCGCAAATTATATTCGCCAGGGCGATCGCAATTCAGACCAAGTAGCGATCGCGCCTTCATTCTATCCGGCAGTTCCTCAGCATTGCGAATTAACCAGGGACTGGTGTAATGCACAATTGGTAAATCTGCTAGCGGCAAATCTTCTCCATCTCCCGGTACAATAACCGCATCAAAGTTTTCTGCAACAAAAGAGCGCAACGCGAAGCGGTGAATATAGACTGGGCTAATATCGCGGTGAATTAAAATTCGGGGAATGTGCTTTAACTGGGGCAAAATATCTGCCAATTCACCACCCAACCCGCGAGGAAAAGTATCGACAATTAAACAGTCGTATTGGGTGTTTAATAAAACATCCCGCACTTGTTCGCAAGTCGCCGCAAAACCAGCGTCAGGTGCAATTACTTGCACATCGCAACTCTCATCGCGCAAGTAAGTTGCATAAGGGCTATTCGTAAGAATTTTAACGCGATGATGACGGGCGGCAATTCGTCCGAGAGATAAGCTACGGGTAAGATGTCCCCAACCACCTCCTAAAGCATAGATCAACCAAGTTGCCATTTTTTGAGTTTTCAACGCAAAGAACGCAAAGGTACGCTAAGGAATCATTTTTTCTTGGCGTACCTCTGCGTTGAAAATTTAACTTGCCCCCATATCTATCTCAAAATCTGCGTCCATTTCCCCTTCCAAACTTATATTGTCTGCTTCGGTGAAATCTACATTGCCGGTTTCAGAGTCATAATAATAGCGATCGCGGTTGTCATAGTAGTTGCTGCCCCAATAACCGCGATTATAATTACCATATCCAGAGTAATAGGAATAGTCGTAGTAATAGGGGTTATTATCCGGGTAACTACAGTAAGGACAGCCGATGTTTGTGGTGCGTCCGCAGCAGCGTTTGAAGAGAAATCCTACCATGCGATCGCATTCTCCACTTGCACCGATTCCCGATGAACTGGTAGCTTCTCTGCTTCTGGGGTTGAGTTGAATTTCGTAGGAACCAATTTGCAAGCGATCGCCATCTATTAGCGTACTACTGGGCAACCTGACGCTGTTAATTAAGGTGCCGGTACTGCTATTTTGATCGACTACGATTAACTCGCCATTCGCTACATCAATTAGAGCATGATATTCAGCTACTTGCTCGTTGGCTAACACAATTCTAGCAACCCGATTGCCATCAATTTCTTGGGGCATTGAGGCAAATTCTCGACCCAAGGCGACAGGCGTCTCTAACACGGGTTCTCGTCGTTCGCCGGTGACTGGATCTATCCAACTCAGTTGAATTTGCAAGGGTTATTTCCCTCCCGAACGATTAACTGCATAAGCTAAAGCGGCTTTTTGTTCTTTGCTTAAAACGTCGAATCCGAAACTAGCGATCGCAATTGGGTTTACCTGCGATTTTGTATAAAAAACTGGTTTTTCGGCTGCATTTATCAGAGAAACTTTCCCATTTTTTACTTTTACTTTATAAAGCGACTGTTTATCCGGTGACTCAATTTCAAAACCATAGTCCCGCGCTTTAATTCTGTAAATTTCTTTATTCGCCCCATCTTCTAACTTGTAATCTCCATCATTCTGTCTTCGCAGAATATACAATTCTTTTGTCTGATCTGCGTTTTCAATCTTCCAGTAGCCGTCTTTTGTTACAACATAGCCTAAAACTTTATCGGTAGGATTCTTAATTTTTACTTTCCCCCCATTATCAACATTAAATCGAGCTAATTCTTTGTCCTTGCCATCAACTAATTTAGCTCCATCCGCCTCTGTTTTCAGGGCAAAATCTTCCGTCCCACCCTCTTGTTTAAATTTGATTTTATCTGTACTGGTAGCCACCGATGACGGGTTATTATTCTGGGCGACTGGGGATATTTGCGGACTAGATGTTGTAGATACTTCCGGTGCCTGCTTAACAGAATTACCGCAAGAACCTAGCAGTATTACTGCTGCCAAAGCTAAGCCCGAAAAAAATGTTCTACTCATTTTATTCATACTTCAAAGTTTCAACCTAAATTACTTCTTTATTTAGCAACAGTTTGCAAGATAAAAATTCTGGATTTTTGCAAACAAACTAAATACTATTTTGTTTTTACTTACTTTGCTTTAGATAGCATCCGAGCTAAATTTAGAACTTGATAAAGGCTGAGAAACATCATCGTGATAGTTTGATACAATTTTTCTTGATCCCAGAACATAGAAGGTGGCATTTTTACGACCAATTTTATCTCCTTATCCGTCACTCTCATCCGTTTTACCTTAGTCATTTGGGGAAGTTTTACTGCATTCACTACTTCATTGTTCAAAACTTTGATTGCTCCGTACCGTCGTGGCGGATAGGTTAAATTTAAACTGATATCTAATCCCTTAGCTTTCGACTTTGTTTTGTATTTTGATTTGCCACTCATAGAACGCTTCCATCCATAAGCGGTCTGATTTAGCTCAGAAGTTGTTACTACAAAACGAGTTTTATCTAAAAATTGTCCTTCCATCTTTAGCCAATCATCTTGGAAAATATCTATCTTAAATCCTGACTTCAAAGGATGCTCAACTGTTTTAATTAGCTTAGATTTTTGATTAGCTGGACTGAGAACTAAATGAACACTGACATTAGCTTCCTTATCCACATCTCGCTCCAGCATTTCCAAAACTTTTTTCGTTAATTCATAGCGATGATTTGGGAGATTCAATCGCCTATATTTACTCCGCCTTATCCCTGCATAAATTGCTACGATTGTACATCCAATACCAGCCAGAAATAATAAGAATATTAAAAGGGTTCCAAATAATTGAAAACTATCTCGCAGTTCTCCTACAAATATCATTAAAATGAAGGCTAGAACAATTGAACTAATCGCCCCAATAACACATTTAGTTGCCAAACTACCAAACTCTGCCTGCTTTGCCTCTGAGGCTCTATCTAGGGTTGCTATTTCACTTAAGTCTTTGACAATATCAGAAATAGTAGCAGTCACAGAATAAGTCAAATCTTTGCGAAACTTTTCTAAATTTATTGGCATTTGTAAAAAAAATTTAATCTCAATGAATAGGGTATTACGTAAGGTAGCGATCGCTTACATCAAATCACGCTCAACCGCTTTGATAGCAGATGCATTCTCAGAAGTGGCAACTATTGTTACAAAAAGTTAGAATTTTATGGCAAAATTGAGTCATGGTCTAATTGATGAACGATTCTAGAATAGCCTACATTTCTTTCGATACCGTACCAGCGCCCAAGGGAGCCGCAATTCATATTGCCGCTTTTACTCAAGCTTTGGCAGATGCTTTTGCTGACATTGAGCTAGTGACAGTTTCCCCGACAGCCTACGCGGCGAATCAGCGGGAATCACCCCATGTTATCCAATCTATGTTACCTGCGCTAGGAGATACGCTCATTAACCGAGTGTTGTATTTCCGTGCCATGCTGGGCAGTTGGTGGCAGAATAAGTGGTTTGAGGCGGTGCATATCCGTTCTATTTATGAAGGTTTTCCCATTGCGCTGAATAAAGAAAAAATATGTAATAACTTAATTTTTGAAGTCAATGGATTGCCATCCATTGAACTCAAGTATCGCTATCCAGCAGTGGCAGATGATCGGGAATTGTTGCATAAATTGAAGACACAAGAACAAATTTGTCTAGAAGCCTCAGATTTAATTTTGACACCTAGTTTCGTCACCAGAAACTATCTCCAAACAAGAGGTGTTCCCGAATCAAAAATCCGCGTCATTCCCAATGGAGTTGATTTAGATGTATTTACATATTGTCCTTCAAAGTTTAGGGATGTAGAGTATCCAAATATTTGTTATCAGGAGGAAACCCCACCCCTACAGATTGGAAATGATTCAAGAAAGGCTCAGCCTCGGTTTCGCCTGTTATATTTCGGTACGTTTTCCGCTTGGCAAGGGGTCAATCTTGCCGTTGAAGCGCTGGCACTTGCTGTCCGCGATTTTCCTACTGAATTGACAGTAATTGGGCAGGCTCGTGACTTTCAGCTTTTAGCCTTAAAACAGCTAGCTTTAAAGTTGGGAGTAGCAGAGTATCTCACTATTTTAGACCCTGTATCGCAAGCGGAACTCGTCCAAAAAATCCATGCTGCTGATGTAATTTTGGCTCCATTGACGCCGAATGACCGAAATCTGGTTCAGGGTTGTTGTCCTTTAAAGATTTTGGAAGGAATGGCGACAGGTACGCCGGTGATTGCTAGCGATTTACCAGTGGTGAGAGAATTGGGTGTGGATGGGGTGCATTTCCTGCTGGTTAAACCGGGTTCCGCGAAGGCAATTAAAGATGCCTTGCTGAGGTTAAAAATAGAACCGGAATTGGCAACAAATTTGGCGAGGAATGCCCGTCAGCAGATCGAGAATGATTACACTTGGAAACACGCGGGTGATGCTTTGGTGGCAGCTTATGAAGAAATTGGTATTAAACGATCGATAACAGTTTGAAGCCGCCGGTTTTCATGTTTTAGAGAAAATTCAGCGAGAATGCGATCGCGCCCTGCCATCCCAATCTGACGCCTAGCACTTGGTTCTAAATCTAAACACTCCAGCACCGCCTCACCCAGTCGATGTAACTGGGAACGAGGCAGCAAAAATCCACTTTTTCCATGCTCAATCACCTCTGGAATCCCACCTGCATCGCTGGCAATACAGCAACAACCACAGGCGATCGCTTCTAGCAACGCATTCGGCATCCCCTCCCACACGGACGGTTGCAGATAGACATCACACAGCCGCAGATGCCCAGCTACCGCCGCAGGACTCTCTAAATGTCCGGTGATAATAATCCGCTTCGCGTCTTCTGGATGCTGAGTCGCATAAAGTTGTAGTGCCGCTTCTTGAGACGCCCGCACTTCCCCGATAATTAATAAACAGGCAGGACGTTGGGCGCGGACTGTTGTTAAGGCATTCAGCAGAAACTGCTGTCCTTTCTTTTCTCGCAATTCCCCGGAAAATCCCAGTACCGCTTCATCAGGGGCAATGCCCAAAGATGCTCTGAGAAGGGATGATTCATGAGTTGCCCCGACAATGGCGGGCGAAAATACCCGCTCGTTGACGCCATTTTTCAAAACCATCACATCATCCCGCTGGGCGAGTAGCTGAATCTTTCGCGCCATATCAGCACTCACCGCCGTAATCAAACGGGCGTTTAACAGCGTCCATTGCAGTCGCGCAAAGTCCCCCGGTGGAAACATGGCTCGATCGATATCATTCCCACGGGCGCTTACGGTGCTGGGAAGTCCATTTGTCGCTGCAAACCAAGTGGCTAAGAAACCACTGGGGAAGACATAGTGCCCCCAAACAGCATCGTACCCACGGCACTGATGCAGCCAGTCGAGGACGTTGAGCGTATGGGGCATCGTCATATCCCAGTGGCGATATAGCCCCACCCGATGGACTTTGAGATGTTTGATGATTTGGAAATTTTGACTTTCGGCGTGCCCGGTTGCCCCGCTAGCAACATCTGAACTCCGGACTTCTCCCGGTTGCAAGTAACGACTCCACGCCACAACGTCTACTTCAATGCCCAACTGGCAGAGGGCGGCAGCGATGCGCCCCGCACTACTCGCTAACCCGCCCATATCTGGGGGAAATCGTTCCGTGAGAAAAAGAAGACGTCTCAAGCGACTCTAAAGTATTGCTGTATCGGCTAGGACTGTCTAAAGTCTCGCGCCCCGCGATCGCTATTCCTTCTCACTCGCGCCGTCAATCGCTACCAGCACCACTGTGATATTGTCTCTGCCCCCCTTATCTTTAGCAGACTCGACAAGGGCGGCGGCTGCATTTTTCAAGGAGGTAGACTTGAGGTGAGTTGCAATCAACTGATCGGAGAGTTCTTCGGTGAGTCCATCGCTACACAGCAGCAGTCTGTCGCCTGCCTGCACATCCAGCGGTTGGATATCAATCAGACGCAAATCTTTACGACCCAGACACTGAGACAATACGTGACGCCACGGGTGCATTTTAGCTTGTTCGGAAGTCAGCTCCCCGGCTTTCATCGCCCGTGCCACCCAAGTATGATCCTCAGTTATTTGCTCTAGAGTTGCCCCTCGCATTCGATAAAGGCGAGAGTCACCCACATGAGCGACCCAAGGCTGCTGTTGGCGAAACATCACCACAACGCCTGTCGTGCCCATATCTGAGCGTTCTGGATGATTAGATTGATCTTGTAGAATCGCCTGATTTGCTTCCAAGAAGGCTTTTTCTAATAACGCTTGGCAAGTCTCGCCGGAATGCCAATGCTCGTTGAGATAGGTGTGGATAGCCTGAGTGGCGATTTGGCTGGCCTCCTGGCCTCCTGCATGGCCTCCCATGCCATCAGCAACTATGAAAAATCGCCCATCAGGGTCGATATGGTAGTCATCTTGGTTGACGGAACGAAGAAGTCCCGCATCAGAGAGGCCCGTGGAGCGAGGAATCATATATTGTCTGCTGGCAACAGCAACTTTACTTTACCCGAATCAAAACATCCGATCAAATCGGTCGAGGCGCATGAGCAAGCGAATGAGGACAAAAGCTAGGGCAGATGCCGCCAGAGCAACCACGACTGCCAGCCCGACATAACCCTGAACGAAGAGGATAGTGGCTGATAGGGTGAAGGCACTGATGAGCAAAGTATAGTTAGTTCCCAACTGAATGCTACTCATTCGCCGGAGAATGCGATCGCTTTCGATAGATCGCACTCGAATTCGCAAGTCCCCCTGCTCTAATTTCTCAATCGTATCCTCAATCCGCCGGGGCAAACTCAAAGCCGTACTGCTAACTTGAGCCGCTTGCCGTCCTAATTCATTAAAGAAGCTACTACTATTACTGCCATTACTATCTGCCATAAGCTGCATTGCAAAGGGTTTTGCAACCTCCATAAAGTTAAATTCCGGGTCTAAGCCTTTTCCAACGCCTTCTAAAGTTGAGAAGGCTCGCATCACAAAGGTAAAAGTCGCCGGAAACCGAAAAGGTTGGTCGTAAGCAATTTCATAAAGGTCTTCACTAATTTGACTCACCGATTGGTTTTCAAACGGCTTATCCATAAAGTGATCCAGCATATACTGAATCGATCGCCGCACGGGTCCCATATCATCAACCACTGCCAGCGCTCCCATTTCGACGAGCGAATTCATCACTCGGTCGCCATCTTTTTGGGCAATGCCAAACAGCGTTTCCATCAGTTGCTCGCGAATGTTGGACTTGATCCGCCCCATCATGCCGAAATCATAGAAAATTAGGGCACCTTCGGGACTGACTGCGATATTGCCAGGGTGAGGGTCGGCGTGGAAGAAGCCATCGTTGAGCAATTGTTGCAGGTAAGCTTTTGCACCCATGTGAGCCAGTTCCTTTCGATCCAGCCCCGCTGCTTCCAGCGCTTCATAGTGACTTATTTTAATCCCCGGAATGTACTCAAGAGTTACAACCCGTGGCGACGTATATCGCCAGTAGACACGCGGCACCTTTACCCAATCATAGGCGCGGAAGTTGCGGCGAAACGTATCGGCGTTGCTGCCTTCATTCAGGTAATCAATTTCTTCCCAAAGAATTCGGCTGCACTCCTCATAGATTCCCAGCCAGTCACGACCTCGACCCCAGTCGGGATGGTTTTGAAAGAAACGGGCAATTCCTCTAAGAATTTGCAAATCAACCGTAAACAGCTGCCGCAGTCCGGGTCGTTGTACCTTGACCACGACTTCTTCGCCGCTGTGGAGAGTTGCTTTATGTACCTGTCCCAAGCTAGCAGCCGCGAGGGGAATCGGGTCAAAAGTGCGGTAAAGTTGCGAAACTTTCTTGCCGAAGTCCTTCTCAATCATCACCTCAGCTTGTTCGTAACTAAAAGCAGGCACCTTGTCTTGCAGCTTAGAAAGTTCCTCCACATACTCCGAGGGGAATAAATCGGCACGGGTGGAGAACAGCTGCCCGACTTTAATAAAAGTTGGCCCTAAGTCTAAGAACGTCTCTCGAATCCAAATGGCTTGCGCTCTGCGTCTGTGGACTTGTTTTTCCTCTGTAACTCCGCCCTGATAGCTCCAAGATTTGTTGTAGCGCCAGAGCTTAAACAATAAGGTTAAAACAAACCCCCAAATATCTAAGAAGCGCCGTTGGTGGGAGTAACTTTCGCGGTTCCACCGATAAGCCTTATCCTTACGGGCTTTATCAGCGGCACGCTGGGCACTCGGCGTGCTAGCCGCGTATCGCTTCAGTTTAGAGTCATTAGGATAGGCTGACACTCGGATTCCTAAGTCGGTTTTTTCAAGTAATTGGCGCAAGAGCAGTTGAGTTTTGAGAGTTTTGGATAACTAACAACTCACAACTGAATTCCCACTCAGCACGCGAACAGAGCGCTGGTACGCTAACAGAATTTATACTGAGCGGCTGCGATAGCGTTGTAATTCGGAGCGAAAGCGAGCGACTTCTGCCCGAAGTTCATCAATCGTCGCTTGCAAATCTGTGGTTTGGTTGCCTTGAGGCACAATGCTGGTAGTGGTTCGCCCCCGCATCACCGTTTCAGCTTGGGCGTCAGAGCGTTCGGTCACTCGTGAGGTGAAGTGCCGCAAAGACTCTCGTTGTTCAGCATCAAATTTGCCGAGTTCCGAGAGAGCATTGGTGACGGCGTTTTCTACCTGTTCATTCAGAGCTTCTGCAACCGCTCTGCCGAGAAAAAATGCATGAACTACAGGATTAGTCATGAAAAAATCTATTTGTGCGTCCGTAACAAATTATAACTTGCTTGCTCTCAATACTACCTACAGCCTAGGTTACAGCTCAGGCTTTGGCAGTGTGCCTGGGGAAGGTGGCACGGGTGCGACAACGGCAGCGGGGGGTGATAGCAGATTAGCGCTGGAAGTGGGATCGGGGGTGTCTGAGATGGGCCAGTCGTCGCGGGGTGGAAAGGATTGTTCGGTGTGCAGGATAGAAGATCCTGGCCCCATTGCTTTGTTCAAGCGAACTGCTAAGCCAAATCCAGCACCCGTACAGGTAGCGATCGCTGCTGTGATCATCAGCCCTCTGGCTAGTGTCAGTTTGGGAAACTTTAAGTTTTGTAAGCTAGGAATGCCCGCTGACGAGCCAAGCTTTGTAGAGACAAGGGTTATCGCCTCTGGAATCTTGAAACTCTCTAACGAGATTTTCAGTTTGGCGAGGGCAATCGGGAAGGTTGCCCGTATCGCTGTTTTGAGTTTTTTCGGGGCAGCACTAACAATAGCAGGCTGAGTTTTTGCGGGGCGGGTTTTGCCCGGTCGCTTCACATCCTGACTGAGATTCCAGTTCACTCCGCTGGCAATCGATGTCTCCGGTTTCTTGTTGCTGGCTGGTTGCCGCTTTTGGGGGGCAGGCTGAGATTTGGGGAGATTCACAGGGGGACGAGCCGTTTGGGTCGCCCTGTGAACCTGTGGAGCCTTGCTAGCTGGCAACAGGGATAGCCAATCTTCTACTTTTTGGGGACGCTTCTCGGCTTTGATTTCCAAGCCACATAAAATTGCCGCGATCGCAGTTGGGCTGAGTTTGGGTTGAATTTGCCTTAAATTTGGGAGTGGGATGCGATCGCGTAGCGGTGCCGGAACCGGCGGTTGACCTGTCAGCAAGCAATACAAACTTGCTGCTAAAGCATACACATCTGTCGCTGGGGTGAGTTTTTTCTGGGAAAGAGATTGTTCGATTGGCGCATATCCGGGATTCAGCAAATTGGCTTGGGTTTGCGTCACTCCCTGCGTAAATTCATCGCCAAAACCAACGTCTATCAGCACTACATCATCAGTTCCTTGACGCCGGATGATGTTTTGGGGTTTGACATCTCGGTGCAGTAAACCTGCCTTGTGGATAACATTTAGGGCACTGCCAATTTGACGAATATAGCCAAGGGCTTGTGCTTCTGGCAACATCTGACCTGCTGGCAGCGATTCAGCCAGGGTCTGCCCCGGTATAAACTCCATGACAATGAAACATCGCCGAGATTCCTCAAACAAGTCGAGAACCCGAACCAGGTGAGGATGCTTGCAGCGGGCAAGGCGACGTGCCTGGGTAAGAAATTGCTGCCCAAACCGCTCAAAATCGGGATGAGTCCGCAGACTGTCGTTGAGGGTTTTGATGACGACCGCTTTCCCCGACTGAGTATGAGTCGCCCGGTAGGTGATCCCAAAGATACCTTGACCCAGTGGGGCGTCGAGGACGTATTTGCCGTTCTTCAGGACTGCTCCAGCCGTTAAGTTCATTAAAGATTTGTTACAGTTTTCCCAACTATGCTACCGTCTTGGTACCGAGTTTTGAGTCCTAGGAAATAGGTAGCGGCGGTTGATTACCCGGCTACCTACTGCTGGTGTCCCCGATCCCGGCTTTCTGTTGTCCGCGCATCTAAAGCAAACGTCCCCGGCTTTGACTTTTAGCCGCTTCAAAGTGGATAATACTCTGCCAAAAATTTTTCAGCATCAGCGCGATCGCGGATTTCTCCATCCAGTGTTGCCGCCAACAGACGATCTAACATGGGCTTGAATTCACGCCCCGGTTTGTAGCCCAGTGCTTTCAAATCATTACCGTTTAATATCGGTTGAATATTCGCCCAGATAGTGAGATACCGCCAAATTAGCCGCCGAATCAGACGCGAATTTTTTACAGCAATCAAAATCAACGTGGGCAACTCGTACCGCTTCAGCAAGACGACTTGACTGGGTCGCTGACATTCTGGCAAAAATTTCACCACCAAAGCGCGATCGCGATCTAGTTGCTCTAATCGTTCGATACTGTCTGTCGGTAATTGAAGATTGATTGCCACTTTCGCGCGATATTCGGGAGCGAGGTAGGCGATTAAAATTTCTAGCCGCATCTGCCAATGATCGAGGGTTTTCTGGGGATCAAACCGGCGCAGACACCGATCTAGTAAACGCACCTGCTTCCATAATTGCTCATTTAACTCTAGCGTGGGATGGAGACACCGCAACGCCCCCAGATCGGCAAGTAATTGCAACGCCGGTTTCCAGTAAGGCGCTTGTAGGATGTATTTGAGTTCTGCTTTCAGCCGTGTTTGTAGCGCCGGGGCTTTGCTATTTTCAGAGAGCGATCGCTCGTAAATTCCACTCTCTAGCGCATAGCGAATATACCCTTCCGTCTGCGGTTCAATCTGAAATCCCAGGCGGACTGCAAACCGCACGGCGCGATAAATGCGCGTGGGATCTTCAATAAAGCTATTAGCATGGAGGACGCGGATTTGGCGCGATCGCAAATCTAGCATTCCGCCAAAGAAATCCAATAATTCACCCGCACGGGGTGGCGTCAGTCGCATCGCCAAGGCGTTAATGGTGAAATCCCGCCGATACAAATCTTGGCGAATCGAACTCGCTTCGACTTCTGGATTCGCGGCTGGGTAAGGATAAAACTCAGTTCGAGCCGTCGCAATATCCACCCAGAGAGAGTCTAGGACTGGGTCATTGTGCCACAGTAGCGCGGCAGTTTGAAATTGACCGTGGACTTCCAGACGGGCATTTGAGTAGGTTTGTTGAAGTGCTTTCGCCAGTTCTACTCCAGCGCCGACATCCGCCGAGCGGTGAAAGCCATCTACCACCAAGTCAATATCTGAAAGCATCAGGGTTTCATGGGCAGCGGCGAGCAGTAAATCCCGCACCCCTCCGCCGACCAGATAGAGATTCCAGCCGCGTTGTTCTGCCTGCTGGGAGGCTCTGGTGAGAAATTCCCACAAGGGGGGAGCAAGGCGATCGCGCAAAATATCGGTCAGGGGTTGATGGGCATTCGTAATTGATAATGGGTAATTGGTAATCGGATTTTCTTTCCCATCACTGACTAATGCTCCATTTCCTCTTCCCTGATGCAACTGCCGCAAGACATCGGTGCGCGTAACCATTCCCACCAGATGTCCATCCTGCAATACCGGCAAGCGCCCGATATCGTAAGTCACCATAATCGATTCAATCTCTGGCAAGGACGTATCCGGGGTAATCGTCTTCAGATTGTTAGTCATGTAGCCTTTTACCGGCGCATGACTAAAGCCATGATGCAACGCCAGATCGATATCCCGCCGGGAAACAATCCCCACCAGTTGGTCTTCGGAATTAACGACCGAAAGACCAGAATGCCCATAACGTAATAAAATTCTCTGGGCTTGCTCAATTGTCGTGTCAGGGCGAATCGTCCGCACTGGCGATGACATCAGTTCCCGTGCTGTCAGCGGCTGGGGAATTTGGTCTTTTAGCTGACTGACTAGCCGATCGAGAGTTGCCTGGGTATCGACGCCACGCAGTGTCACCGACGCCGCCTGGGAATGCCCACCGCCACCCAACGGTTGAAACAATTCATTGAGATTGGTACCTTCAATGCGCGATCGCCCAATGACCGTGAATCGCTCCTCACCTCCATCCCCCACGGGATACGCCACTGCTAGTAATAAAGCATCGCTTTCGCCCAGATCGAGCAGTCGAGTGGCAAGCGTTGACAAACCAGGAACGTAGTCAGAGGTTTTGAGCAGCACCCAAGAAACGTTATAGCCGCACGTTGTCGCTCTTTGCAAGTTGTCCAGCGCTTCTGTCAAGAGTTCCTGCAATTGAGGAGATAAACCCGGCTCAACATAATCGGCAATTAAGCGCAAGCTTGCCCCTTGTTCCATTAACCAAGCCAACGCGATCGCATCTCTTGCCGTCGCCCCTTCATAAGTTAACGATCCCGTATCGACGTGGATTCCCAACGCCATCACGGTTGCCTCAGAAGGCGTCAGATGGATGCCTTCTTGCTGGAGCTGCTCGGCAATCAGAGTGGTGGTTGCTCCTACCGGCTCAACTTGGGTGCGGGTAGCGGGGATATCTCCTTCCCCGTCTGGGTGATGGTCGTAGACGACAACTTCCAATAAATCGGGCAAATCCAGCCATTCAGATGCCTTTCCCACGCGATCGCGCTTTTGAGTATCCACAACTGCAATCGACCGAATCTGCTTCGGGTTCACAGAGCGACGTTCAATCAGCGCATACTCATCTCGGTGCAACGCCAAAAAATCGCGCACCGCTGGATGGCAACCGCCGGTCAGCACGACCCTAGATCCCGGCTGGAGACGGGTTAGCCCCACTGCCGCTCCCAAGGTGTCAAAGTCCGCTGTTGTATGGCACAAAATCAGATTCATCATTATTAGTCCTTAGTCATTAGTCCTTTGCCCACGATCCATAACCAATGACCCATGACGAATGACCAATGAGTGTCGATTTTTGATACGGTACTACTGTATAGAATTGCGGCTGAACTATTTCTAGCCAGCCCGTTGCTGTCTTGGGAGAAGAGAAAATGACAATTTTATTTCAGTTGGTACTAGCTGCTTTAGTCTTTTTATCATTCGTCATGGTCATTGGGGTTCCGCTTGCCTATGCCACTCCTCAGAACTGGGCTCAGTCTAAGCCGCTCCTTCTTTTAGGATCTGGGGTTTGGATTGCTCTGGTACTTCTGACAGGTGCCCTAAACTATTTAGTAGTTTAAGGATAGTCAGACTCAGTCATCGGTCAGGGGTCATTGGTCATCAGTCCACTGCACCCGACTCAGGACTAAAGACAAATGACTGATGACTAAGAACAACTGGCAAAAAGCTTATATCTAAAATCATGGCAGTTTTCGAGGGAACGTTTACTCAGACTCAACCCCTGCGGTTTGCGATCGTCATCGGTCGCTTCAACGATCTGGTGACGACTAAACTATTGGAGGGGTGTCAAGATTGTCTGAAACGCCACGGTATCGATGTCAATCCTCAAGGCACTCAAGTGGACTATGTTTGGGTTCCTGGGAGTTTTGAGGTGCCTTTGGTGGCTCACCAGTTGGCACTCACGCGCCGATATGATGCTGTGATTTGCCTGGGTGCAGTCATTCGGGGTCAAACCCCCCACTTTGATTATGTCGCCTCGGAAGTCTCCAAGGGAATTGCCAACGCTGGGTTTCAAACGGGTGTGCCGATAATTTTTGGCATTCTGACGGTAGATACGATGCAACAAGCCTTGGAAAGAGCTGGCATCAAGAGTAACCACGGCTGGGACTATGCGATGAATGCCCTAGAGATGGCAAGCTTGATGCAGCAGCTCAAAGGGAATACAGGTGCTGCACCCTACGGTAATAATGCGGTTCATACGGTGACAACTCAAGCGCTGCCAGTTTCGCCGAACTTGGCGATTTCTCCAGATTCAGCAGTTGAACGCAACGCATCTGATTCTCTTTGATCGTTGCACTGAATGCAGGGGCGGGGTTTTCCCGCCCAAAGTCGGTAAGCCAGGAAGATTTATTTCTCGTCTTTCATCCCACCCTTTGGGAAGGGCAAAGCCTGACATTCTTCATCCTTTACCTAGCACTTCTCGTCCCAGGTAAGGTTGCAGCGCTTCTGGTATCTTGACGGTGCCATCTGGTTGTTGATAGTTCTCCAGAATTGCTGCCATCGTGCGCCCGATTGCTAATCCGGAACCATTCAACGTGTGGACAAATTGGGTTCCTTTCTTTCCAGCTTCTTTGAAACGAATGCTGCCGCGTCGCGCCTGAAAATCCATAAAGTTGGAGCAGCTAGAAATCTCGCGGTATTTCCCAGCCGAAGGTAGCCATACCTCCAGGTCATAGCACTTTGCTGCCCCAAACCCTAAATCCCCAGTGCATAACTCAATGACGCGATAAGGCAACTTCAAAGCCTGTAAAATTGCCTCGGCATTTTGTACCAGCGATTCATGCTCTGCGGGTGAATTGTTGGGATGGACAAGTTTCACCAACTCGACTTTATTAAACTGGTGCAGTCGAATTAGCCCCCGCGTGTCTCGTCCGTAGCTACCCGCTTCCCGGCGAAAACAGGGAGTATAGGCACAGTGATAGATAGGCAGCTGCGACGCCTCCAAGATTTCATCTCGATAGAGATTCGTCACCGGCACTTCAGCGGTGGGAGCTAGCCACAAGTCATCTTGAGCGCATTTGAAGCTTTCGTCGGCAAATTTGGGCAGCTGGCTTGTGGCGGTGAGAGATTTGCTGTTGATCAGAAAGGGGGGAATGACTTCTACATATCCAGCAGCGATTTGCCGGTCGAGCATGAAGCTAATTAAAGCTCTTTCCAAGGCAGCACCGGCACCGATTAGCGTGACAAAACGACTTTGTGCAACTTTAGCGGAGCGCTCAAAGTTAAGAATTCCCATTTGTTCGCCGATTTCCCAGTGGGGAAGAATTTCGGAGTTTTGAGGCAAGTATTCATCCCCCCAGCGGCGGACTTCTACATTCTCTTCTTCACTTTTACCAATGGGTGTGGACTGACTGGGTAAGTTAGGAAACGATAACAAGAGTGCTTCTAACTCGGCTTTCAGGTTTCTTTCTTGTGGTTCTAGTTCGGCAATCTGGGTTTTGATTTGGTTGCCTTCTTCCCGCAACGCTTGGATTTCTGAGCCGTTGGGATCGCTACCCGATTTAATTTTTTGACCGACTAATTTGCCGATTTCGTTCCCACGAGCTTGGAGTTGACTTCGCTTTGCTTCCAGTTCCCGTTGCTGCTGGTCTAGCTGCAAAATCGGCTGTATGTCATATTGCCCGATCCCGCGACGATTCAGGCGCTCTTGTACACCTTCTGAATTTTCCCGTATCTGCTTGAGGTCTAGCACAGATTTTTTCCAGCTTTTTTTGCCAATAAATCAGAATACACTGCGATCGCGCGATCGGATGATACAGCCGGATGATACAGCCGCTAGTCCGGATGCGCTCTCAGCCTTCTTTGCTTGCTGATGCCGCAATCTTTCGACCCTTCGCCTTTGTTACTGTCGGTTGATGCGACTATATAACCACAAGGAAACCACAATCCCGGCAAAGTGAGCGGTAATTGTATGCGTATTCGCCAGCACCACAAAAATATCTAAGGGTTGAATCAACCGATTAATAAATTGGGGATCGTAGATTGCTACCCCACCTTGAGCTTGAGCCAGCGACTTTGCCAACAGAGTGCCGGTAATCGCTTCTGCGCCCAAAACTGCCAGCAACAATCCCCCTAAACTGACGAGTAATCCAAACCTTAAAACTTTAATCGTATCTGCCTTTTTCGGGCGGAGGTTGGGATTAGAATCTTTTAGCTGTATGCCCAAACGGGTGTAACGCCAAGCTTGATAAACGCTGAAATACAGCACTAAAAGACCGCAAACTGCAAAAAATATACTGCCACTCGTCCCTGGACTAGCAGCGGCAGCGCCACTGGCACGCGGCTGGGCAGCGGGGATGGCAAACAAGAAAATTATGGTTGAAACAACGGCTAGGACTAACTGAACCCAGAAGCCAATCCAGCCAGTTATCCGAAAAGCGCCAGCGATTCGCTGTAGAGCTGAAGGAACGGGAGATGAATCAAACTGTTCTCGCATAAATTGATTTTAAATCGGTTTAATTCCGGATTTATCTATAAACAGAGCGTTTTGTTGAACAAGTAATGCAATCCCAAATTTATACGGTAATCTTCCTAACCACCAGTTTGAGGCAATGGGGCAGCAAAATTCAAATATGTTTAACCTCTGGAGAACTTTTAACCCAAGGTCGCCGTCTTTCTTTCGAGAGCAGGCTTCTGATTTACTTGGCTTTGATGACGACCTGCCATTTCCAGAGCAGCCCTCTCGAAGTGGAAGCAGCATGATGAAATTCCGGCGACCGAATCTCAGGCAGCATTTACTCTGTGTCGCTTATGCAGTTGCTTTGGTGGGGAGTTTGGCAATCTATCAAAGGACGGTGATGCCGAAACCGCTTTCGGTGGCGCAAAAACATTGGGCAGCGATCGCTACCGAAAACCCGGAGCGTACAATCACCCAATACAGTGACAATGCCATTTTAATGCGCTCCTATGGCGCGCTGGATGAAGTCTACCAGGGGAAATCCATCTACCCAGCTTGGCAAGAATTCTTCTCAAAGTACAAAATTCAAGATTTCCAGGTTGTTAAACAACAGCAGCGCGATCGCGCAGTCGCAGCGGTCATCACGATCTATGCCCAGTCCAAGCACGGAACCCCTGTGGTTCTGTCGCTTTCCTACCAAGTGCAATTTGATCGGGATGGCAAAATTATCCGTGAAGTCTGGCAGACCAACCCAGAATTGAGTGTCTAAAATTGATGGTATCGTTCTGTTATTTTGCTATTGACATCACACGCTGCTTTTGATCGTTCGCGGTCTCAGTACAGCAGTGATAGAAGCGTTATTTCGGGTGTGTTTTCTGATTGATAAAGGCATCGTTAGTTTGGGGAAACCGATCCTAATCCAATTTGTTTGGCTGGGAGTTCAGTGAATTATGCAGATGAAATTTGAGGATATTTATCAGTTTTTTCAAGACCCTCCTCCCACTTATCTCAACAAGGAACTAGCGGTGTGTTATGTCCTTTCAGTTTTGATGAGTGGAGAATCCTACGGAACAGAACTCATCGGGCGACTAGAGAGTGAATATCCCACCTATCGGCTTTCTGATACCGTCTTATACAGCGCCTTAAAATTTCTTGAAGACCAAGCCGCTATCACGGGTTATTGGAAAAAAGTGGAAGGGAGAGGAAGACCTCGTCGAATGTATCAAATTCGCCCAGAGTGTCTGGAACAGGCTCAGAACCTGGCTCGTCTTTGGGACGAGTATACAATGAGAGACTCTCAAGCCATCTGAGCCAATCCCAAAGGAAGCTCTCTTGCGATAGGCTATAGGTTATAGGCGATCTTGTATCTATTGGACAAGAGCCTATTTTCCATTGCCCTATCTAGAAATTCGTGAATACGACAATTCTCTTTTCAACATTTCTGCTAACACTGTTGTTAGCAGTAGGTCTATTTTTCTTTATTCGAGCCTCCGCTAAAGACCGAACGCAACAAGTGAAACTGATTGCGGAGCAACCAGAAGAATCGATTTTAATTCAATTGCAGCAGTATTTCGATCGTCGTGCCTACCGGATTGCTGCGGTGGATGCAAAGCAAAATCAAGTTACATTCCAAGGATTTGTCCGCCCCAGCTGGTTTTTGGCAATTTTTCTGAGCTTGTTAGCTTTTTGTGGCTTTCTTTGTTTGGCACTCGTTTTAGCAATACTATTTCCCCAGTTAGCTAGAATTTTTCTAGGTTTGGTTCTCCTTTCACCAGCAGCTGGCGTTTTTTACTGGAAAAAAGCTGGACGCAGCGAACAGGTTTCCCTGAAGGTGGAAGCATTCGCAGGTGTCGAAAAAGAGACAAGAAGTTTAATTACTGTCATCGCCCATCGTGATGAATTGGCTCAATTGCAACACGAACTCCAATTAAAGCCTTGCGAATGACGACTTTCCCGCTAAAAATCCCAAAATATAGTCAGTCTGCGAATCAAAAAAAGTTTTAATTAAAAGGAAAAATTCAAAATTTCTCCTGAAAACAATAGGGGCGGTTCGCAAACCGCCCCTACAACCGAGTTTTCACGTTTAAATGCCTAAAACTTCAGCTGCTACGAACAGCGGCAACGGTAGGCTTTTCCACACTATTGTCGATTATCCTAAGGCTAGGAAACAGAAAATGATTTTCTTCAACGTATTGGGCACCAAATAGCCCCTTTTCCGCCCAAAAGTACCGATCTGTGGTGTGTTCGTTCCGCTTCACGAGCAGCAAAGCGGGCGGAAGGATTCCCTCGGTTTGAATAAACTTTCGCGCGGCGGTGACTGGTTTATCTTCGCCGCTTTCAATACTATACTGAGGGACATGCTCTAAAATTCTACGTCCTTCCTGGCGACGGCGACTTTTCCGCTTGCGTCTTCTAGCCAACCTCCTTACCTCCTCTTTAAATCTGACAGTTGTAATGATAGATACAAAAACCGTCGCAAGTATATCGGTTTGAGTTCAAAATATCAACCGCTTTTTACGGATTGATACAAATATTACAGATATCAGAAATCAAAATAGGACAGCAGCAGAACGGGCAATAGACGCTATATATGCAAGCTTGTCCAAACTAGAGCCTAGATGTAGCGTAGAAAGCGCTATATTCCTTCAGTCTTGACAAAATTTAGCCAGTTTGGAAGCAGTTTTGTAACCAAACTATCATAAGAGATCGCTAAAATTTTTGTAATAAAAAGAAACAAAAATGAGGTCTTTGCACGACCTTTGCCGCTTCAGCGCCATTGCGTGCCAGGAGCGACGAAAGAAAACTCGACCCGATTAATGCAATTCTCCTCGCTGTCAAGTACCCAAGTATAAGCGAATGTGTCTATGTCTACCAGTTCAGAATTCGTAACTTTGTGCCAATCACAAGTAGCACTATTAACTCAAGGACTGGGAGCTGCCTTGAGTGTTGTGTATTTAACGGAAGAACTGGTAGAGGGCGTCCCAACTAAGCTAAGGCCGGTTGTTGCTTACCCACAGACAGCGGTGGAATGGGAAACGGATGAGGCTTCGGCTCTGGGATTTTCCGATCGACCGCTGGCATCAATTCCTCGGTTACTGTCAGCGGCACAGTCTCCGGTTCCTCAGAAGTCCGATGATGTTTCTGAGAAGGGTTCAACGGAATCGGCTGCTGAAGTCGGAAAAGAAGAGACCATTGATGAATTGCGGGCAAACACGGGGACATCGCCCCTCCAGCGATCGCTCTTCGCCTATGCCGCCCTGAGTGGCTCCCCCTTGCAAATTGTGGTGCCTTTGTTGCATGAAGGTGTGGTGATGGGGTTGCTGGTGACGGCTCGTGAAGATAGACCGTGGAACCAGCGAGAACGAACCGCGATTGAACGGATTGCCGATACACTAGCGATCGCCTGTATTCTGGATCGGCGTTCTCAATGGTTTGAGCAGCAACTGAGGACTCATCGGCGTCTTCAGGCTCAACAGCGCGATCTCATGGACGATCTGATACACCAGTTTCGCAATCCCATGACCGCCTTACGGACGTTTGGCAAGTTGCTCCTCAGACGACTGCTACCCGGAGATGCGAACCGCGAAGTTGCCAACAGTATCGTGCGCGAAAGCGATCGCCTGCAAGAGTTGCTTCTACAGTTCGATCGGGCAGTTGATATAAATGAAGGAGAGTTGGTGCCTTCTACCTTGCAAATCGCGGATCGTTCCTACGATGCAGTGCCCGTGCCAATTGCCCCGTCTTGTCCGCTTCCCCCTTCATGTGAAGACTTAGGATATCCCAACTCTCCCGCCGGGTTGCAACCTCAGACGATTCCGACGAGAGCGCTGATGCTGGAATCTTGCTCGGTAGCTGAAGTCTTAGAACCGTTAGTGGTGACATCCAGCGCTCTAGCCCAAGAAAAAAATCTGGATTTATTGGCAGAAATTCCCCCCAATTTGCCACCAGTACAAGCCAATGCGAAAGCGCTGCGCGAGGTGTTGAGCAATCTGATCGACAATGCCTTGAAATATACCCCAGCGGGTGGGCAAGTTTACATTCATGCCGGAAATCGACGACAAACATCTCAAGGGGATTTTCAGGCGATCGCAATTAGCGATACTGGTCCTGGCATTCCCGTGCAAGATAAAGAGCATTTGTTTGAGCGACATTACCGAGGCGTCCAGGCAGAAACTGAGATTCCGGGGAGTGGATTGGGTTTAGCGATCGCGCGAGATTTGGTAGAACAAATGCAGGGCGAAATTGAAGTGATTAGCCCCGCCGAACGCAACTGGCTCGATCGTAGTATCCCGCACACTCAAGGACAGGGAACGACATTTATTGTCTGGTTACCAACTGAAGGCTCAAAGATCGATTAGGAAGTTTGATCCATGTTCCCGTAGGGGCATTTCTTGTGAGTGCCCCTACTCAAAGCTCAAAGGTCGCTCTGGAAGTTTGATCCGCAGTGTGGCACAAATAAACGTCAGAAAAGCCTTTCGCACTAAAAACCCGATTTCTGGGAAGAAATCGGGCGCGAGAAAATGCCTATTTTTTTGTACCTATCTGCTTAAAGGATGAAGCAATCAGCGGTCATCTGAAATTACACACTGCACACTTCATCCGACAAATATTACTGCTCCAGCACTAACTCTTCATTTAACTTCAGATTCAGATCGGTATCTGGGTCAATCGCAATCAGATCGACTTTATCCCGACCTAGGAACAGTCCGATGAGTCCACCAATTCCCAGACCGCCCAAGACTTCTTCGGTAGCGATCGCTTTGTCACCCGTTACAGCG
This sequence comes from Coleofasciculus sp. H7-2, assembly GCF_042747725.1. NCBI lineage: Bacteria > Bacillati > Cyanobacteriota > Cyanophyceae > Coleofasciculales > Coleofasciculaceae > Coleofasciculus > Coleofasciculus sp. H7-2. The sequence goes on from NZ_JBHZGO010000083.1 coordinate 70,959, forward strand.
GAAACCGCCGCCGCCGCCGCCGCACCTAATGCGGCATTCTTGAGGATATTAGTGACGCTAGAACCCTTGGTAATGGATTGGGTTTTGGTAATGGTTTGAGAAGTAGCATTGATAGCCACCCGTTGACCGTTTGTGAAAACCAGTTCCTTTGCCACAAACTGAGAGCCTCCCTGAGCCGGTTGCAGTTCACCAACCACTTGACTTCCAGAGGGGATTAGTACCGTTCCATCAGATGTGGTGATATTTGCTGCCACCGTCAGCGTTAGCGGTGCCTTCTCGTCCTTTGTAACCAGAATTCTTTCTTTCTCGTACCTAACTGGGATCGTGGTTCCAGCCGGAATCGCCACAGTCGTGTTCTCTGGTGGTGTGTCCTGAAGAGAGACAATATAGGGCGAGTTGATTGCCGCTACTTGTCCAGAACTCACCAATGCCTGGTATATGAAAGCTGCCACTTCCGCTCTTGTCGCATTCCGAGTTGGATTCAGCGTCTGGAGAGTCGGATAGTTCACCACAATGCTCTTCTCTGTCGCCGCAGCAATGCTATTGCGAGCATAGCTAGAGATAGAAGAAGCATCGTTATACACTTGCAAATCAGTCGCTACGGAACTGCTGGCAGTATAATTCAAGCCATTCGCCAACGAAACTAGAACTTGCTCGCGGGGAATATTTTGTGTGGGTCTGAAGACATTACCAGGATAACCTGACAAAAATCCCATTTCATAAGCTTCGCGGATAGCCGAATATGCCCAGTAAGTCGATGAAAGATCCACAAAATTAACAGCATTGCGGATTTTATTCTTGTTGAAGGCTTTACGAACCATCGCCGCGAATTGGGCACGAGTCACCGGATCGTTGGGTCGGAACGTACCATCGGGGAACCCGGCGATTACATCCCGTTGTGCCAGCTCTTGAATAAAACTAGCAGCCCAGTAGCTTGAGGATACATCACTAAAGTTGATACTTTGAGCAACAGCCGGTGCCGGTGACACAATTGTTTCTACTAGGGGAGCCATCGAACCTGCCGACATTCCCAGCATTAGTAGTAAAGCTGTTCCAGATTTCAAGCGATTTAAGTTAGACATTGAGAACCTTCTCCACTTTTCACATTCCTTTGATTATTTAGACCTAAGATTACCTGATAGGTTCCTAGAAATTTCAATCTCAACAAATTTATTTACTGCCGTGACAGATTATAGAAATATAGACAGTTTCAGAGGAAAGTTCTGGACTCCCCAAGAGGGAAAGACGCAGATTTTGCAAAAATAGTTGCTTGTTGTAGAAAAAATTGGCTTCCAGAGCCTCTGGAAGCCGATAACAATAGATTGGGAATGCAAAAAAAAGGCACGCTATGTGTAGCGTGCCCTAACTTGTGGAATGATTGTGTCGAAATTCTGGTCTTTATCTATTAGTCTCAAAGCTAGTTCTGATGGTCAACCCACCGATGGTAGAGTTTTTGAATAGCTTTGAGGACAGGACTAGGGGCTGACTTCTGGGAGGCACTGTTGGGATCTAGAAGCTGTAATCGAGTCAGGAGTTTAGCTTCCTCGATCGCTACCTCGCCATCGCTATAAATTAAGGCACTGAGGGCTTCGATGAGGTGCTGGTAATCTTCGGTGCTGGGGCGATCGCCTAAATAATCTTGCACCCAATTGTAGACCTCGCTTGGGCTTACAGCTACGAGTTCATACAACAAAGGCTGAATCTCAGGATCGTCAGCAATGCCCTTTTCCTTCGCCACTCGCTGAAGATATTGCCGTTCCTCTGGCTGAATTTTGCCATCAATCCAAGCTGCACCGATGAGAATTTTGACAAGCTGTTTAACACTAGAATTGGCTACCATTGGCTTCTCCCTTATTTCCCCTAACAGATTAATCCATCAACAGATTTCTGCAACCACAACTACCATAGAGGCTTACCCATTTTTCTGCTGTAGCCGCACCATGAAAAATCCATCCATTTGATGCCGGTGAGGCCAGACTTCGATCCATCCAGCGGGGGTAGTATAGGCTGCTGCTGGTGAACTGGGGTTGGGTGGCGAAATCTGCCAATTGGGGTGACTCGCTAAAAAGGCGCGAACAACACCTTCATTCTCCAATGGATGCAGCGTACAAGTTGCATAAACCAAAATGCCATCCGGTTTAACCCAGGTAGCCACTCGATCTAATAGTTCGCCTTGCAGAATTGAAAGTTCCTGAACCGTCTGTAGGGTTTGCCGCCAACGGGCGTCAGCATGACGATGCAAAGTACCCAATCCAGAACAGGGGGCATCAAGTAATACCCTATCAGCTAGATTGATAAACTGGGGTAGGTTGCGGCTGTCCCCCTCCTGAATTTGAATCGAGTGCAAACTTAACCGTTTGGCATTTTCTTGCAGTTTCCGGAGACGAGAAGCAGTCTTGTCACACGCCCAAACAGTTCCCTTGTCTTCCATCAATTGGGCGATGTGCGTTGTCTTTCCCCCCGGTGCTGCACAGGCATCGATGACGACTTCACCCGGTTGGGGATTTAGCAGATAACTCACTAGCTGGGCACTACTATCTTGCACCGTCCACCAACCTTCGCTGAAACCAGGTAAATTTTGAATCGCACCTGTGCCGCCAGTTAGTCTCAAAGCTTGCGGTAGATGGGGCACGCGACTAACTGAGATACCCGCAGCTTGCAGTGCTGCCTCAACTTTCTCTATCTCAGCGCGGAGGGGATTTACCCGCAGGTCAATTGCCGGTGTTTGGTTCATCCATTCACACAGATGTTCCGTTTCTTCTAAACCCAGATGTTCTAGCCATACTTCAATAATCCAGTCGGGATAGCTGTGTAAGATGCCTAATCGTTCAACTGGATTTTTTGGCAGATGTAGAGGGTCAGATTCTAAGTCCTGAACTTCCCCTCCCATGTTTCCCGGCTTCTTGCCTTCCGCTAGACGAATATACTGCCGCAATAGACCATTGACAAAGCCGGAAAGTCCAGAAAATCCGTTTTCTTTCGCTAATTGCACGGTAGTATTAACAGCCGCCGAGACAGGAATTCGGTCTTGATAACGAAGTTGGTATAAGCCTAAATGTAGAATGGCGCGGAGGTCTGGGGGTTGTTGGTGGGCTTTCTTTTTACCTAGATGGTCGATGAGTGCATCGAGCGATCGCTGTCTTCTTACACTCCCATAAACTAACTCTGTCACTAACCGTCGATCGGTAGCACTTAAGTCTGCTTGACGCAGCAGTCGGTCGAGTGCTACGTCAGCAAAAGCGCCTTTACGGTGGACATCCCGAAGTGCCAGAAATGCTATTTGACGAGGATTTTGCATACTATTTAGTATGCGTTAGCAGATGCATTTGGAAGCATTGCTGTCTCACTTTGATTCAGCAGGTTTCTCTCTACGTCTTTATTGAAACAACGACTTTACGTTCCCTTCAACTGTCTGTGTCACTCTCTCGATTGTCCCAGTGACCGCCAGAAGGCTTCAGGAGATTCAGAAAGCCCCTGTCAGCCCTCAAACTCCATTTTTTGCCAGACAGAACGTTTCTACTTTTTCAGGAAACAACTCACAAGAGCTTGTTTCCACTTAATGTCACTCGAAGTATTGACACACAACCGCATCAGTTTTCTGCTGACGGCTTTCTACAATAGAGGACGTAAGAAATTAGTCATTCATCTATCTCTAAAGACAAAATGCACCGCATCCGCAAATCAACTTTATTATCTTTCTGCTTGTTATTGACAGTTGCGGGTATCAGTGCCTGTGGAACTCAAGTCACAGATGCCGCACAATCCTCAGAAACACTCAAATCCGCAATCAGACCATCGACAGAAGCAACCCGTTCCCAATCAAACTTAGAAGAATCTTCTTCAGAACAAACCGCTCAAACCAAACAAGCTCTTCTAAGCAGCTTCGAGCCAGTAAAAGCCACTCCAAAAAATGTCAAAGTCTTTTTTCCTAAAGACCCCCAAAGCGGGCAAGATTTCACTTATGTTGAGCCAGTTTGGCGAACAACAAACAGTCCGAGTATAGCCCAGTTTGCCATTGAGCAATTAATCGCAGGTCCTACAAGTCAGGAAAAAGTTCGTGGTTTGAGCGATCCTATTGAATTCAAAGGCAGTTCCAACTGCGGCAAAGATTTTACGATTTCCATCACTAATGGAATTGCTAAACTGAAATTTTGTAAGTCGGTTGTTTCGGGAGGCATTGGAGATGATGCTCGTCAAAAAAGCTCTATTAATGCCACACTTAAGCAATTTTCAACTATCAACTCAGTTATTATTCTGGATAGGAACGGCAACTGCTTAAGCGATCAAAGTGGCGAGAATTTTTGCCTAAAGAAAGCCGAAAAACTGACAACCCAATCGAGACTATCGATGAACGGCATTGGGTCAGTTAAAATTAACATGACTGTTGCTGAGGCATCAGGCGTTGCTGGGACTCAAATAGTACCATCCCGGCAAAATCCCAATCGCGTTTGTGACTATTACAAGCCAGCAAAGGGGCCTGAGGGTGTTACTTTCATGGTCACGGAAGGTCGGATCGCTACGGTGGAAATTGAAACCAATAAAATTACTACTGTTCATGGTATCAAAGTTGACGATACAGAAAGCACGATTAAGTCTGCTTATCCGGGACAAATTCAGGTAATTCGTCTTCTCAACAGCGAAAAAGGTAAAGCCTGGGTCGTTCAACCAAGCAGCTTTGCTGAAAAAGACTTGCGTCTCGTGTTTGTGTCTACGAATGGCAAGACTGTAAATCGCATGATTGCGGGTAAAGTGCCAGAAGTGAATTATGCAGAAGGCTGTCTTGATGTTCGCCCTGGGTGATAGGGTTGTAGTATAAATTTGCTAACCCAGCTAGTTAAACTGGCTGGGTTTGGCGTTTTGGTGGAAGGTGGGAAAGCGATCGCGCTCCTACATTACCTAGCTGTACGGAAGAAGTGGAACCACGAAGACTAGCTGTACGGAAGAAGTGGAACCGCGAAGACGCAAAGAACACGAAGGAAGAGAAAGAAAGAGCGATCGCTCTTTCTTTCCCTGCTCTGTCCTCAATAATGAAGCAGGTTAAGCGAGTCTATTTCCTATGAGACAGTCTACTTTTTAAAGGTTATCTAGTTGCTTTTTTAGGTCTTCCAATTCGTTATCAACTGCTGAATTAGATTTAGAGGTGGTATTTTGGTTAGCTGGCGGTAGTTGTACTTGGGTTGTAGAATAACCAGTCAGTTGTGCTTTTATCGCCTCCAATTCATCATTAAGGTCGCTGCCAGATTCCAGCATGGCAAATTGCTCGTCTAAATTATAGGAAATCAGTTCTTGCATGGGCTGGAAAAGAAAATCTTTAGTAGCCAGTTCCGTTTTAGACTGGGAACGAACTTCCTGAAGCATATCTCTCACCTCTTCTAAAGCAGTGGAGTTCAGTGTAAGGCTGTTTACAATAGCTGTCTGCTGAATTAGTAATTGAGCTTTCATAGCTTTAAGCTCACCTTCAAGCTTCAGCAATCGAGTTTCGATAGAATAAGGAGTTTGTTGAGTAACCACCTGAGAACGGGTTTCCAATTCCAAAACTTTTTCTTCCATGCGCTCGAAGGCGCTCATCGCACTGCTGGTATTTAAGCGTCCCACAGCGCTTTGAAGCTGTTCCTGAGCTTTGGTAGCTTGTACCTGTGCCTTGAGCCTATCCTGTTTCTGTTTGGCTTCAGAAATTTTACTTTTTAGGACAATTAAATTGCGCTTGAGGGTTTCTACATGAGCTGTTTGCTGATCCAAACTAGTTTTCAGGGTATTGGCAGTGTCAGAATTTACTTTTTTGCGTACTAACGCTTCTCTAGCAAGATTCTCATCGCCTTTTTGCAGAGCCAACTGGGCGCGGTTTTGCCAGTTATCTGCTTCGGTTTGGGCTTGGTTGTATTGTTGCTGAGTCCGTTTTTGCGTCGCAATGGCTCTGGCAACTGCCTGACCCAACTGCACTAAGTCTTCCTGCATATCAATGATGGACTGCTCCAAAATTTTTTCTAGGTTTTCAGCCTTGCTAAGCGCGTCATTTAGATTGGCTCTGGCATTTAGACTAATGCGCTCGAATAATCCCATGAGTGTTTCTTGCCTTTTGAGGAATATGAGAATTCACATAGCTCTGGTGTCAGTTCAGATAACTATCGCAGTGGCATTTGGGTAGTAGAACTTACTCAAAATTAAACTAAGTCAATTATTAATGCTTCGTAATAATTACTGAAGTCTTCATCAACTCTCTCGCTTTTTGTGTAAAAGTAAGCTTTGGGCTATCTTGCTCTGGTAAATGTTTTAGTTAATAAACTGCCCTTAATATGACCTCAGTGCGCCCTCACGATAAAGCCAAAGCCCTCAAACCCTCTAGCCGTCGCCCTGCTAAAGAACTATGTAGCGAGTGCGGGCTGTGCGACACATACTATATTCACTATGTCAAGGAAGCGTGTGCATTTCTTAATCAGCAGATAGCGGAACTAGAAGAACAAACTCACGGAAGAAGCCGCAATCTGGATAATCCCGATGATTGGTACTTTGGGGTTAGTCAAGACATGATGGCGGCGCGGAAAACTGAGCCAATTGAGGGGGCGCAGTGGACGGGAATTGTCAGCACCATTGCCATCGAAATGCTGAATCGCGGCATGGTTGAAGGTGTCGTCTGCGTCCAGAATACTAAGGAAGACAGATTTCAGCCGATGCCGATAATCGCTCGAACTCCAGAGGAGATTCTAGCAGCGCGGGTGAATAAACCAACGCTGTCCCCTAATCTCTCGGTGTTGGAGCAAATTGAGCAATCTGGGATGAAGCGGCTGTTGGTAATTGGCGTTGGTTGCCAAATCCAGGCATTACGCGCAGTCGAGAAGCAACTGGGACTAGAAAAGCTTTACGTTTTGGGTACGCCCTGCGTCGATAATGTTAACCGCGCCGGATTGCAAAAATTCTTAGAAACCACCAGCCGTTCCCCGGATACAGTGGTGCATTACGAGTTTATGCAAGATTTCCGGGTTCACTTCAAGCACGAAGATGGCTCTATGGAAATGGTGCCTTTCTTTGGACTGAAGACAAACCAGTTAAAGGATGTATTTGCTCCTTCTTGCATGAGCTGCTTTGATTATGTCAATTCTCTGGCAGATTTAGTAGTAGGATACATGGGCGCACCTTTTGGCTGGCAGTGGATTGTGGTGCGGAATGACACTGGCAAAGAAATGCTGGATTTGGTGCAAGATCAGATAGACACGCAGCCAGTGATGTCCCAAGGAAACCGCAAAGAAGCGGTACAACAAAGTATCCCTGCCTATGATAAAGGCGTTACTCTCCCGATGTGGGCGGCAAAGCTGATGGGAGTTGTGATTGAAAAAATTGGCCCCAAAGGTTTAGAGTATGCCCGTTTCTCAATTGATTCCCACTTTACCCGCAATTATTTGTATGTGAAGCGCAATCATCCGGAGAAGTTAGAGGCGCACGTACCAGAATATGCCAAGCGGATTGTCGGGCAGTATAAGTTACCAGAATCTTAGAAGGTTTCGCGCAAAGGCGCAAAGACGCTAAGAAAAACTTTGCGACGAGAGCGTCTTTGCGCGAAATAATTCCTACAGCCCATTCACCAGCCGCGTAATACCATCCTTGATCAGTACCTCACCGAAATTTATCAGCAAGCCAAGCCGCTTGTTAGTCAGGCGAAGGTAGGTCAGCAGTTGCTTCTTATGTACCGGAGCCAGTTTTTCCAAGGACTTGAGTTCAATAATTACCTTGTTTTCGACGATCAGATCGGCTCGAAAGCCTTCCTCCAGTTTTACACTCTCGTAAATTACCGGGATAGGCTGCTGCCGAACTACCCGCAGCCCTCGTCTCTCTAACTCATAAGCTAGAACTGCTTCATACACAGATTCAAACAACCCCGGTCCAAGGTGGGTGTGAACTTTGTAGGCAGCATCAACAATCTCTTTAGCGATCTCGTTTTCAGTCATATTATTTAGTTTCGCGCAAAGACACAAAGGCGCAAAGTTTTTCTTAGCGTCTTTGCGCCTTTGCGCGAAATTATCCTAAGCTGGTCCCACGGCTTCAATCGCAGATTCCAGAGCGATCGCTACATGAGTCCAATGGGTTCCCCCTTGACAAAATACAACGTATGGTTCTCGCAGCGGCCCATCGGCTGACAATTCAGAGGTGCTGCCTTCAATAAACGTGCCTCCAGCCATCACTAGCTGACTCTCATATCCCGGCATATCACCGGGTATGGGATCAACATAGGAATCGATGGGCGAGTGCTGTTGAATGGCTCGACAAAAGGCAATCAGCTTCTCACGCGAACCCAATTTGATGGCTTGAATTACGTCGCGGCGGGGTGCCATTGGTAAAGGATTCACTGCATAACCCAGCCGATCGAAAACGTAAGCCGTCAGGTGATTACCTTTCATGGCTTCCCCGACCATTTGCGGTGCGAGGAACAATCCTTGGAACAGCAGGCGATGTTGATCGAAACTGGCACCGCCACTACTGCCAATTCCTGGTGCAGTCAAACGGCAGGCAGCGGCTTCTACTAAGTCTGCCCGACCCGCAATATAGCCGCCAGATGTTACAATAGTACCACCAGGATTTTTAATCAAAGAGCCAGCCATCAGATCGGCACCGACAGCAGTTGGTTCGTGTTCTTCAATAAATTCCCCGTAACAATTATCGACAAAGCAAATCGTGTGGGGATTTTGTTGTTTAACCAGGAAAACAATTTTTTCGATGTCGGTAATGGAAAGACTAGGACGCCAGGAATACCCGCAGGAACGCTGGATTAACACGAGACGGGTGCGATCGCTAACTGCTGTCGCCAGCGCTTGGCAATCAATAATTCCTTCGCCAGTAAGAGCCAATTCTTTGTAACTAACGCCAAAATCAAGTAAGGAGCCTTGGCCTTGCCCTCGCAAACCAATGACTTCTTCTAGTGTGTCATAGGGGGCACCGGCTACTGCCAGCATTTCATCTCCAGGACGAAGAACTCCAAATAAGGCACAAGCGATCGCATGAGTACCGGAAACAAACTGCACTCGAACCGCAGCGGCTTCGGCATCCATTACTTCGGCAAATACCCGATCGAGCGTCTGTCGCCCTAAATCATCGTGACCGTAGCCGGTGACACCAGCGAAATGGTGCGCCCCCACCCGATGGTGACGAAAGGCTTCCAGCACTCGTTTGAGATTTTGCTTGACTGTGGCGTCAATTGCGGAAAAAATCGGAAACAGTACCTTTTCTGCTTCCTGTAGCTGTTGAAAGCTGTTCATCAATACCTGGAGAAAGAGATTTCTTATTTATTTTAGATTTTGGAGCTTTTGCCAATGTAAAAATTTGCATTTCCAGTCAAGGCGGGGCAAACAAGCCGCCCTTACAGACCGAGACCAAAATCCCAAATCCACTTAGCAGATTGGGCTGCACAATTCTTATCAAGGTTACTGCATGACTGTTGCGACCACAACTAAAGCTCAAGAACAGGTGAGACAAGACTCGCCTCTCCGTCCTGATTGGGTCATTATTATCTACATGGCTGCGTTACACATCGCAGCGCTTTTCGCCTTGTTTCCCAGTAACTTCAGCTGGGCTGCAGTTGGTGTCGCTGTCTTTTTCCACTGGGTGACGGGTGGCTTGGGAATTACGCTGGGATTTCATCGTCTGGTAACGCATCGTAGTTTCCAAACGCCTAAGTGGTTAGAATACTTTTTTGTTCTCTGCGGCACCCTTTCCTGCCAAGGAGGCCCGATTAACTGGATAGGCATACACCGCCTCCATCATTTGCACTCGGATCAAAACTTAGATCCCCATGATTCCAATAAAGGCTTTTGGTGGAGTCACATGGGCTGGATGCTTTATAAAAACCCTGCGGATACGGACATCCCTCGCGTTACTAAAGATATTTCTGGCGACCCAGTTTATCAGTTTTTCCAAAACTATTTCATTCCCATTCAGGTTGTCTTAGGTCTAATTCTTTACTTCTTGGGCGGTTGGCCTTTTGTGGTTTGGGGAATTTTTGTTCGAGTCGTAGCAGTGTTTCACTGCACTTGGTTTGTCAACAGTGCAACGCATAAATTTGGCTATCGCACTTACGAATCTGAGGATCGCTCAACCAATTGTTGGTGGGTGGCTTTACTCACCTATGGCGAAGGTTGGCACAACAACCACCACGCTTTTCAATATTCCGCTCGACATGGCCTAAAATGGTGGGAAATTGACCTGACGTGGATGACTATTCAATTCCTTCAGGCGCTCGGTTTAGCCTCGAAGGTAAAACTGGCCGAAGAAAGTAAACAATAAATAGTAAAAAAGCAAAAGAAAGCGGAAACAAAGGATGAAGGATGAAACAGTTTTCTCCTCCATCCTTCTCTCTTTTGCCTTTTTAGTTGTGTCCCTGCACGACGTGCTTCACGGTGGTAAAAGATTCCAAGCCAATTGGTCCTCGGCGATGTCCTTTTTGGTTAGACATTCCCAGAAATAGCGAATCTCCTCCCTTCGGGTTACGCGAAAATCGGGGAGAGGAATTGAGATAGACGGAGGCACTATTAACGCCGAGAGCAAATTGGCGGCTTTCTTGATAGGATTCAGAAACTAGACAGTCGGCGTGACCGCTGCTGTATTGATTAATCCAGGCGATCGCTTCCTCGATACTCTCTACCACTTTGAAAGCCACAATCTTGTCAAGATAGGCTTGACTCCACTCCAATTCCTCAGTCAGTTTCAAATCTGGAAATTGTGTCACCAGATCCTTATCTCCTCTGAGTTGAAACCCTTTTTCCTTGAGGCTGTTCCAAAGCATCGTCAGAGATGAAGGTTTGCCAGCTGGATGAATCAAAACCTTTTCAATCGCATTAACGGGGTCAGGATCGCTCTGATGACTGTCTAAAATTGCGTTCCGAGCCATATCTAAGCTACCCGTAGGCGACCAATAGAGGTAGCAGTTTCCCATCGCCGACTTCAAGACGGGTGCAGTTGAGAGCTGGATCACTTTTTGGACTAAACTGGGGCGACCGTAGGGAATCACCAAATTGATGTATCGGTCTTGGATGACTAAATCCCGGATGGAAGCGCCTTGATCTGATGGTAGTAGCTCCAGACAACCGGGTGGCATACCCGCCTGTTCTAAGGCTGATTGTAAAACTTGGGCAATGACTGTATTAGAGTGGCTGGCTTCGCTTCCACCTCGGAGAATCAGGCTGTTGCCAGTTTTCAGACACATCCCAGCAGCGATCGCTCCTAACTCCGGAAAGGCTTCGTAAATCAAGGCAATTACCCCCAGCGGCATTAGCTGAGAGTAGGTTTGCGAGTGTTCTAGCTGATAAGTCGCGTTCATCACCCGCCGGATCGGATCGGATAACTCAGCTAACCGTTGCAAAATGTGGATAGTGGTTTGCAGCCGCTCCGGTGTCAGCTTCAACCAATCTAAAATCAGCTCATGCGCTGCCATTTCCCGACTAGCTTCCAGATCCAGGGTGTTTGCTTCCAAAATATCGTCTAAGGATCTCTGAAGTGCCTGCGCCATCGCTGCAACAGCACGGCTACGCTCTACTCCCTTGGTGGTTGCCAATTCCAGGGAAGCTTCATAAGCGCGATGAACGGCGGTCATTGGGTCGGGGGTGGGAGTAAAAGCGTTGATTGCCATTGGGCTAACGTCGGTGAGTCAGCCAGATGAAGAGCGCTGGCACCAGTAGCGCCAGCACGCTCACCATCGCACACAGCACAATAATGATACCAGGAGGGGCTGGAGGTGAAATCTGAGCTAAGCAAAGCCCTGCGATCAGTACCACCGCAATAATTCCTAAGGACACGGGTAGGTAGCTGTCCCCAAGACCTGGATGAGCGGTACTCCAGCGATGACCCGTCCACCGCCACGATCGCTTGTAGGGATAGCTTGTAGAAAGTTGTTCGATCGCATACCCACTCTCTTCTACCACAAAGATTTGCTGGCAGCGATCGCAGCCTAACGCTTCTGTCAGCGTAATCGGGATTAAACGCCCTCTACGTCGGCATGGGCACGGGTAATCGTTATTTAAGTCAATCTTCTGATCTTTCTGAGATGGCACAAGCGCTAATTAAACAAAGATATGAAAGTGTTAACTTAAGGATTTTCGGAACCGGGTTCGTCTCTTAGACTTTTTTAGTTTGCACCTAGCAACCGCCTTTCTTGGGACTGGGTACGACTGAATGCCCTTGAAGCCACAGACCATCTAGGCGAATTTTAACACTGTAAACCTTTGCCTAGAAATGCTCCGACTTATAGATAATCAGATGTTGCCTCTCTACCTCTGGAGACCTACGCCTGGAGAAATGGCTACTTTTTATATGATTTTAACTAGAAGAGCGGGTAACGCGATTCGAACGCGCGACATTCACCTTGGCAAGGTGACGCTCTACCACTGAGCTATACCCGCAAAACTTTATCTATATCTAGATTCTCAAAATTCTCAGCATCTGTCAACTATCTTTAATCATTTCATCACCCACGCGATGGGGTTGGAAGTTGGCTAGAGTGTGACAGCTTGGTGAAGCGATTTCTGTGGGGAGGCGAGGAAGGAATTTCCACCCTCTCTTGTGACACTTCCCGGCTCCTCTTCTCTCAACTCACCCAGCTTCCGGACGCAACACCGTAGAATGAAGAAGTATGTAGTTAGTTGAATTAATTATTAATATGCCTGTTTTTGCGGCGATCGCAGTCTTGGCACTTTTGATTGTGGTACATGAGCTGGGTCATTTCATGGCAGCTCGTCTTCAAGGAATTCACGTCAACCGCTTCTCCCTCGGTTTTGGCCCGATTCTCTGGAAGTACCAGGGACCGGAAACCGAATATGCCATCCGAGCTTTTCCCCTAGGCGGATTTGTCGGTTTCCCCGATGATGACCCCGACAGTGATATCCCCCCAGAAGACCCCAATCTACTACGCAACCGACCCATCCTCGACAGAGCCATTGTCATCAGCGCTGGTGTCATCGCCAACTTGCTATTTGCTTACTTACTGCTAGCGACTCAACTGGGTTTAGTGGGCGTTCAGGAATTTAATTATCAGCCTGGTGTCCTGGTTCCCCAAGTCGCCTCAGAGGTAAGTTCTGCTGCACTCAAGGCTGGCATCAAAGCAGGAGACATTATTCTCTTGGCAGACGGTCAACCACTGAAAGCCTCCAAGGAAGCCATCCCCAAGCTTATGGAGGTCATTCAAAACAATCCCAACCAGCCAATCCCGCTGAGCGTTAAACGTCAAGGTCAAATCATTTCCCTGACCGTGACACCGCAACCCGGAAGCGACGGGAAAGGTCGCATCGGTGTCCAGCTAGCTCCTAGCGGCAAAGTAGTCCGTCGGCACCTCAAGAATCCTGTGGAAGTTTTGACCGCTGCGGCTACAAAGTACCAAGAATTCGTAGTTTTAACGGCTCAGGGCTTTGTACAACTGATCAGTAACTTTGGCGAAACAGCCGATCAGGTTGCTGGGCCGGTTAAAATTGTGGAACTTGGTGCCAGTATTGCCAAATCAGACGCGGCGAATCTGTTTCAGTTTGCTGCCTTGATCAGCATTAACCTGGCAATTATCAACATTTTGCCCCTACCGGCTCTAGATGGCGGTCAGCTGGCTTTCTTATTGATTGAAGGTTTGCGGGGTAAACCTTTGCCGACTCAAATCCAAGATGGGATTATGCAAACTGGTTTGATGTTGCTGCTGGGTTTGGGAATTTTCTTGATTGTTCGAGACACTGCTAACCTGGAGTGGGTTCAAAAACTCTTGCAATGAACGCAGTTGTCTGTCGTCCTTAACAAGGGATAACTGACCAGTAAGGGCGCACGACCGTGCGCCCTTACCAATTCGATAATTGACAATTTATGAGCATTACCCGTACATGGTCAGCTAAGCAGCAACGGACTTTGGAGATTCTGATTCGCTTGAAGCGATTGTATCGAGACGCACCCTGTACGCTGAACTACGAGACGCCGGTACAGTTATTGGTCGCAACCATTCTCTCAGCTCAATGTACCGATGAGCGGGTGAATCAAGTAACACCCGCGTTATTTGCTCGGTTTCCCGACGCCCCAGCTTTGGCAACCGCTGATATTGCTGAGTTGGAAACCCTGATTCGTTCAACCGGCTTTTATCGCAACAAGGCTAAAAATATTCAAGGTGCCTGCCGTCTCATTGTGGAGAAATTTAAAGGACAGGTGCCAAAACGAATGGAATTGTTGCTGGAATTACCAGGAGTAGCGCGAAAGACGGCAAATGTAGTTCTCGCTCATGCTTACGGCATCAATCAAGGCGTGACGGTGGATACCCATGTGAAGCGCCTTAGCTATCGATTGGGTTTGACAGAACATACAGACCCAGTGCGGATAGAGCGAGATTTAATGAGACTATTGCCCTTAGAGGATTGGGAAAATTGGTCAATTCGGTTGGTCTATCACGGTCGGGCAATTTGTACAGCCAGGAATCCGGCGTGCCACGCTTGTGTCCTCGCGGATTTGTGTCCTGCTGCCAATTTGTCTGCGTCGGATTCTGTAAATCTTAGCCTCGCCATATCCCCTCAAATTGTGGAAGCTTCTAATTGATGCCATCCGCTAGAATGGAGAATGGTGTCTTTATTGCTGGGAAGAAGTAGGATAATTCATGGCTAAAAAGAGCATGATTGAGCGGGAGAAAAAACGCCAGAAGCTGGTAGATAAGTATGCCGCTAAGCGTGAAACGTTGCAGGAAGAATTTCATAATGCAACGACCCAACAACAGAAGCTGACGATTCATCGGCAGATACAGCAACTGCCGCGCAACAGTGCGCCCACGCGCCTGCGGAATCGCTGCTGGGTGACTGGGCGTCCTAGAGGCGTGTACCGGGATTTTGGTCTGTCTCGCAACGTTATGCGGGAATGGGCACACCAAGGTCTGTTGCCGGGAGTGGTCAAGTCTAGCTGGTAGTCCTTAGTCTTTAGTCTTTAGTCTTTAGTTGATTACGTTTGACCAATGACTATTGACTATTGACTATTGACCGCAACAGCGGTCGATGCCAAGACTGTCTAAGAGCAATTCACTGACCGCATTCGCGATCGCAAACTCGCTATAAAAACTTTTGGAAAAGTCAAACGCCTGCATCTCTGTCAGAATGGCAATCACCAGAGAACCCAGGTCGTTTTCACCTTCCATCCGCTGGCGGACATAAATCTGGGAAGCTCTTTGGGCAATCTCCTGATTGACAGCCTCCGGAATAAACTCTTCATCAAGCCACTTGTGCAATGCACTTTGCAGCCATTTGCCCTCCTGCTGAGGATTTTCGGCTGGTGGTAAGGCGATCGGTGGGATGGGTTGAGACATTTTCACGTATCAGCTTTTCGCTTATCAGCTTTTAAATTTCAGCTGCCGACTCAATGATTCTAAAAGTTGGGGCAGTATTTTAGATATTAAGATGGCTCTATCTCATCAGGACATCTACCCAGCCATTTGTGGCTGTTTAGAGATATACACACGGATAATACGTCATTAACCCGCTTGGGCTGAGTGCATGGAGTTTGATATTCCCACCATTATTCAGGGGTATGCCCAAGGCTACTTCTTGATGGCGGATGACGACAATGGCTTGGGGTGGTATTCCAGTCGTCAGAGGACACTCGTTCCCCTAGATGAGCAGTTTCGCTACCCGAAGTCACTGCGGCGTGTTCTCAACCAAGAACGCTTTACCGTTGCCGTCAATCGGGATTTCCAGGGTGTGGTGGCTGGGTGTGCGGATCGAGAAACAACGTGGATCTCCCCAGAACTACAAGAGATTTATGGGGCACTCTACGAAGAGGGCTGGGCTTATAGCTTCGAGACTTGGCAGGGAGAGGAACTAGCTGGGGGAATTTTAGGAATTGTCATCGGGGGCGCGTTTATTGGGGAATCGATGTTCTACCGGATTCCAGAGGGGTCAAAGGTGGCGATGGTGAAGTTGGTGGAAAGATTGCGCGATCGCAATTTTGTTTTCTTTGACGCCCAAATGATGAATCCCCATTTAGAACGCTTTGGTGCCTACATCGTTAACGATCCACAATATCAAGTCTTGTTACGGAAAGCGTTGCAGCGTCGGTGTTCTTTAGTATAGCCGCAGTTAGCGGGTGAGTCCTACCGAGCAAAACTTTTATCGAATCATGAGCAGGCTAAAACTTGTTAAAGACTTGAAATTCTGGTTGTTAGCGATCGCGGCAGGCTTAATTACGATTCATCTTACTTTGACTTGGAGGAGTGGTAATACTGAACTGCTGAGTACAAGTTTCTTATTTTGGGTTGCTGTTGTGTCCCTGCTTTGCAAGAAACGGGACGCATTAGAGCTGAAAAGCGACAATTTTTCTAGCATTGTTGGGTTAGCACTGATTAGTTTGGTACTTTTTAAAAGTCTTTACCCAGCCTATGGTTTTACCCTTCACGTTACACCTTTGATTTCAATGCTGGGCTTGGGTTTAATTGCCTCTGGTGTTAAAGGATTAAAGCAATATTGGCGGGAATTGCTGCTTCTGGCTTTTTTCGTCTTAAATCAACAATTAATATTGAAATTTTTAAATGTATCTTTATTAACCGCTAAATTCACATCTGTTCTTCTTTGGTTTTTAGGCTTCCCAGTTGTGCAGCAAGGGGAGATTTTAAGTTTGCCAACGGGTTCTGTACAAATTGGAGGAGCTTGTTCTGGTGTAGGTACAATTCTTCAGCTATTGGGATTAACTTTAGTTTTTTTACTAATTTTTCCTACTAAATTGAAGGAAAAGATTTTATTGCCATTAGTCGCCGTCATCGTAGCATTTACGCTAAATGGGATGCGGGTGGCTTTGATGACTGTTTTGGCAGGGTTGTCTAACAAAGAAGCTTTTGAATATTGGCATTTAGGGGATGGTTCGCTGATATTTTCTCTAACTTCTGTATTAATTTTTGGATTAATCTGTCGATTTTGGCTAATAAAAAATATCGGTGAAAATGGGAGTACATAGAATTTTAATTGCACCTGTTTTTGGCTGATTGCAAGATAATCAATCCCTCTAACACCGATTCTATTCAATTCTCTCTAAAAATAAAAACCCTTGTAGGTTGGGTTGAGGTAACGAAACCCAACGATATTTTCGCATAGGTTGGGTTGAGCGCCTAAGCGAAACCCAACCTACAATTATTTTTAAATGTATTTTGTTTGAGTTAGATTTTGATTTAGCGAATTTTCTCAACCCAGTATTTTAGGCTGGATGCGCTAGTAGGTTGGGTTGAGGTAACGAAACCCAACGATATTTTCGCATGGGTTGGGTTTCGCTTAGGCGCTCAACCCAACCTACAATTATTTTTAAATGTATTTTGTTTGAGTTAGTATATCAATTTTAAATGCTAAAAATAGACAGCAAGAATAAAAGTTCCGTATCATTTTAATTGCCCATATCTTTTGCCGATTATAAAATAAGAAATTCCCCAACTCCGTGATGAATTGGGGGGCGAGAAATGTAACAGCAGTATCTTGAAATGGAATTAGTTGCGAGGCGGAGTGCTTTTTAAACCCTTCAACCGCTTCCAGGCAAAGTACATCCCCAGCAAGAGAATAGCCAAGATGTTGCCTAAGATTTGGCTGGGTTCGGGCACTGGATCGGGAGCTGACGATTGGCTGGATGGCTGTGCTGGACTAGATAGCGGCACGCTGTTGGCTGCTGAGGGTGCTGACTGGGATGGCGGCACTTTGCTGACGGTTAGTGGTTTGCTAGCTACTAGCGCTTTGCTAGGGGGCGGTGCTTGGCTGAGTGGGGGCACGTTACCGTTTTGACTAGAAGTTGGTTCGGCGTCCATACCCTCTGGGGTTTCTACCGGCACTTGTACCTGCTGAGTTTTCTTGGGATCGACTCGCACTTCTTCAGTGACAGCGACAAAGGAAGTGTATTGCGACAACAACCGATAAGCTAGCGCGGTATCTGTAACGGCTTTGACAGCAGTTGGATTTTCGCCGCCATACATTTGATTCATCAAATCTTTAATCCGGGCGCGTCCCCAAAGTTGAGCGATCGCGCTATTGCCACCGCCGTCAAATTCAATCGCTAACTTCTTCTCATAGCGTTTGCCACCCGCGACGATCCCAGTAATTCGCAAAGTTCCCTTGGCGCGATCGCCTTTGCGTCCAAACAATACTAATGGCTGATTGGCAAACAAATCTGGTGCCTTTAGCGGATAGATTTCTGGTGCTTTTCCAGTCCCTTCCCAGTCAACTTCGATATTTGTTAGTACGGGATTGTTGATTTGTTGGGAGAATTTTTCGACGACTTTTTGAGCGGGTTCATTAGGGGGAACAACTTCAGAAGTACCCCGTCCTTCCTCTGCCAGACGATCGATCAAGAAGCGGTTCACTGAAGGACCAACACCGAAGCTATAAAGCCGATTTCCAGGCTTCAGCCGCTTTTTAATTTCTGCGATCGCTTGCTGGTCGTTACCGATCAAACCGTCAGTAATCAAGACAATACTCCGCAGGCGTCCTGCTGGTGAGGCGGGGAAATTCAAGACTGTTTGAATTCCATTGAGTAACTCGGTGCCACCGTTAGCATCTAGGCGATTGATATAATTTAGGGCTTTCTCACGGTTTTGCGGCGTATTCGCTAAAGGTGTGGAAGATAGCTGCGTTGTGCTATCGGAAAAGTCAATAACATTAAAGGTATCGCCGGGATTGAGTCCATTGATAAACCGGCGCATCAGTTCCTTCGATTGCTCGATTGGCGGGCCACTTTGAGATCCAGAAGTATCCATGAGAAATACCACATCTTTGGGTACAATCTCATTACTTTGATACTCCACTGCTGGAATTAAATAGGCGGCAAAGTGACCGCCGCGTTCATCCGCCTCAGATAAGACTGTGGACTCGGTTTGGGCACTTGATACCTGATAACGCAGAATCAGGTCTTTATTAGGAATTGCGTTCTCCTTGCTCAATTCAACCCGCATAATGCGACCATCTTGAGTGGTGCGGATTTGATGAGAAGGCGATCGCACTTCTTTCACTGGCACCCCCGCTTCAATTTCCACCGTTACGCCAATATTTTGTCCCGAACGAGTTCCATCTGGTAAAGTCGGCGGATTTATCTGCGAAGCGTCGGTAACTGAGTTTGTATTGCCTTGATTATTCGTTGAAGTTCCTGAAATGTATCGCTGTCCTACCACCATTGGGAAGACAAATTCATAGTTACCTTTTTCAAACTTCAGGCTTTCACTGTAGCGAATTGTCACATCGATTTTTTCGCCTGGTTTGATGTTAGCCAAGGACTGAGTAAAAATATTGTCTCGTTCTTGGTCTAATAATGCAGCAGTTTTGCCTTCTTGTTTAGCTTGTTCGTAAATTTTCTTCGCTTCTTCGCGCTTTTTGATGACGCCTCGGATAATGCGATCGCCTACTTTTATTTCCATGTCATCCACTGCCGCTTCATCGGGAAGTGGAAACTTATAGACAGCTTCTAAGGGATTATTAAAGGGATTTTCAAAGGTCTGCGTTACCTCCACCCGCGACACATTTCCTGTTACTTTCGCCACTACTTCCGTATGTTTCAACGGAAACACTTGCTGCTGTCCGTCTATGATAGCGAATAAGCTGCCTTCCGTCAGAGACGCTTGCTTCTCAATTTGCTGAGTTACCATCTCCGCCACAGGAGATACTAAGTACCGCACTCCCACCAATCCAAACAACAGGAAGGCACCGGCTATCAGCCATTTTTTCTTAGAATTACGTTTAGTAATTGGGAGCGATCGCGCATTCAAATCTTGCAACACTTCATCTGCTGATTGATAGCGCCGCTTCGTACCCGTTTGCAACATTTTGTCGAGAATGCTACCTAACTGATTACTCACTGGCGTCTTCAAGAAATGCCGCCAAACCCAGGTATCTTCACTCGTATCGCTCAGATCGAAAGGAGGAATTTGGGTTAGCAAATGGATACAAGTAACACCCAAACTATACAAATCGCTCGCAAAAACTGCCTTACCTTTTGCTTGTTCGGGAGCCGTATACGCCGCAGAACCAATAACCGTTCCAGTTCTGCCTAACATCGTCTCAGTCGCATACTTTGCTGCGCCAAAATCGACTAACACGAGGTTGCCATCTCGACGGTTGCGAATGATGTTTTCGGGTTTAATATCCCGGTGAATCATCTGCTGACTGTGGACAAATTGCAACACTGGCAGCAAACTTTGCAGGAGTTGCCGAATTTCTACTTCTTTAAATGGTCCTTTTTGTGCTAATTCTTGAGCTAAGTTTTCTCCATCGATAAACTGTTGCACCAGATACTGATGATCGTCTTGCTCAAAAGATGCCAGCAGTTCGGGAATTTGATGATGTTTGCCAACTACCTCTAAGCGAGTTGCTTCTTGACGGAATAACTCTGCTGCTTTTTGGCGATTGTTAGTTCCTTGTTGTTGGAGAAAAAACTGTTTGATCGCACAGCGCGGTTCCGATGGCTGGGACTTATCCACCGCCAGAAAAGTTCTCCCCATACCCCCTTGACCAATCGGTTTAATCGCACGATAGCGATCGCGTAGCAGTAACTGAGATCCGCAACTTTCGCAGATAGAGGCATTTCCAGGATTTTCTGGCTGCTTACAATTAGGATTCAGGCAATAACACCGACGCTGATCGTGAGCTGTGCTTTCTTGAGGCGGAAAGGTTGTCATAGCAGCCATTTTTCAAAACCGTTCACGCCATTCTAGCCATTTCATTTCTAAAATTAGTATGAAGAATTGGCTGAAAACGCGCTCAGGAAATGGTTTTGAGCTTTGTAGGAAGATGAACTTCTCCAAGTAGTACGGCGGAAGTTGCGCCGGTAACTTGGGGAAGATTGCCAGGAATGCCTAGCTGTCGCCAATATGCCAAAACAGCGAAAGCGATCGCTTCTTTGAAATCAGCATTCACACCCGCTTCATCCGTCGTCAACACCGGCACGGGTTCCAAAGTCGCTTGTAGCCGCTGCTTTAAGTAGAGATTGCGGCTGCCACCGCCACACAATAACACCTCCTCAGGCATCTGTGGCAGGAAAGTGCGGTAGCTATGAACAATTGACGCAGCAGTAAGTTCAGTCAGCGTCGCCAGCAGGTCAGCGCTACTCAGCTCATAAGCAGAGGCATCTGCAATACACTGCTGGAGATAGGTGTAGCTAAATAGCTCTCGACCCGTTGATTTGGGCGGTTGCTGCTGGAAGTAGTCCTGCTGGAGCCATCGCTCTACTAAATTGGTGCAGATTGTGCCTGCTGCGGCCCATGCTCCATCTTGATCGTAGCTTTTGGCTCCATTCGTTAAATACTGCACCGCCAGGTCTAGAAGCGCATTTCCCGGCCCGGTGTCCCAGCCTCGGATATCTTCTAGCCAGCTGCCGCGACGCGCTGGTAGGTAAGTGACATTACCAATACCGCCAATATTTTGAACACATCGGTTCTTGTCAGGCTGGCTCAATAAATAGGCATCTATCCCTGAAACCATCGGGGCACCCTGTCCACCGGCAGCAATATCCGCCGCCCGGAAATTACTCACCGTGGGAATGCCCGTCAGGTGGGCAATTAAGGCACCCCGACCTAATTGCAGGCTGTAACCTAAAGGAGTGCTGAGGGCGGAGGACTGAGGACTGAGTGAAGGATGAAGCATAGAATTCTCCTCTTCTCCCCCTTTCCCCTGCTCTTTGGGCGGGCGATGAAAAACTGTCTGTCCGTGAGAGCCAATTAACTCGGCTGGGGGGTTGCCGTTTTGAATGTTTTGGGCGGCTTGAGCGAAGGCGGAAGCGATCGCATCATCTAATTGGGCAAATTCAGCCATTGACAAAGATGCCCCGCCACAGACCTCTAGAATTTGCTTTGAGAGCGCATCTGGATAAGGATAGGTGGCTCCTGCTAGCAGAGTCACTTTTATATCCAAGTCTTTACCAGTAATCTCTACTAAAGCGGCGTCAATGCCATCTACCGACGTGCCGCTAATTAAACCAATTACACGCATCATTTTAGTAATTAAAAATTAATCAGTTGTATTCATTGTTTAGATGAGGTTTGTTCAGATGCAATGATGTGCAAATCGATATTTTTGAGATAGCGCATCAACTGCTGGACAAAAGACCCCTTCCAGAATAACTCCCAACGAGATTTTTGAGAATGCCCAAGCACCACTTGAGTAATGCGATACTCTTGAGCGACAGAAGCGATCGCTTGCGGTACGTCAAGATTAGTTACTCTTAAAAATTCCCCGCCAAATTCCCAAGTCAGCTTCTCGCAAGTTTCAATATATAAACTTTCTTCCTTCGTCAAAAAGCGTTCCGGATGGGACACAAACACCGCATACAGGCGACCCCTCATATAATCAGTAATTCTCGCCCCGCGTCGCAATAATTGCACCGAATTCGGATAAGTCGAAATACACACCAGCACCCGTTCGTGAACTGAGCAAAATCCATCACTGGGTGTAGAAGTAATCGCATCCTCTTCAACGTTATCCGCCACTTTCCGCAGCGCCAACTCTCGCAACGCTACTAAATGACGCCTTTGAAAGAAATTTTGCAGCGCCCGATCTATCTTATCCGGCGCGTAGATTTTCCCCTCCACCAACCTGTCTTCCAAAGTTTCCGGCGTAACGTCAATCACCACCACTTGCGTTGCTTCATCCAACAACCGATCGGGAATGCGTTCTCGCACCACAACGCCAGTAATTCGCGCCACCAGATCGTTGAGACTTTCCAGATGCTGGATATTCACCGTAGAATTGACATCAATTCCTGCATCCAGAATCACCTCAACATCCTGGTAGCGCTTTTCCCGTAGAGAACCGGGGACATTTGTATGCGCCAGTTCATCTACTAACGCCAACTGCGGTTGACGCTCCAAAATGGCATCTGTATCCATTTCCGTCAGAGTCATCCCGCCTCTAATAATTGTTTTGCGGGGTATTATCTCTAGCCCCTTAGCTTTTTGGGCTGTCTCCTTGCGCCCGTGGGTTTCCAGAACCCCGATGACAACATCAATCCCTTCCTGTTTAAGTTGGTGGGCTTCTTCCAGCATCCGGTAAGTTTTACCGACACCGGGAGCCATACCAATGTATATTTTGTGCTTGCCTCGTCTGGCGGGACGAATGTTAGAATTCAGCGTTCCTGAAAACTCACTTTTAGGAATCATAATTGTTGAATGTTAATTATTCATTGCTCATTGCTGATTGTTAATTGTTCATTGCCTTTCACTATGAACTATGAACTATGAATTACTGGCAGATGGTAAATTATCCAGTGCCAAATTCAACTTGAGGACATTCACCCCAGGTTCGCCGAAAATCCCCAAAAATCTACCATCAGTGTATTTGGGAATCAATGCTTGAACTCGATCTGCTGATAAAGAGCGAGCCGCCGCCACCCTTGCGGCTTGGTTATAGGCAGTTTCTACGCTGATATGTGGATCTAAGCTAGAGCCAGACGTGTAAACTAAATCGGCTGTGGGCTGGATACCAGACGCTTTCAATTGTTGGGTTGTTGCTTCTACCCGCTTGAGTAAATCTGGATTGCTAGGAGCAAGGTTGCTAGCACCAGATACACCAGTGATTTGACCTATATTCTTTGGATCGCGTTCTGCGGTTGTAAAGCTACTGTAGTTCGTCGTGCTGGGACGACTTGTGAAATATTCAGGAGAAGAGAAGGGTTGACCAATTAAGGCAGAGCCATAGACTCGTCCTTGATTTTCGATGATGCTACCATTTGCCTGATAGGAAAACAAAACTTGCCCAACTATTATCGTGAACAAGGGATAAATTATTGCTGTTAAAAGCCAGAGAACTAAAGTGACTCGAATTGCTTTAATGGTTTCTCGCATAAAAGACCTAAAAAATGGGAGTTTTGTAGGAGCGGGAAAACCCCGCCCTTGCTTGCAGAGGTTTGAGTTTTATTAAAAATTCAAAATTCAAACCTCAAAATTATTTTTTAGAAGCGTTCCGGTTGGAAAATAACCACAAATAGGTAAATCGACAAGGTTATAGTTACCAGACCGAGCGCCATCAACCAGAAAGTTTGTCCTGAAGAAAGAGTTCCTCCGGTTGCGGCTTGCACAGCTGGCGTTATTAGCAGATTCAAGCACAACAAAATAAATAGTTGCCGCAGCAAAGGTTGCTTGCGCCATTGAGCTTTCAACAAATCAATACTCTGTGCCATTTCCCCCGAAAATATCTCACTCAAATTAAATCTGTTCATAAATCTCCGCGTTCACTCCTTCTTTTTGTGTCCTGGAGCGGTTCGTTTTTAAGCCAAACCCACAGCAGCAATCAAAACATCAATTACTTTAATTGCAATAAACGGCGCAATCACTCCACCCAAGCCATAAATTAGGATATTTCGTTGCAGCAATTGATTAGCCGTGAGCGGTCTGAATTTGACTCCAGTCAGCGCCAAAGGAATCAAAGCGGGAATAATCAAAGCGTTGTAAACCAGAGCTGATAAAACCGCCGATTTGGCACTAGCTAATCCCATAACATTGAGACTGTTAATTCCAGATGAAGCAAATATTGCGGGGATAATAGCGAAGTATTTGGCAATATCATTAGCAAGTGAAAAAGTGGTCAGCGCCCCGCGAGTAATTAACAGTTGTTTGCCGATTGTCACTAAGTCGATTAACTTGGTGGGGTCAGAATCCAAATCCACCATATTCGCAGCTTCTTTCGCCGCCTGAGTGCCAGAGTTCATTGCTACACCCACATTAGCCTGAGCCAAGGCTGGGGCGTCGTTGGTGCCATCGCCAGTCATGGCAACCAATTTACCAGCTGCTTGTTCGCGCTGAATGACGGCGATTTTGTCCTCTGGCGTAGCTTCGGCGATGAAGTCATCGACTCCGGCTTCTTGGGCGATAACGGAAGCGGTGATTCGGTTGTCGCCAGTTAACATAACGGTGCGAATGCCCATCCGCCGCAGTTGGTCAAAGCGATCGCGTATACCTGGTTTGATGATATCTTTCAGGTAAATGATGCCGTAGATGTCGCTACCTTGACAAACTGCTAGAGGTGTGCCACCGAATCGGGAAACTTTTTCGTAGGCTGCATTGAGGTCTGGTGCCAGATTACCATCACGGGAGAGAGCATCCGCCCCGCTTCGCGAACGCACAAATCCCTTGATCGCATCTACCGCACCCTTACGGACTTCACCACCATCGGGCAAATCCGTACCGCTCATGCGCGTTTTGGCAGAAAATTCGATTGCCTCAGCTGCATTGCGGTCAAAATCCACTGTTGACCCTAACTTCTCTGCTAGCCTGACAATTGACTTGCCTTCTGGCGTCTCATCAAATACGCTGGCAGCCAGAGCAACTTTAGCAATATCATCCATCGAATGACCGTTAACTGGGATAAATTCCTCGGCTAAACGGTTTCCTAGGGTAATCGTGCCCGTTTTGTCCAAAATCAGGGTATTGACATCGCCACACGCTTCTACGGCTCGTCCAGATGTCGCTACCACGTTAAACTGGGCGACTCTGTCCATCCCGGCAATCCCAATCGCACTCAGCAAGCCGCCAATCGTGGTTGGAATCAACGCCACTAACAGAGCAATCAGCGTGGCTACGCCCACCGGGTTATTTACGTAGTTGCCGTATGATGGCAGCGTTGCTACGACAATCAGAAACACCTGAGTCAGAACTGCCAGCAATACCGTCAAGGCGATTTCGTTGGGTGTTTTGCTACGTTCTGCGCCTTCCACCAGAGCAATCATCCGGTCTAAAAACCCCTTACCTGGGTCGGATGTTACTCGCAGAGTTAGTTCATCGGAGATAATCTTCGTGCCGCCTGTAACAGAACTCGCAATATCTGAGCCTGGTTCTTTCAACACTGGCGCAGATTCCCCAGTAATTGCCGATTCATCGACGGAGGCGACACCAGCAATCACTTCCCCGTCGGCGGGGATGATATCACCAGCAATAACTTTAATGCGATCGCCTTGCCTTAAATTAGTTGAAGATACCTCCTCAATTGAGCCATCGGGCAATAATTTCCGAGCAGTTGTGTCCGATTTGGTTGCCCGCATCGAGTCGGCTTGTGCCTTACCGCGTCCTTCTGCCACCGCTTCCGCAAAATTGGCAAATAGCAGGGTAAATAGCAAAATTACGGTAATTAGACCATTAAATAGCCGCTGGTTTTCGCCCGGTACTGTGCCAAACAAATTTGGGTCAATTGTTACCAGTGCAGTGATGATGGTGCCAACCCACACTAGAAACATAACTGGATTTTTCAGCATGATTCGTGGGTTGAGCTTGACAAAAGCATCCCGGAAAGCTCGCTGATAAAGCCCTTTAGTATTTACCTTGGGGGTATGTTTGCGCGAAGAACGTGCCCCTCTTGGCTGCTGGGGAGAAGAAATATTGTTAGAAGTCATATTTCAAGATTCCTTAAAGTTTAAACCCAAACAAGGTTCAAAATTTGAACAAAGGTTGTTATAACTTTGCGTACCGAGAGCGTTAAAAATTACCCTCCTTTAGCAATTTGGAAAGCTTCGGCTATAGGACCAAGTGCTAAAACTGGGAAGAAGGTTAGTGCGCCTAAAATCAAGATAATTCCCGCTGTGACGGCGGTAAATAGAAGTGTATCGGTGCGGAGGGTGCCGCTAGTTTCGGGTACTGGTTGTTTGTGAGCCATGCTGTCGGCTAACAGCAGCAGGGCGATAATCGGGATGTAGCGACCGAGTAAGAGGCTGAAACACGTACTCAAGTTCCACCACAGGGTAGCGTCGCCCAATCCTTCAAAGCCAGATCCGTTGTTGGCGGAGGCTGAGGTGTACTCGTAGACGACTTGGGAGATGCCGTGAAAGCCGGGGTTACTGATTCCAGCCAGGGTGTTGGGAAAAGCGAGAGTAATGGCTGAGGGAATCAATACTGCTATCGGGTGGATGAGTAGCACGACGCTGGCAAGAACGATTTCTTTTTTCTCAACTTTTCGCCCCAAAAATTCTGGGGTTCTTCCCACCATCAAGCCTGTCAGAAATACTGTCAAAATTAGGTAGATGAACAAGTAAGCTGTTCCAGTCCCCTGACCACCCCAGACAATCTGAAGGAACATATTAAACAGGGTGGAAAAGCCTCCCGGAGGCATTAGAGAATCGTGCATCCCGTTGACAGCACCGCACATAGTTCCTGTTGTCGTAATTGCCCAAAGTGCTGTCTGTGCCCAACCAAATCTAACTTCTTTGCCTTCTAAGTTGGGAATAGGTTGCTGTCCTCCCAGGAGATTATTAACTAGAGGATTTCCTTGATATTCGGCAATGGCAGTAATACTAATCAAGACAGCATAAATAATAAATACCATCCAAAATAGCAGCCATCCCTGCTTTTTGTTATTGGCAAAGATGCCGTAGGTTATAATCAGCGACGCCGGAATGCAAACCATCGCAATTGTTTCTAGCAGATTGGAGAAGCCATTGGGATTTTCAAATGGATGGGCGGAGTTGATGGCAAAAAATCCACCGCCATTTTCTCCTAGCTGTTTGATACTTTCAAAGTGGGCTACAGGGCCACGGGCAATGATTTGTATTCCATTTTCTAAGGTGGTAGCTACCTGCGGTCTAGCTAAGGTTTCCGGAACGCCCAGAATTATTAACAATAGCGCTCCTAAGATGGACAGAGGCAGCAATATCCGCGTAATGGATTGGATTAAATCAACGTAAAAGTTACCTAGCGATCTGCCAGTTAAGCCGCGAATAAAGGCAATTCCCACTGCTAATCCTGTCGCGGCTGAGGTAAACATTAGATAACCCAGCGCTAACATCTGACTGGCATAACTGAAGGTGGTTTCGCCAGAATAATGCTGCTGGTTTGTGTTGGTCAAAAATGAGATTGTTGTGTGCAGTGCTAAATCCCAACTGGGGGCACTTAATCCGGTAGGATTTAGGGGCAGGAATTGCTGTAGTATGAGAATTAGATAAACTAATATACCCATGACCAAGTTGGTATAAAGCACGGCACGGACATACTGCCAACCCGTCTGATTGTCTTGGTTTCGCACGCCCCCTAGTGCGTAGATAGCTTTTTCTATCGGTATCATTACCGGGTCAAAAAAGGTTTTTTCTCCTTTAAATACACGAGCTATGTAGTCGCCCAAAACCTTACTTGTTACTACCAGAATAGATAAGGTTATGACAATTTGAAAGAAGCCTTGCCACATAAATTAAACCTAATTTAATCTAAGTACAATTTACTTGCAGATAAATTAGACAAATAAATCTTTAACTTGTCTGATTAGCATCCTAATACGTAAGCGACAAATACCACAATTAGATTACATATATAACCTAGATATATATGTATTAATACATCTTCTATATCTGCAAGTATAGATTCAGGTTTGTCGCTAAACTGAGGATATAGTATAGGTCATGTGGTGCCGTTCATCAGTTAAAACTAAATCTGATGAGGAGGTTACGCACCTTGGTGGCTATCAAAGCAAATCTTGTGATAAAAAATCAGCACTCGAATATGGGTTGGCTAATTGCAGGGGCATTTGCTGTCTTGATTATGCTGGAGTTTTCCACACCTCCATCCTATGTATTTGGCTACCTCTATATCGGACCAATTTTACTGACGAATTCGCGCTTGAGTCGCCACGCAACGCTTAAACTCACGCTTTCTGCTGCTAGTCTAACTATCTTAAATTTGTTTTCTCCCACTATTGAACCGATCCAACCGTCAACGGTGGCAAACCGATTGATTGCAGTGATAGCGTTGGCGGTGACTTGCTGGTTGCTGCGTCGCAACCAGCGTTATGAAGAGGCGATGCAGAGACAACAAGCCCAATTGCGATCGCAAACACAACTGGCAAGTCTTCGTGAAGATTTTGCCTCCACTTTGACACACGATCTCAAAACTCCTTTATTAGGCGCGATTGCAACGATTAAATCTTTCCAATTAGGGCACTTCGGTGCTTGTACGTCTCAGCAACAAAAAGTTTTGGCGATGATGGTTCGTTCTCACACTTCGACATTACATCTGGTGGAGACGCTGCTGGATGTATATCGTAACGATACCAAAGGGCTAAAACTGGTGCTTTCGCCCGTGAATTTAGTTACCTTGGCTACTGAAGCGATCGCTACATTGACAGATTTAGCTTCTTCGCGTCGGGTGTACATTACTCTCAGTCATGGTTCAACCGATTTTCGCCGCTTTTTGTGGGTGAATGGAGATGCCTTGCAATTACAGCGAGTCTTTATAAATTTACTCACTAATGGCATTAATCATTCCCCGCGTGGCGGTAAGGTAGAAGTCATACTGGAGTACCATGCTGATTATCAAATTGTGAAAATTCTCGATAATGGGCAGGGCATCACAGAAGAAGAGTTACCCTACCTATTTGAGCGATTTTATCAAGGACATAGCGATCGCGTTGCTACAGGATCTGGACTGGGTTTATATCTGACTCGTCAGATTATTGAAGCGCACGGCGGTACAATTTGGGGAGAAAACCAGAAACCACGCGGGGCAATGTTTGGCTTTCGACTACCCGGTGGGAATTAAAAATTAATCATTAAAAATTTTTATGATTGCAACTTAACTTTTAAGACCTTAAAGATGAAACCTTCGTTGCGGATTTTATTAGTGGAAGATGATGAACTGTTTCGCCTGGGACTGCGGATGCGGTTGCAACAGGAAGGGTTAGAAGTCGTTGGAGAAGCGGTTGATGGCGAAACCGCTGTGGAACTGACGAATTGCTATTTACCAGATGTAGTGTTGTTGGATGTGGGATTGCCTGGTTTGGGAGGCGTTGAAGCGTGTCGCCAAATTAAACAGCGTCATCCCAAAATGCCGATTTTGGTTTTAACTTCTCATTCCCAAAAGCCTTTAATTGAGCGGTTAATTGCTGCTGGCGCTCATGGCTATTGTCTCAAAGGAATCGAAGCTGAACTATTAATTTTAGCACTACGTTCAGTTGCAGCCGGTGCCTCATGGTGGGATCAAACGGGGACAGCAGAAATTCGCGCTGCATTTACAGAAAATCCACACTCAGCACTTGCATCTAAAACCGCTGAACCTTTAGCAACTCCGCTTACCAGTCGGGAATTGGAGATTTTAGCATTAATTGCCGCCGGGAAGACAAATCAGGAAATTGCCGAACTTCTAAATATCGCCTTGGGTACAGTTCGGGTTCACGTCCACGCTATTTTACAAAAGTTGGAGGTACGCGATCGCACTCAAGCCGCCATCTTGGCAATTCAAAAAGGATTAGTAGCCGTAGATTTGTTACTACAAGAATAATTAATCAAGATTCATTTATATTAGCAAGTTCCTATGACCTCAACAGAAACACCATTTCCCATTGGTTTCACCCTTCCCGACCATACCCAATTACCAGAGTCGGATGGCAGCATCGTGCAAAACTTTCAAGAACATCCGCAAAGCATTTTGCTCACCGACTCTATACAGCCACTCTTACAACAAATACATCCCGATGGGCAATACTGCATCGGTCAAGATAGCGGTATCTATTGGCGGATAACTGACCCGCCGCTAAACGGATGCAAAGCTCCCGACTGGTTTTATGTGCCGAATGTCCCGCCGACTTTAAATGGTCAATACCGACGTTCTTATGTAATTTGGCAAGAACTCATAGCACCGCTGATTGTACTAGAATTTGTCTCTGGAGATGGCAGCGAAGAACGAGACCAAACCCCCATGAGTGGCAAGTTTTGGGTTTATGAGCAGGCAATTCGCGTTCCCTTTTATGGCATCTTTGATGCTGGAGTGCTTGTTGATTCTTCTCCTAGACCAGCGTTACTAGAAGTCTATCAGTTGATAGCGGGACGCTATGTAAGAATGCCAGCTAATGAGCGAGGACGCTACCTTATTCCGCCGATGGGAGTTGAGTTAGGAATTTGGCAGGGTCGATACCAAAATACAGAAGTTCCCTGGTTGCGCTGGTGGGATGCTCAGGGGAACCTATTGTTAACTGGATGGGAACGCAATCAGCAGGCTCAATCTCAGATAGAACAGCAACGCGATCGCGCTGAACGCTTAGCAGAAAGGTTAAGAGCAATGGGCGTTAATCCCGATGAGTTAACGTGAGATAAAAAACCGCGATCGGTCGGTATATTAGCAAGTTCCTATGACATCAACAGAAACACCATTTCCCATTGGTTTCACCCTTCCCGACCATACCCAATTACCAGAGTCGGATGGCACATTTGTGAAAAACTTTCAAGAACCGCCCCAAGGCGATCTGCTGACCCACTGTATAGAACCAGTTTTGCAGCAAATTCATCCCGATGGGCAATATTGCATCGGTCGAGATAGCGGTATCTATTGGCGGATAACAGAACCGCCTGAAAGAGGAGCAGAAGCACCAGACTGGTTTTATGTGCCGAATGTCCCGCCGACTTTGAACGGTCAATACCGACGTTCTTATGTCTTGTGGCAAGAATACGTTGCGCCGCTGATGGCGCTGGAGTTTGTCTCAGGCGATGGTTCCCAAGAACGAGACAGAACCCCGATAACTGGCAAGTTTTGGGTTTACGAGCAGGCGATTCGAGTTCCCTTCTATGGCATCTATGAAGTAAATCTGGCACGAGTGGAAGTGTACCAATTAATTAACGGGCGCTATCAGATGATGCAGCCTAACGAGCGCGGACACTATCCCATTGAGCCTTTAGGAGTAGAGTTGGGAATTTGGCAAGGTCGATATACAAATATGGAATTTCCCTGGTTGCGCTGGTGGGATGCTCAGGGAAACTTGCTGCTAGACGGTACTGAGATAGCACAGCTTGCAGAAGAACGCGCTGAACGCTTGGCAGAACGATTGAGGGCAATGGGTGTTAATCCGGATGAATTAGCTTAAGATCGGAAACCGGGTTTCTGGTTTGGATATCACATCAAATTCAGCGGGTCAACATCTATTGTCAAGCTGACTGAGGACGGGCAGAGGAGGCGCAACTCGTTGAAATCCGGTAATTCTGGCAGCGAATCAGGCGCAAACTTGAGCATAATCTGCCATCGATATCGATTCGCCACCCGTAAGATACTCGCCGGTGCTGGCCCTAATATCTCATACATCGGGCTGGTGGGATGGGCATCTGAACTGCTATCCCCCTGGAGTGTATTTGAAGCCAGCCCCGCTGCTAGCATTTCGGCAGTTTCCTGAACTTCAGCGGCATCGGTGCTGCTTAGCCGCAACAAAATGAGACGTCCGTAGGGAGGATAATTCAGCGCCTCTCGTTGTTCTAACTCTGTCTCGATGAAAGATTGATACTGGTGACGCCGTACTGCTTGAATGACTGCGTGTTCTGGGGTGTAAGTTTGAATAATTACTTGACCGGGGTCATTGCCTCGACCAGCACGACCTGCAACTTGTGTCAAGGTTTGAAATGCTCTTTCTGAGGCTCGGTAGTCGGGTAGATGCAGCAACCCATCAGCGGCGACAACTCCCACCAGTGTCACCTGGGATATATCTAGCCCTTTGGTGAGCATTTGAGTCCCAATTAACAAGTCGGCTTCTCCGTTGGTAAAGCGCGTCAGCAGCGTGCGATGAGCGCCTTTGGTGCGGGTGGTGTCGCTATCGAACCGGATATAGCGCAACTGAGGGAACTGCTGCGCTAATTCCTGGGCGACTCGCTGGGTGCCACTGCCGAAAAATTTTAGGTAGGGGGAACCGCATTCGGGGCAGGATTGAGGATGCGATCGCACAAAATTACAGTAATGACACCTCAATAATTCAGCGGCTTCTTCATGAGTGTGGTGATACGCCAGCGAAACATCGCAGTGAGGACACTCAATCACATACCCACAGCTGCGGCAAGAAACAAAGGTACTATGTCCCCGCCGATGGATAAATAAAATTCCCTGTTTCCCCTCATCTTGTAGCTGCTGCAAGCCTTCCTGAAGCGACCGGCTAAAAATCGAGCGATTCCCTTGCTGCAACTCTTGGCGCATATCCACCACTTCTACCGGCGGTAGAGGGCGCGATTGGATGCGTTCAGGCAATGAGAGGTAATGGGTAAGAGAGTTTTCAGTTGAAGAGGTTAACTCCTGACTCGTAATATTCACCCAGGTTTCTAGGGAAGGGGTGGCGGAACCTAAGACGAGGGGGCAGTTTTCCAACTCGGCACGCCAAGTCGCAACCGTGCGGGCGTGATAAGTGGGTGCGGGTTGGTCTTGCTTGAAGCTGGAGTCGTGTTCCTCATCTAACACTATCAGCCCCAGGCGTGGCAGTGGGGCAAAGATGGCTGAGCGGGTGCCAATGACGACTTGGGCTGCACCCGCCAGCATTTGCCGCCAGGTGTCGTAGCGTTCGCCATCGGAAAGGGCGCTGTGATAGACGCAGACTTTGTTGCCAAAACGGGCGCGGAATCGGTCGGTGAGTTGGGGTGTAAGACCAATTTCCGGGACGAGGACGAGGGCAGATTGTCCCCGTTCTAAGATCGGGGCGATCGCTTGTAAATATACCTCTGTCTTCCCGGAACCCGTGACTCCGTGCAACAGCACCCTCGCAAAACTAGATAAAGATGCGATCGCTTCTAACGCCTCAGATTGAGCAGGTGTTAATGCTTTCGGTTGATCCCCAGCCAAGATCGGTTCTGCGGAAGTTCGCAACATCTCCCGTTCTTGAATGACCACACAGCCTTTTTGCTCCAGCGTCTTGATGGTGGATGAACTGGCATTGCAGATTTGCAGCAACTCAGTCAACAACAAATCGCCGCCGCGCCGCCGCAGCACTTCCAAAATTTCCCGTTGGCGCTGCGTCAAGTCGAGGGGAAAAACATCGGCAACCAGCGTCACGGCTTTCTGTAACTTCGGTCGCTGGGTTCTGGGCGGTTCCAGGTAACTTTCGACTAATTTAACCCGCAATAACTCCCGGATTGCTCGATACGCTCCTCTAACTTGACGCTGGAGGTAGACGAAGCTGTAGTCTCCAGAGGGTTGAGCTTGCAGAAGTTCCAAAATCTGACAGGCAGATGGACTCAAGTAATTGGCACTTCCCGCTTGTCCGGCTTGTCCCCCCCTCTCCCCTTCTCCTGGGGCAAGACGGATGCGACGCTGCGATCGCCCTAACAATCCCGGCGGTAGCGCTACTCGAATCACCTGAATCAGCTGGGTGTAGTAATATTCTGCGACTTGGTTCAGCAGTTGCCAGTAAGTCGGCGGGAAAAACCCAGCACTCACCACATCCTCCACATCCCGGATTTTGGCTGGGTTCAAATCTGGCGGCGGTGCATCGCAAATCCGGATAGCGATCGCTCCCAAAACTTGCGCCCCAAACGGCACGCTCAAAATATCCCCCGGCTGCACTTGCAACTGGGCGGGCAACCGATAGGTATACAACCGCTTCTGCGCTTCTGCTTCTGGACAATCCACCAGCACTTCTATCCATCGATTCTGTCCAGAATCAGACTGGTCGTAGGATGCTCTACTTTCCAGCACAATGCCCGAACGCCCGACATTGGGATTTGACGACATATTCCCCCTCTCCCTTGGCAGCCAGATGCTACAGCCAGCTCTCCAGACCGCCATGCTTGTCGCTTACTGTAGACCAGTTAATTTTAGCTGGCTGTAGACTCTTGAGGGACTTGAAATTCAACAACGTCTGAGGTCGTAACGACTAGGATAAAAGTAGGATACAAATGTCCCGCCTGGATGCTTGTATGTGAGTATACTTGCTATCCTCTATCTATCGTGCAGAGCGCGGATGCCTATTTTCTCCCTATCGATAGAGAGGAAAGCTATCAAGTATATGAGATCCTGTGTGAATAGCATAGGAAATTTAAAAAAGTTTAAACTTTCCTGAATTAGGAGTCAGAAAGATGCAAACAATTCCCAGGTTTGGCATGGATTTGAATTTAATTTAATTGAAAATTATCTACGACCTCAAAGCTGATGGCAAGCTTCTGATAGACTAGGGCATCACCTTCATGTTCCCTGATTTTTTCTTAAGACGCATACCAAATCTAAAGCGCTTCTAGATTCTGTAATCGAGAAATGTAATCAGGGAAACAATCAAAAAGCTATTTTCTGGTAGCCTTAAAAAGCTATTTGTAACTTGAAAGGTTGGAAAAAAATTTTGAGTGTTACAAAGCTGGGAACCGATCTGGCATAGCCACGAGCGGATAAATGAAGCTCAAAATTAGCAAAGAATCCAGACAGTAAAAATAAAGTTGACCCTTGAGTCTATGCTCGTAGAGCCTGTCTTCAGTCCGTCATGGATATGTACAAAGAGAGCATCCGTTCCCATCAACTCGCTTTATCCAATACCGACTCAGACCTTGCTATGAATATTGCTGACCTGAACCGAAGCGACGTGGAATCTACATCCGATCGGGATTTTGTAGATATTACCGACCAGCAAATGGAAGAAACCACTGAAATAGAAATCGTCAGTGTTGAAGATGAAATTTCAGAGGAAATCGATAAATTAGCCGATGCCCGCCCCTCTGAATACCGCAAAACCATCTCCGACGATACTGTAGGAGCGTTTTTTAAGGAGATGGCACGCTATCCACTTCTGAAACCAGATGAAGAAGTGGAATTAGCCCATCGCGTCCAATATTTAGTCAAAATAGAAGCGCTCCAAGAAAAATTACAAAAAGAGTTGGAACGCGATCCCACAAAAGCAGAACTGGCAGCAGCAGATGGGATCTCGGAACGGCAGATGGAACATCTGCTGTATCGTGGACGGGTAGCGAAACGGAAGATGATTCGCTCGAACCTGCGATTGGTTGTTTCTATTGCTAAACGATATTTGAACCGAGGTGTTCAATTCCTCGATTTAATTCAGGAAGGGGCGCTGGGATTAAACCGCGCTACGGAAAAGTTTGATCCCGACAAAGGTTACAAGTTTTCTACCTATGCCTATTGGTGGATTCGGCAAGCAATCACGCGGACAATCGCCAACGATGCCAGAACGATTCGATTGCCGATTCACATTGTCGAGAAGTTAAACAAGCTCAAAAAAGCGCAGCGAGAACTCAAGCAAGAACTGCACCGCAATCCGACAGAAGAGGAACTGGCGCAATCTTTAGATATTGAGGCTTCGCAGTTGCGTCAGTTGTTGCAACTTAGAAGGCGATCGCTTTCTCTCAACCATCGCATCGGGAAGGGAGAAGAGACGGAACTGATGGATCTGTTGGAAGATGGCGATAATCAATCTCCCGAAGAGCAGATGAGCGAAGCCATGATGCGCCAGGAAATCTGGGAAGTGTTGGGCGACGTTCTTACCGATCGGGAAAAAGATGTCATATCTCTGCGGTATGGTTTAACCAGCAGCGAACCCTACACGTTAGAAGAAGTGGGCTGTTTATTTAATTTGTCCCGCGAACGAGTGCGTCAAATTCAAAGTAAAGCGATGCGGAAACTGCGGCGTCCCCAGGTTGCCAAACGCTTGAAAGGATGGCTCACGTAAAAGTTGTTCGTTATCAGTGATTAGTTATTAGTTTTATGATTGACCAATGACCACTGACTGATGACTAATGACTACTGAATTGATTTTACGTCCAGCGGAGCCTGGGGATGCGTCGGTGCTGTTTGGGCTAATTAAAGCACTGGCGGAGTATGAGAAACTCTCTGACGCTGTCACTGGCAATGCTGACGCCCTAAAAGACCATCTCTTCGGTTCTAAGCCTTATGTCGAGGCAATTCTAGCAGAATATGCGGGGCAAGCCGTGGGGTTTGCCCTGTTTTTCCATAACTATTCCACCTTTCTGACGAAGCCGGGAATTTATCTGGAAGACTTGTTTGTACTCCCGGAATATCGGCGTCAGGGGATCGGGAAGGCGCTTCTCACCCACCTAGCTCAGTTGGCTTTATCTCGCGGCTGTGGACGCTTGGAGTGGAGCGTTTTAGATTGGAATGAACCGGCGATCGCATTCTACAAGTGCATGGGTGCTGACGTTTTGCCCGACTGGCGGATTTGCCGCGTTACGGGCGATTCTCTCGTGAGTATGGCTGCAACCCTTAACCCCTTCTGCCAGTGACGTAGGCAGCCGTTAGAGGGTGCTGGGGAGATTCAAAAATCTGGGCAACTGAACCGGATTCGATCAATTGTCCAGCGCCATCCTGAACCCAAAACAGCGCCACATCATCCGCAATCCGCTTTGCCTGTGCCAGATTGTGAGTGACGACGAGGACTGTATATTTGCCGCGCAG
The DNA here is from genome assembly GCF_042747725.1 of Coleofasciculus sp. H7-2. Lineage (NCBI taxonomy): Bacteria > Bacillati > Cyanobacteriota > Cyanophyceae > Coleofasciculales > Coleofasciculaceae > Coleofasciculus > Coleofasciculus sp. H7-2. The sequence continues at coordinate 108,013 of NZ_JBHZGO010000083.1, forward strand.
ATTGACGATCAAATCCTCTACGACTTCACCAGAAAGCGGATCGAGGGCACTGCAAGGCTCATCCATTAGGAGAACATCGGGAATGAGTGCGATCGCTCTGGCAAGACACAACCGTTGTTGTTGACCGCCAGAAAGGGCAAGGGCAGGAGATTTCAGCCTGTCCTTCACCTCATCCCACAAGCCGACATCCCGCAAAGCATCTTCGACAATTTCATCGATTTTTTCTCGATTCCTAACTCCGTGTTCTCTAAGCGGAAATTCAAGATTTCTGATAATGGAAAGTGGGAAGGGGTTGGGTTTTTGAAATAGCATTCCTACCCGGCGGCGCAATGAAATTACATCGATTTCTTGCACATCTCGATCCCCCAGCAGAATCCGCCCTGATAACCGACAGTTGTTCGTTAAATCGGTAAGGCGGTTCAGACAAGAGAGAAAGCTTGTTTTACCACAACCGGAAGGGCCAATTAGAGCTGCGATTTCACCTGATTTAATCGCGAGTGTGACATCTTTAAATGCGGGTTTATTCGCGTAAGAAAGGCTTAAATTCTCGGTTTTTATTTCCGGTGGATTACTGGGAAGTGAGGCTAAATTTTGCTCTTGGATATGAATTTCGCTTGTAGAGTGTTTCATGAAGAATTTGAACCGCAAAGACGCGAAGTATGCAAAGGAAGAACGCGAGGTAAGATTGGTTTACGCTACCCAAATTCGGGATTGCCGAAAACGCTCTGCTAGCCAAGATATTGCAGCATTAATGAGTAATAGAAAGCTGACTAATACGAGAGCAGAGGCATAGGCGTTTGGTTCGCCACCAGAGACGTTCATGGCGAGATCGTAAATGTGAACCGAGAGCGATCGCCCGGAATCCCACAGTGACTCTGGCATCCGATCGACATAACCGCTGGTAAAGATTAAAGCAGCAGTTTCAGCGATCGCTCTTCCCAAACCCAACAGCAACCCCACGACTAATCCAGGCATTGCGGCTGGTAGCAGTAACTCCCATAATGTTGCTGTACGCGAGAGTCCCAGCGCCGCCGCCGAACGTCGATAGTCATCCGGTACGCCTCGGAAACCCTCCTGGGTTGAGCGAATCACAATCGGCAGCACCATACACGCCAGCGTCAACCCACCAGAAAGAATCGAAAAGCCCATTCCCAAGGTTTTACAGAAAAAAGCATTGCCGAAAAGACCGAAAACAATTGAAGGGACGCCTGCTAAAACATCCAAGCTAAGGCGCACCAACCGCCCCAAAATACTCTCATTTGAGGTAAATTCAGCCAGCAATATTGCAGTCCCTACTCCTAAAGGAATTGAAACTGCCATGCAAACTCCTACAATCAGCGCTGTCGAGACTAAAATGGGTGCAATTCCTCCATCTCGACCAGCATTGTGGGGCGTTGTTGTCAGAAACTCCCAGTTAATTTGACCGATACCAGAAACAAAAATCTCGCTCAATAGCCATAACAGCGAAGCTGTTATTAAAGCGACAGATGCCCAGACAACTACAATTGAAATTAACTCATAAACAGGTAAAGATTTTAAACCCAAAAGATGGGTTCCTTCTTTTGATTCTCGCCTTTTTACTGGTGATTTTACCAAGGGTTTAGTCATAGATGTGTAATACCGTCCAGGTAAGAATAATTGTAGGTTGGGTTGAGGAACGAAACCCAACATTGATAAGCCTTTGTTGGGTTTCGTTCCTCAACCCAACCTACATTGAATCCTATTAATAAAAATCTCCCTGATTAATCGTTTCGGCAACAACGACTAAAACCACAATCATTGCCATCAATATCAACCCGCTGACAAACAAGGCGGCGCGGTGATTTCCCACGGCATAAGCCATCTCTAGAGCAATATTTGCCGTCAACGTCCGCACTGGCTCAAATACACCCTTTGGTACCTGCACGACGTTACCGCAAACCATTAGCACCGCCATTGTTTCACCGATCGCCCGTCCCGTCTCCAAGATGATCCCCGTTAATAGCCCTGATTTTGCTGCCGGAAAAACCACACCACGCACCATTGCCCAGCGTCCCAATCCCAGCGCCGCTGCACCCTGCAGGTAATCTGCGGGCACGTTGGCAAAGGTGGCATCTGCGACGAGGGCAATGGTGGGAAGAATCATCAGAGTTAGGATAAGAATCCCAGCGAATAAACTCGGTCCCGGCGGGTGAATCCGCCCGATAATTGGCACCAGCACGACTAAACCCCAAAAACCATAAACGACTGAGGGAATCCCTGCTAAAAGCTCAATTAAGCGTCGGTAAATTTTGGCTAGAATCGGGGGTGCGTAATAGTGACAAAAAACTGCTGAAAGAATGCCCAATGGTGTTGCGACTAGCACAGAACCCGCCGTCACAAACAGCGACCCCCACAGCATCGGCATTAGGTTAAATTCTTCGCTAGCTGGATGCCAGGAGGGGTCGTTAAAGAAGCGCGTCAGCCCAATATTTTGCAAGATCGGCAAGGTTTCCCAGATCAGGAATAGCAGAATTAAAAGAGCGATCGCGCCAGAAACAATCGCCATTCCCCGCAATATCCAGACGAGTATGACTTCATTTCGCGACTGGGACAAAATATTGCTCCTTCACAATGTCTTGCACATCTTGAGAACCGGCAAAATCAATAAAGTCTTTTTGCAATCCAGTAGGTGTGGTTTTTGTTACTAAATTGAGAGGACGAGAAATCGGAAATGTGCCGTTGCTGACGTTGGCGATGGAGGCGTCTACTCCTTCTATTGGCAGCAGTTTGATCGGAGTATTGTGAGTGGCACCATATTCGCCAGAACCAATGGAGACATAAGCGATCGCGTTGGGATTCCCTGCTACGGTTTTGATCCCTTGTTCGTTATCGCCAATCACCACATCGGCGCGAATGTCAGTTGTCTTTAATTTGAAGTGGTCGGCAAACAGTTCCAGGGTGGATCGACCCTCAGCTTTATTGACCACCGTAATCGGCGCATCTTTCCCCCCGACTTGTTTCCAGTTATTGATTTTGTCGGTGTAGATATCGACAATTTGCTTGTCGGTCAGATTTTTAACTGGATTGTCTTGATTGAGAATGACCGAGACGCCATCGTTAGCAATGGTAAAAGCTTGCAAATCCTTCTCGCTGTCTTTGAGACTTCGCGAAACCATCCCAATATCCGCCACCCCCTGACGGGCATCTGCTACTCCCCGCGAAGATCCGCCCGTTTGCACGTCAATCCGGACTCCCGGATGTTGAGTTTCATAGCGCTTGGCAATCTCAGCCGCCAGAGGCGCTACCGTACTCGATCCCGTCAAAACCAGCTTGCCTTGTAACTTATCAGACGACTGGGTTGCCGCTTCTTGGGGCTTCCCGCAAGATTGCAGCCAAAAGCAGGTCGCCAACGCCATAGAAAGCGGCACCAGCAGTCTTAGGTTTTTCATCTGTTATAAATTGAGGTTTTTTTATTGATTGGAATCAAAGGAAAGGAAACAACATCCCAAATCAATCGCCCGACCAGCATTTGCCCTACCGATTGCAGGAGCTAGCTGATAAAGCACCGCCTTGCCATCTCGCGTCGCCGTCACAAAACCCTCTTCCCGCAAAACTTTTAGATGATGCGATAGCAAACTCTGTTGCAATCCCAGCACGGCATTCATCTCGCCAACGTGCTTGGGACCGCTGATGAGCAGTTCTAAAACCTGAAGCCGCGTTGAATCTGCCAAAGTTTTCAGTTTTTGGGCACAAAAGGACTGCGATGAGACTTTTTGGGTACTCATAGATTCACCTGTGCGAAGTTGGGAACCAACCCAGGCTTGCCCTGGATCGAGATTGATATCAACTTATATTTATATCAATAACTGTTTATTAATTACAAATTAACCTATTCTTAACCAATGCTGAGATAACGCAGTTGCTCCCAAGATGTCGGGAAAATTCAGATTTTTCACCTGAAAAACAGAACCTCCTTTCCTTGCAAGGAAAGGAGGTTTCCGAGTGTAAGCCGTTCTAGCAGCTTTGTACTAACTGGCTGTTCAGGGGAATTTCTATCGAGAACTCAGTACCCTGACCGGGTTGAGACATACATTTAAAGAAACCGCCGTGTTTTTCTACCACAATCTGGTAGCTAATGGAAAGTCCCAGACCCGTGCCTTTCCCAACCGGCTTGGTGGTGAAAAAGGGATCGAAAACTTGGCACTGCACGTCTGCACTCATGCCAGGGCCATTGTCACTAATCTGAATGACAACGCGGGGGATACCATCTGGGTTGTCCTGCATCACAAAAGTGCGAATCGTAATCTGACTGGGTAAGTTTTTAATTTCCTCAAGCGATCGCAATTCATCGCGTTGCTCTAGAGCGTCAATGGCGTTGCTGATGACGTTCATAAAAACTTGATTTAGCTGACCGGCGTAGCACTCGATAGGCGGCAAGTCTCCATAATCTTTCACCACGTCGATATCGGCATGGTCTGGCTTTGCTTTCAGTCGCTGTTGCAAGATTAACAGAGTGCTGTCGATGCCACTGTGGAGATCGACAGGCTTCCTCTCAGCCTCGTCCAGTCGGGAGAAATTGCGTAAAGACAGAACGATCTGGCGGATGCGGTCAGCTCCAACCTTCATCGATGACAACATCTGGGGTAGATCCGAAGTCAGGAACTCTATGTCAATCGCCTCTGCTCGCTCCACAATTTCCGCATGGGGATTCGGGTAATGCCGTTGGTAGAGTTCCATGAGTCTGAGCATATCTTGGGTATACTCATCAACGTGGCTGATATTGCCGTAGATAAAATTAACCGGATTATTAATTTCGTGAGCGACACCGGCAACCAGTTGACCCAAACTCGACATTTTTTCGGTTTGAATTAGCTGGGTTTGGGTTTTCTGTAACTCTTGGAGGGCGCTAGAGAGTTGTTCTGCTTGCTGCTGGGTTTGAGCGAGTAATTCCGCTTGCTGTTGGTAGAGTTCGGCTTGCTGAATCGCGATCGCCGCTTGATCGGCGAGTTGTTGCAGCAGATCGACTTCCTCCGCCTTCCAAACTCTTGGCGCATGACACGCATGGGCAACCAGTAGCCCCCACAGTTGCTCCCCTCTGCGAATCGGGACGACTAAATTGGCTTTTACCTGAATATGTTCCAAGAATTCGAGATGACAAGCTTGCAAAGAAGCTTGATGCACGTCGCTAATTGCCCGAACCCGTCCGCCCTGGTATAAGATTGCGTACTCTATAGGAAAGCAGTTCTCGTCATATACCTGCCCCAGAATTGATTTCGTTTTGCAAGTGACCTCTTCGACAACCACCTCGCCTTGCCAGCGTCGGGTGAACTGGTAAATTATCACTCGATCTGTATTTAACAGGTTCCGGACTTCGCGCACGATGGTTTGCAGGATGGTTTTTAGCTCCAAAGTGCTGCGGATTTGGTCGATGACTTGCTTAAGAACGCTAGCCCACTCCAAGGATTGTTGTAACTTGACTGTACGCTCTTGGACTTGACAATCGAGGTTGACATTCAGACGCTGCACCTTTTGGTACAGTCCATACTGCTCAATCGCCATTGAGAAGCGATCGCCCAAAGCATCAGCGAGTTCAATCTCTTCCGGAGTCCACTGGCGAGGTTGACCTCTTTTTAGCTGTCGCCAAAGTTCAAAGGATTTACGGGGGTGGACTTGTCGCGTATCGGGGTCAAAATGCCCAGCCCATAACGTTTCTGTGTCAATTTCATCTCGAAAAATGGTCAAGTATCCCACCAACTGTTGACGGTGTTGGAGGGGTACAATCAACACGCCTTGAATCAGAGTAGATTGAAATACGGTTCCTAGCGGTTGCAAATATGTTTGTTTATACAAATCAGCGATCGCCACAATGCCACTGCTACCGCTAGCATCTGCTGTAACGAGGTTTAAATTGGTCCCACTTAACCATTCTTGCCAGAGAGGATGCTGCTCAATTAGAACGGATGAGGCAGGATTTGCTGCTACCACTCCCGGTTCTACTAGCGTCAATTGATTGCCACAGGTGTATACCACCGCTGACAAGCCAGTGGTTTCTGGGGTTATGTACAGTCTGCCACCGGAACCTTGCAAAGCGGTAACGGTTTCCTCAAGGGCTGATTGCAGCTCAATGGTATGTAGTGAATGCAGCAGGGTAGAGACACGGTTAAGAGTGACTTCTCGTTGAGTTTTTTCGCGGGTTTGGGTGAGTAAAGTTGATTGGGCGATCGCCATCGACACTTGATCCGCTACCATCTGGACAATTTCCAGTTCCCGTTCTGAAATTACTTGCGGTTGCGAATAGTGAGCGACTAAAAGCCCCCACAAGCGATCGCCATGCAGAATCGGCACCACCAGCGAAGACTCCACGCCCATTGATTTGAGATATGCCACATGGCAAGGGTCTACAGGGCGATAGTGGATCTTTCTGGTTTCTAGGGATTCTCCGGTTTCTGGAGAATCCAGTAGCGATAAACCAATAAGTCCGGAAGCAACATTCACAATCGAACGCAGACGCACTTTCCGATAGAGTTCGCGTGCTTGGGGAGGAATGTCATCCGCTGGAAAGTTCAAACCTTTTAAAGACGGAAGGCGATTTTTATGAATAAATTCGGCAATCACTTCTCCACTTTCATCAGCATGAAACCGATATACCATGACTCGGTCTGCTTCTAGTAACGAACTGACTTCTGCCACCGTTGCGATTAAAATTTCTTGAAATTCTAGGGATTGACGAATCCGGTTAGTGATTCGGTGCAGCAATCCTTCCCGATCTAATTCTGGCTGTAAAACTTGCGTATTTCTACTGAAAGTCATTTCTTTATCCACGACGCTTATAATATTTGTGGCTTTTTCCGCACTGTATCTATTTTCGGTGTGCTGACTAACTTCAGTCATACGTGAAAATATGGAACTTTTAAAAAAATGCTGTAGATTTGGGGATTTTTTATAAAATGAGTTGCTATAAATCCTATCCAGCAGCTAAAGTTTCTAGCTTTCTTTCCCGTCCACTGGGTAAACGCATCTTGAGCCTGGTGATTTCCCCTAAATAGCCTAGGGTTGAGGATTACGGAGTCAACGGCGTCGTGGTAGATTCGGTCAGTCCGGAAATTCCCCAGCGCGATCGCGCGTTGCGCCGACCTGTCGGTTCGCTCTTAAGAAGGTCAGTTAATTTAAACTCTAATTGGAATCTTGATGGCAAACTCAGCCCCTTGACCGGCTGCTGAAATACACTCCAATTGTCCCCCGTGTTTTTCCACTACAATTTGGTAGCTAATCGCTAAACCCAGCCCAGTTCCTTTGCCAACGTTTTTCGTCGTAAAGAAGGGATCGAAGAGTCTTGGCTGAACCTCAGATGGAATCCCCAAGCCATTGTCAATTATTCGGATTTCTACTTGATTTTTCCCTGCAACTTTGGTGCAAATCCAGATAGTAGTGGGGTTACATTTAATTTCATCGGTCGAGCGTTTACGATTAAATTCATCGAGAGAATCAATTGCATTTGTAAGTAAATTCATAAACACTTGATTCAGTTGTCCGGCATAGCATTCTACTAAAGGCAAATTGCCATACTCTTTAATAACCTGAATTTCAGGATGTCCCGGCTTATCTTTTAGTTGATTTTGTAAAATTACCAGCGTATTCTCAAGACCCTCATGAATATCAACGGCTTTCATTTCCGCCTCATCCAAACGAGAGAAGTTTCTCAGAGATAGAACAATTTGACGAATCCGTTCGGCTCCAACTTTCATAGAAGATAGAATTTTATGAAAATCTAGGAGCAGGAATTCGAGTTCAATTTCTTCGATATAGGCTTGAATTTCCGGATCAGGATTGGGGTAGTGTTGCTGGTACAAATTTAGGAGTTTGAGCAAATCTTCTAGGTATTCATTGGCAGGAGAGACGTTGCCATAAATGAAGTTGACTGGATTATTAATTTCATGAGCAACTCCAGCCACCAGTTGACCCAAACTAGACATTTTTTCAGTTTGAATTAATTGAGTTTGAGTTTGTTTCAACTCAGATAGAGTTTGTTGCAACTCTTGAGCTTTGTCTCGGTATTGAGCTTCAGCCTTTTGAATCTCTTCAAACAACCGGGCATTTTCTAAAGCAGTGGCGATTTGTCCCGCCAGGGTGTTGAACGTCTCCAGATCAGTTTGACTGAAGCGATCGCTTTCATTGTCTTGAATGTCCAGCACTCCTAGTAGCGCCCCACGGGCGATCAAGGGCACCGCTGCGGAAGAACCGATTGGGATGGGTTTCAAGCCTGCTGCTAGCCCTGCATTGTCCTGATTATCCACCCAGATCGTTTGCTGATTTCGGGCAGCAAGGGCGACCAAGCTGCGATCGTCAAGAGACAGACAAGCACTTTCATCATGCCCAAGCATATCCTGGTTGCCAGAGTCAGCCCGTCGGATGAGTTGATTCGTGGTTTGATCCAACAGATAAATTTGCACGTAGTGTAAGCCAAAGCGATTCTGCATGAGGGCGATCGCTTCGCGCAACAGCCGTTCCGGATCTACGATCGCTTTCGACAGTTCGCTGACGGCAACCGTAACGTGTTGACTGACTTCCAGTTCGCGGGTACGCTCTTCTAAGCCTTGAAGCAATTTACCGACTTGTTCTGCCATCGCATTGAAACTCAAAGCTAGCACCCCAATTTCATCCTGTGATTTGATAGAAGTACGAGCATCAAGGTTGCCAGCAGTGAATTGAGTCACTGTCCCAGCTAGATTAATCAGCGGCTTAGCCAGAAGTTGTCCGATCGTGATAGCCGCGATAATGACTACACCGGCAATGATCGCAGCCAGTAATAGCGTGGCGCGGATTTGGGCTTCGATAGGCGCTAGAAATACTGCTTTCGGCTGCACAAACACTACAAACCACGGCTGCGTCTTTAACTTGGTGACAGCGGCTGCATTTAGATCGTTGTTTGTAGAGGATAAAGCGGTTGTAAAGTAAGGGGATGTGGCAGCGTTATCTAGACCTTGCTCAAAAGCAGGGAAATTTGTCGATAAGTCTGCCGTTGTACCCTTTGGCAACCGTCCTTTTACTTGCAGAGCTTTCACTTTAGCCGGTGGGAGTGGTGTTACCGATTTAAAATTTAACTCAGGTGCGTTGCCGTCAGCTAAACGGATATGATTTTCGTCCAGCAAAATCGCAAAAGATGCGCTTCTTCTCACTAGGTTGGTATTTTGGCTAACCAATCGCTGGACAACAGCAGCCTTATAACAGATATGCAACACACCGATAATATTTCCAGCGGCATTCCGTACCGGGCTACTGAAAAACACACTCACCTCACGAGTAGTTGGGGAAAACTGGATGGGCGAGACATAGGGTAAGCCAGTTTTGAGCGGTTGCTGAAAGTAATCCTGGTCAGATTTATCTTTACCAATATCTGGTGTATACGTATCAATTACATCTCGCCCCTGGCGATCGAGCAGCGCGTATGATGAGATATTCAAAGTATCTTTACGGCTGAGCGAACGTAAAGCGCCCTCGACTTCTGCGGCAATATTTTGTCTCTGATTAGCAGGTAAACTTAAGTACTTCGCGAATACTGGCAACTGAGCTTCAACCCGGACAGCATCCAGATTGGAGGAGATAAAGGCATCTAGACTCAGGGCAGTTTGAGAGGCGGCTGTTAAGAGGGTTTGATTGGCATTGTTCGTCAGTGTCTTTTGGGTGGAGCGCTGATTCAAGAATGCCAGTAATAGCAAAGGGAGAAGCGCTACACCCAAGAAAGAAAAGATCAGTTTATTGCGTAGGGTATAAAGTTGAAAATGTTTCACGCTCACTTTACCTTTTGTAACTGCTGTACAAAGGATGGATCGAGCAGTTTTTGAATATTTAGCGCCGCGTTTAGCCCTCCGGTGCGAGTATAGAAGTCGGCGTACAATTTGGCTGTATAGTACAAAGAATCCTCTGTGTTGCCAGGAGTAAAGGCTTTTAAATTGTCTTGCAAGGTGTATAACTGGACTCCATCGGTGGAAACTTCTTCAGGTTTGAGGTTTAGTGTTTTGGCAATCAGTGCATTACTTTCCTCTGGATGAGCCTTCCAGTAATCTTGGGCTTGGAACCAAGCTCGGATAAATGCCTGTATTTGAAGAGGGCGATCGCGTACTACCGAAGTGCGAAAAGCGATGACATTCGGAAGCAATCCAGGTGTTTGCTTAGTGCTAAGTAGCACCTGCGCCCCGGCTTTTACCGCTTGCCCTGTGTATGGCTCCCAAGTATTTCCAGCTTGAATGTCACCACTTTGTAAACCCGCTGGAACCGATTCCGGTTCTACATTGACGAGAGTCACGTCATTAGTGGTGAGGTGATTTTTGTGCAGCAAGGTGCTGATAAATAATTCTCCAAAATCACCTAACTTAGTGCCGATTCGCTTGCCTTTTAAGTCATTCATGCTTTTAATATCGCGTTGCACCACCAAAACGTCCGCACCCGCTGATTGATCTGTCACTTGGGTAATCTGTACGTCTGGATTTTTCCCAATAATGTTGATGATGCTACCCAATGAGGTAGCGATCCCGTCGGCTCTATCAGCACTAAAGGCAGATATTGATTCTACGTAGTTTTCTATATAGATGGGTTCAACTTTCACCCCTTGAGCCGTGAAGAAACCTTTTTCGTGAGCGATCGCTATCGGAAAATTCCCAGGCCACAAATTGTAAATAACTCTCAGGGTCGGAAGCTCGCTTCGAGAAGTCACCTTGGGCGTGCTATTACAAGCGGTGATGAGTACAATGCTTAACAAGAAAAAAGATAGAAAGCGGAAAAATCGAGATTTCATACAAACCTATTGATTTTGTGACTGAATGCGGTCATGTTAGCTAAGTGTCAACTTCCCGATTGCAACTGCTGCACAAAAGACGGAACAATCAGTTTTTGAATATCCGGTGCAACGCTTAGCCCTCCGGTGCGAATATAGAAGTCAGCGTACAATTTGGCAGTATAGTACAACGACTGGGTTGTGGAACCGGGAGTAAACGCTTTTAAGTTGTCTTTTAAGGTGTACAACTTGACACCCTCATTGGAAACTTCTTCAGGTTTGATAGAAAGCGTTTTAGCAATCAGTGCTTTACTTTCTTCGGGATTTGCCTGCCAATAGTCTTGAGCTTGGAACCAAGCGCGAATAAAAGCTTGAATATCTTTTGGGCGATCGCGTACTACTGAGGTGCGAAACACAATTACCGTTGAAATTAAACCGGGTGTGTCCTTACTGGTGAATAATACTCGCCCTCCAGATTTGGTTACTTCAGATAGGTACGGTTCCCAAGTATGTCCCGCTTGAATATCACCGCTCTTAAAACCTGCTGGAACCGCTTCTCCTTCTACGTTGACTAGGGTCACATTATCGGTAGTCAAACCATGTTTCTGGAGCATTTCGATAACAAACAATTCTCCATCGCCTAACCTGACTCCGAGGCGCTTGCCCTTCAAGTCAGCGACATTTTTAATATCCGGGCGAACTACAATTGAGTCAGAACCAGCCGATTCATCAGTTGCCATCGCAATCTGCACATCTGGGTTTTTCTCAATCATGCTCATCAAGCTACCCATTGTGATGGCGACTCCATCATATTTTCCAGCACTGAATTCAGATACCGATTCTAGATAGTTTTGGATATAGACGGGTTTGACTTTCACCCCTTGAGCTGAGAAGAATTCTTTTTCAGATGCGATCGCTATCGGAAACAGTCCAGGCCACAGATTGTAACCGACGATCAGGGGCTGAGTCTCTTTTTGGGAAGTTACGGTTGTCGTGCTATTGCAGGCTGCGATTAGCACAATGCTGAGCAAAAAAAGAGACACCAAGCGGAAAAGTCGAGATTTCATAGAAACTTTTTTTGTGACTAAACTGGGATTATGCTGCCTTTTATCGTTGAACCGATCGACAGCTTTACGAACGTTCGGTCTCAACTCCTGCGCTTCTATTGGCTCAAAGCCTTGTCATCCCTTGGTTTTTGTCTCGCTAACTCAGGAATTCAGCGATCGCCTACAAGGATGACCTGCAATAATTAGAGTTTGCATCAGTACCCTTGTTAGAGTTCCCGATTTTTTGCAGGATGTAACGGGAGGTGTTCTATCTCTTTCGTGGAGGTAGGCTGTGGGGAGCAAAGTGGGTCGATTCCTTAGCCCCACAGAGCCAAAAAATGTAAAATACCTTGGCGTTGCCATTGGATTTGAAGGATGTGACAACGCGACTTGGTATAAGTATTAAATCAGCACCAATCAACAGATTGCTCTTTCAAGAGTGCGAACTGACTTTTTGGAGTGCTTCGCGATCGCAGCGAGAGAGGTAAGCGTTTTTTGTCGAGTTGCAAGCAGTCTATGCATTTAAAATTCAGGGAGAATGCCCGATGACCATTTGGGTAAACGAACAGATCGATCCGTCTGGAATGATCCATGCCTGTATTGCCTGTTGTGATGAAGGGCAGGCAAAAGATTGTCATGAGTCCTACGAGAAGAATTTAACCGATTTCCAAAAACAGGCAGGTTGGATTGCCAGATTGCGAACGGTTGATTCTTGGGATGAGGTGCCAGTGAATTCCCTGAAGCTGGATTAATATTAAATCAGTTTAGGTAGAAAGTGCGTTCGCGTAGCGGATGCTTCTAAACTGATTTACTTGCACTTTCACCCACCGTTCTTTTTACCGATGAGTCGCCGGATCTCCCAAAGTAATAGGTCGAAAACAATAACTGAATGTTATTAGGTATGCTTGGGCGGACGCAGCTTCCGAGAATTAATGGGAATCAGGATTTGGCTGAGGATTCGCAGTTGTTCTGCCGTACCCATGCAAATGAGCAAATCTCCCGCCAGTAATTGAGTTTCTCCCGTGGGACCACCGATGAGGCTGCCATCAGCGCGACGAATGGCGAGAACTAAAGCGCCGGATTGCGATCGCAACCGTGCTTCTCTAAGCGTTTGTCCCACAACAGGACAAGTTTGGGGATCGATCAGGAACTCTTCCATATAAAAAGCTCGATCGGTTCCCGTGAGGATACCATCCACAAAGTCCATCACTTGGGGTCTAAGCGCTGCTGCTGCCATGCGCCTGCCGCCGGTAATATAGGGAGAAACCACGGCATCAGCACCGGCACGTTGCATTTTTTGCACCGCTTCTTCTGTACTAGCACGGGCGATCGCTCGAATGGTGGGATTGAGCGTTTTCGCCGAAATCACCGTATAGAGATTTTCCGCATCCGAAGGCAGCGCCGCCACCAAACAAATCGCCCGTTCAATCGCTACCCTGTGGAGAGTGTCATCCAGAGTCGCATCGCCTTGCACCGCGATATAACCCAACTGTAGCGCCTCCTCTACCGGCTCCACCTGAGAGTCTATCGTCACAAACGGAATGCCTTCAGCCTGAAATTCCAGGGCAACCTGACGCCCCGTGCGCCCAAATCCACAAAGGATATAGTGTTCATTTAAAGAATTTACCAAACGCCGCCGCTGCCTCAGTCGTCCTCCCTCTTGAAAGTAGCCTTGAATTAGGGCTTCTGTAAACCGATTGACGATGTAGCCGATGCTGACTACACCCATCAAAATTAGGGTGATGGTAAACAAGCGACCGCGATTACCCAGCGGATTAGTTTCTCCATATCCCACTGTTGCTAGCGTGATCACAGTCATATAGGCAGCATCTGACCACGACCAACCCTCCACCAGCTTGTACCATAAAGTGCCGAACAGGGCGACACCAAAAAGTGCGATCGCACCGCCAATCAACTCTTTGCGAAGGCGTCGATATTTTTGTTCAAGGGTTGAGTACACCAGTCTTTGTCACCACTGCTGCGCGTTGAACGTATTCCCCTTGTAAAGATAACCGCGCCTGACCCAAGAACGCCAAAAAGAGGTTTGAGTTTTGAATTAACAAACCCTCCCTATTGCCTATTTATGTTTTCTCTTGCGTTTATAGTTCCCGTTAAACAGAACTTTTTGAAAATTCCCTTTAAGATTGCCAGATAAGGATAAAAAATTTCAGGAGTAAGCAGTGAGTTTAGAAACTCTGGTTGAAAATCCCTCAATTCCGGCAGAGTCAGGCGTGTCTGTTCCGTATGACCCAGAAAACTTTGACGCCTCGGTGATGAGTACCTACGGGCGCTATCCTCTAGCTTTAGAACGGGGTGCGGGTTGCCGCCTTTGGGATAGCGAGGGGCGCGAATATCTGGACTTTGTTGCCGGAATTGCCACTTGTACCCTCGGACACGCCCACCCAGCAATGGTAGAAACCGTAACTCGCCAAATCCAGACGCTGCACCATGTTTCTAACTTGTATTACATCCCGGTGCAGGGGGAATTAGCAAAATGGCTGATCGACCATTCCTGCGCGGATCGGGCGTTTTTCTGCAATTCCGGTGCTGAGGCGAACGAAGGGGCAATTAAACTGGCTCGGAAATACGCCCACACGGTCAAAGGGATTGAGTATCCGATTATTTTGACTGCTCACGCCAGTTTCCACGGGCGCACGTTGGCGACGATTACTGCCACGGGTCAACCGAAGTATCAGAAGAACTTTGACCCGTTGATGCCCGGTTTTTATTATGTGCCTTACAACGATATTCAGGCAGTCAAGAATGCGATCGCTCAACTAGATGAAGGCGATCGCGCTGTTGCCGCAATTATGCTAGAAGCCTTGCAGGGAGAAGGTGGCGTTCGTCCGGGAGAGGTGGAATACTTCCAGCAGGTGCGCCAACTGTGCGATGAAACTGGCATTTTGCTGATTTTAGATGAAGTGCAAGTCGGGATGGGTCGCAGCGGCAAGTTTTGGGGATATGAGAATTTGGGGATTGAGCCGGATATCTTCACTTCTGCCAAGGGATTAGGCGGCGGCATTCCCATTGGTGCAACTTTGTGCAAGAAACATTGTGATGTTTTTGGGCCGGGAGATCATGCTAGCACCTATGGCGGCAATCCCTTTGCCTGTGCTGCTGCGTTAACGGTCTGTCAGACTCTAGAACGGGATAATATTCTGCAAAATGTACAAGATCGGGGCGAACAATTACGAGCTGGATTGAGAGCGATCGCATCTAAATACCCCGACCAAATTAGTGAAGTGCGCGGCTGGGGTTTAATCGACGGCATGGAGTTGAAGGCAGATATTGAATTAACTTCAGCTTCGGTCGTTAAAGCGGCGATTGCCGACGGCTTATTGCTGGTTCCTGCAGGTCCCAAGGTGATTCGATTTGTGCCACCGCTGATTGTCTCTGCCGAAGAGGTAGACCAAGCCTTACAAGCCGTTGAACGGGCAATGGCAACCGTGACCGCGTAGGGAATCGGAAAGTTATGAGTTATGAGTTTTGAATTAAGAATGCTCGCCTCAAACTCATAACTCTTTTAAGCCGCCTCTAGGGGAGCCATTGTCAACCCAGCGCGGCTGAGTTGCTCGTGGTATAGTTCTGCCTGCTCTTGGGGACCCACCCAAACAATCGCTTGACCTTCAAAGTGGATTTGATAGGTGTGTTCCCAAGCGCGATCGCTCGTCATCTCAGGGATATACTTCACCAAACAATCGTGAACGTGTTCAAACGTATTAAAATCATCGTCCAACACGATCACTTTGTAATTAGGATATAACTTGCGGACAACTTGACTAGATCGTTCAGGAGCTTGAATCGGTGTAGCGGCGGTCGGGAAAGTTATACCGGAGGCGATCGCGCCAACAGCGGCTGAAAGTCTCCTAGTCATAAGGCAGATTGCGAAAAGACCTTAACAAAATTCATTTACAAGTATTTTGCTCTATTTTAACAATCCTTAATCCCCGAAAGTAACTGGTCGAGTCAGAATAATCGGGAGCATCCCGTGAAATTGGAAATATACTCCCACAGGCTAGAAGCCTAGGGCTAGAAGAACGAAGCCTGACGAGAGCAGGCTAATAAATAGCCTGCTCTCGTCAGGCTTTGTTTGTTTAGCCGCGACATTAGTCGTCGGACATTAGTCGTCGGACATTTTTACTAGAAACGCCCTACCAGGAATTGTTCAAAGCGTTGTACAAATCCAACCGCCAGCTGTACCAGAGGCCATCCTACCAAACAAATCAACGCCGAATTGCGAGTGCTAATATCTAACCCTTGGCGTACTGCTACAATCACAGCCAGCAAACTCCAAACGGCTAGCACCCGTTCAATTGGTTGTCCTAGCAAAGGAATCAGCGTTAAGAAGTTCAGCACTTGCGGAGCATAAGCAAAGCCAATCGGAATCATCAAATCCCCATAGCTAACGTGATTTGGTTTTCGCCACTGCCCGATCTTCCAAATGGTGAGAGTCCAGAAATAATAGCCTCCCACAATGCTAATCCCATCAATCAGAAGCGCCAGCAGCATCACGGGAAGCGTTGCTAGATTAATTAACAAAATGACTGCACTACCCAAAACATGGGACAGTGCTGCTAAAATCACAATAGTTTGGGCAATCCGATACGTTTTAGGCGTATTCCGAGCATTTTCATAAAAATTTCCATCCAAAGCAAGTGCATTCCAAAGGGTCGTGCCCAAACTTACTTTTGATTCCTCGCTGCTCACGTTGAATCCTTACTACTCACGATTGATGACAACTTTGATAGAATACTGTGTCAGGTAGCCAATCACCAAAAAATTTCACTTCCTGACTAAAATTAACTGACTTAAGACAGTAACAGTAGGCAACTAGACATTCTTGAATGCTGCGATTGATTTGGCGGATACTTGTATGGCTTCGGGGGGAAACCTTGAAGCTGTTGCTCCTAGCGGTAGTTATACTCTTAATCTGGGGCATTACCTCGCCAGTAGGGACTCTAGTCTGGTGGCTGGAACAAGGGGCAGAAACTTTAGGTTTGAAGAAAAACCAAATCTTGATCTTGCCACCTAACAATGACTCAAATCTTGTCTCCGAATCCTCCCAAATCAATTGTTACATTGTCTTTCTGACAGGAGTGGGAGATTTTTCTGCCAATGAATTAACGCCTGGAGAAGAAGTCTTTCTAGACGGTATAGTTGAGGATCATCCTAACTGCGTAGCGGTAGGAGATGTTTTCCCCTACTCAGCGGAAAACAAGGGTTTAGGAGGACAGCGATTACTTGCTCCTGTATGGCTCTTTGCGAATCAAACAGATGGTTGGTTAGGAGTAGCCAGCGTGCTGATCAAAATCCGCAATCTCTGGCGATTTGCTATTTCCGCTGACCCTCGCTATGGCCCCATTTATAGTCAGGGGATTGCCAATGCCATCATTGAGCGGATGAATGATCGGCAGCCCATTTCCCGCAATGAAAGTCAACCGCTTAACATTATTCTCGTCGGAACGAGTGGCGGTGTACAAGTTGCCTTGGGTGCGGCTCCCTATCTTAACCAATGGCTAGGCACAAAAATCAGTATCGTCTCTGTTGGTGGGGTTTTTAATGGCAGGATGGGCTTTCAGGCGATCGCTCGTTTCTATCACTTGCGAGGGCGTCGAGACTGGGTTGAGGATCTAGGCGGTATTGTCTTCCCCTCGCGGTGGCTGTGGAACGTGAGTTCCCAATTTAACCAAGCTCGTTTGCAAGGGCATTATACAGCCCGTATCAGCGGCCCCCACACTCACGATGGCCCTGAAGGCTATTTTGGTCTAGAAGTTGCTAAGCCGAAGAACATCACTTATGTAGAGTTAACCCTCCAAGAGGTTAATCAACTTCCTATTTGGTCGCTAGAGAAGCCAGAAAAATAAGTAGGCGGATGCGATTAAATTGAAGATGTTCGTAGGGAATGGAAAACACAAGTAAACCCAACACCTGCATGGGTTACGCTATCGCTAACCACTACTACAAATAATTAATCCCGCCTACTTAGTCATAGCTAATGGCTAAGCTAGAAAATAGCCATTAGCTATTAGCAAATATTACTTCCAATCTTCCCAATTTTGGTTGAAAATTGAGGTATCTGGAAAGGCAGTCGGATTGCTATTCTTATCCAATCGACGTTTCAGCGCTTCTAGTTGTGGTTCGGCGCGTGGCAGTTCATCCACTAGCTGATAAGGCGCGATCGCATTTTCTAGGGCAAAAGCGGCTGTCGTTCCAGCAGCTGCCCCCGCCGACCATTCAAAAGAATGCACTCGATAGGCGGCGGCGGCAATGTGACTGGTAGCAATACTTTTACCTGCCACTAGCATATTGTTGATTTTTTGGGGAATCAGCGCTCTGAGAGGGATTTGGAACGGATAAGCTTGACCTGCACCCCGTCGTTCACCTTCCCGTTCGGTGTTTCCTGGAGTTTCTGGAGGGCTTTGGGTCATGCAAGGATGGAAGTCAATCGCATAGTGACCGATGCCTACAGCGTCGGGATAGATGGTGGAACGAGTGCGTCGCATGACTTGTTCCGGCGGCTTGGTGCCGCTAAGTACAGACGCTACTTCCAGTCCTGCAAGCGCTGCCTGTAATCTCCGATAGGTATCGGGTGACAATGTTTGACGGTAGTAGTCGTCTTTGTAGTTACGGCGAGAAATATCAATTTCCCATAAGGTAAATCCTTGGGGATAAGCCAAGGTGGGGCGTCCAATAATTCGCCGTCCTTCCCGCATATAAGGATACTTGGATAACCCATGCACTGTTCCCATCGGAGAATCTAGCCCACTCACGTAGCGGTTATTGGGTTTCGCCTGCTTAACTCCTGGGCCGAGTTGAGAGTCGGTAGTTCCAGCAACCAGCCAGTAGAAATATCCTAGAGCGTTTTCCTCTCCTTTTCGGAGGGTTTGTGTCCGCAATCCTCCCATCCATTCTCCAGGCTGTAGCTGTCCGGCGGCTTGCAACTGGTCGCGGGTATAAATTAGGTTATCTTCGGCGGTTCCTGGGCGGTAGTCGTTGCCCCACGTCCAGTTTTGCATGGAGATGTCGCCGGGAGTGGGTGCTGTATAGGTGGCACCCCCGAATTTGACCTGTTCGCCAGCTTTCGGACTCCAAATCCGCCGGTAGGTGAATACTAGCCCAAAGTCCGCCAGTCGCTTTAATTCATAGCTGTAGTAGGGTTCATATTGAGAATAGAAGGGCGGCGGGGTATGGGTTTGCGGCTGTTTGGTTGCCTCCATTGCAAAGGTGTAGGTAAAGCCTTGGGTGCAGTAGCGATCGCCCGTTGCACTCGAAGAAGAAGGTTCCAGGTAAGAACGCGGATCGATACCTAGCCGGTAGGGAACGTCAGCCAGGGCAATCAGTTCGCCGGTTTCTGATGCGTCAACGACGTACCAATTTGGGGCATTTCCGGATGCTGGCTTTTTCGCTGGCTGCGGTACAAAGCGCACAATGGTTTTTTCAAACTGAGGCGAGTTCTCGTAGCGATAAGAATCCTCAATTGTTTGGGATAGCGGTAAGGTGTTGAGAGGGGATGCGCCTTTCGTTGGGCGATGCTGGATAGCGATCGCACCTTGAATCAAATTCCCCGCTTGGTCGAGATTTAGTTCTTTGATTACTGTCGAGGGAAACCATTTCAGCTTGCCTCTGCCTCTTTTGGCAGCATCTTGCAATTGGTCAAACAGCAGTTTGTGAGCATCGCGGGGAAGAAAGCAGGATTCACTTACCCAACAATCGCCGGGGTTGAGTTCTCCATATTTACGATTAATTCGCTGTCGCAAGTCCAGGTAGCCGCGAGAATATAACAGCTTTTGCCGTTGGGTGGGGCGTTCATCCAGTGCGGAAGTTCCCTGTGCGGAAATTTGTCCTCCTACCCAGTCAGTAATTTCGGTGAGGCAAACGGTTCGCCCCGCCAATAAGCCTTCGTAGGCAGTCGCCGCACCGGAGAGTCCACCTCCAACGACCAAAATTTCACACTGGACTGTTTGATCGGGGTTTCTAGGGGGTGCTGCAAAAGCAAGTGGAGTGAATGCTTCTAGCAATGTTAAGCCTAGAGTCAGGCTAAGGAGCGATCGCTTCATGTTTAGGCGTTTGTTCAGCTTCTACGTATATCTAGCTAGCTCTCAGACGCTACCACTCTCAATTTGTTCATTGCAAGCTTTTCTGGCGGCACTCAGAGCAAGCGATCGCTCTAGCGTATCCCGAAAAGGCGATAAATATCTCTCTGCTCGAATCCCTCTGTTGAATTAGATGGCGATTCAAGCCAGCAGTTGCACTTTTCATTTAGCTAGCAGTGCGGCTAATTCCCGCTATTAGTAGTGCTTCGGATTTTGATTGCAGTAGCTCTGCGAATAAATTCTAATTTTCTGTGAAATCAGTGAATCAACCTCTATCTAATGAGATGTTTTTTGTTCTCAAAATACCTTACTTTAGCCTAGTTTTTAATTTCGTTCTCCTGTATAAATCCGAACAAGAATAGCTTATCTTCAATTTTTTATGAATGATAAATCTTTATCAAAATTAAGTTACGATTTAGAGCAAGCTAGAAATTACATCTGATAGATACCGCGCTATAATGTCTTTTTTGGAATTTCCCGTAAAGCTACAAAGTAATCTTTAGCGGCAAGTAGAAATTTTTAAGAGTAAATTGATACGATTAGCTCTCAGGGTAAGCAAACATATCTAAAGAGAGAGGTAGTTTATGAAAGGGTGAGCAGTATTAAGAGTAGATGTATAGCTGCTCAGATGTAGATGATGGCTGAGTAGAAAAAAAAAATTTAGTGCATCAAGCCTTTGCTGAATTTGTTAGCTCTTTTTTGGCTAACGAACCTACTGAAAGCCCTAGCAAACAAGAGCATTTTCTGGAGATTCAACCATGATGAAACGAACAACAGCAACTGCTGCCCTTATAGCAGTCGGATTATTTACGTCTCTGGGCTTCTCAGCCGTAGCTCAGCCCACCCGCCCAACGCCATCAAACCGACCGGCAACGCCGTCACGCAGTAGCCAGCTGAGTGCCCTAGACAGGCAGTTTGTTATGGACGCCGCCCACGGGGGAATGGCAGAAGTACAACTTGGAAAACTGGCTTTGAAGCGGTCAACAGACCCGAATGTAAAGCAGTTCGCGCAGCAGATGATTCAGGAACATACACGGGCGAACCAAGAACTGATGCAGTTAGCTGTCCAGAAAGGAGTCACTCCTCCAACCACTCCGGGACCAAAGTATGAAGCAGCAATGATGCGGCTGATGCAGATGTCTGGAAAGAGCTTCGACCAAGCCTATATGATGGAGGGCGGGCTGAACGGTCACTTGGAAAGTGCGGCAGTGTACCAGCGTCAAGTTGGGCTGGGACAAGATGCCGATCTGAAAGCGTTTGCTGGCAAAATCTTGCCAAGGGTGCAGGGTCATTTAGAAATGGCTGCGTCGATGACAGGTGCCAGCGTGGCTGACAGAAACAATGCTATGCCTGGAATGTCTGGTATGCAGATGAACCGGGGTATGCAGATGAACCGGGGGATGCAGATGAAGCCGGATATGCAGATGACCCCGGATATGCAGATGAAGCCGGATATGCAGATGACCCCGGATATGCAGATGAACCGGGGTATGCAGATGAACCCGGATATGCAGATGAAGCCGGATATGCAGATGAACCGTGGGACGCAGATGAAGCCGGATATGCAGATGAACCGTGGAACGCAGATGAACCAGTAGCATCGGGCAATACTAAAGAGCGATCGCATTTTCCTCTCTTGAGAGTGCGATCGCTCTTTTTTGGGCGTTTATTTTGGCTGTTTGATAAAAAAATTGCCAAAGTGTTCATTCTTAGGCAGAATGGGCGACAACTCCTTTTGGAGGATGCCACGATTGAAGAAATTCGTCAGATTTTAGATGGTTGAATATTGGTAGCAAGACCGATGGAAAACATTGGTAAACTAATTTTCGGTACTGGTATTGTTTTAGTTATTGTTGGTCTTTGCGTTTGGCTGTTTGCAGACAAATTAGCATGGTTTGGTAATTTACCAGGCGATATTAAGATTGATCGCCCTGGTTTCAGCCTGTATGTCCCGATTACAACGATGATATCGATCAGTCTTGGATTGAGTGGTGTGATGTGGCTGATTAGCTTAATTACCAGATTATTTCAACAATGAATAATACTGTTCTCGCGCAGGTAAAATGCCTGAATTAAGAAGAAATGGCAGATATTCAATTTGAAGTTCAAGGACAAGATGCAGTTGCCGCAACAGAAGAATTACTCTCAATTTCAGGAGTTTCCGGGAATTACGAAACTGAGGGCGAAGCTGAAAGAGAAGGCACTTTAGCAACAATTGGTGTAATTGTGGGGATTGTCGGCGGCGCGATCGCGATTGCCGAGCAAATTCGCAAGTGGTATCAGCAATATAAACAGGGTAAATCTGGCAAGAAAATCGACAAGGTGCTGCTGATATCCCGCAGTGGCAAGCGGTTGTTGTTGGAAAATGCCACAATCGAGCAGATTAAGGAAATTCTAGACGAGTGACGCCACGCTTATGCAAACGCTCCACCTCGACCTCAAGCTAGTTGTAGATAATTATGTGGAGCTGCGTTACTTTTTTGACAATCCCAATGATTATCAGCGGCGATCGCTTCCTCTGTCAGATATCGCAGACCTGATTCAGCTAGCGGAACAAGATTATTATGTTCGCTTGGCGGTGGATTATGCTGTCACTGGGCGAAAACTATATAACTGGTTGGATGGAAGCGATCGCTTTCTGCAACGGTTGCTGGATCGGCATCGAGGTGAGGGAATTGTTTTAGCGATCGCGGCGACGGAAAAACTCGCCCATCTGCCGTGGGAAGTGCTGCACGATGGCAACAGCTTTTTGGTTGAGAGACTGCCTGCGGTGGTTCCGGTGCGGTGGGTATCATCGGATGCGGTGAAGAAGTTGTCCCTTGAGGCGGAACCGGAAAATCGGGCGCTGCAAGTTTTATTTATGGCAACCTCTCCGCTAGGGGTGGAACCCGTGCTGGATTTTGAGGCGGAGGAAGGGCGAATTCTAGAAGCGACAGCGAGGCAACCTTTAGCGCTGACGGTGGAAGAAAGCGGCTGTTTGTCTGAGTTGGGCTATTTAGCTAACGATTACGGTAAGGGGTATTTTGACGTATTGCACCTGACGGGTCATGCTACCTTTGCCGATGGGCAACCTCGCTTCATTACAGAGACAGAAACGGGGGAAGCTTACCTTGCCAGCGCTGCCGATATCGCCAAAGAGCTGCAATTTCGACTACCTAAGCTTATTTTCCTATCGGGTTGTCGCACGGGGCAAGCAGGGAAGTCGGGGGCTGTGCCTTCGATGGCAGAAGAGTTGCTGAAGTCGGGTGCTAAAGCGGTTTTGGGTTGGGGACAGACGGTTTTAGACCCTGATGCTACGGAAGCAGCAGCAGCGTTGTATCAAGAATTGGCGGCGGGAAAGCGACTAACCGAGGCAGTCGCCTGTACCTACCAAGTATTAATTAAGAATAAAGCGCGGGATTGGCATTTGTTGCGGCTGTACGTCGCTGGAACTTTACCAGGGGAGTTAGTCACGCCCTTGAGAACTCGCGGGCGTAAACTAGCACCACCACCGACTGTTGCTACCCAGTTTTTAGATCCTGCCGGAAAGGTAAAAGTCCCGACTCGTGAAAGTTTTGTGGGTCGTCGCCGTCAGTTGCAAAACTGTTTGAGGGCGCTTACTCAGTCGCCTGATGAGGTGGGGGTGTTGATTCATGGCATGGGCGGTTTGGGCAAAAGTAGCCTTGCCGCACGACTGTGTGACCGACTCCCAAATTTTGCGCGAGTGGTATGGGTAGGGCGCATAGATGAGCCTAGTTTGGTGAGTCGTTTGGCGGAAAAGTTAGAGGATAAGGAACTGCGGCAGGCGCTACAAGACCCCGATGAGGCGTTGAAATTCCGGCTGCGGCGGGTGTTTCGGCAAGATCCCCCCAACCCCCCTTCAAAAGGGGGGCAAGAGTTGCTGCCTTTTTTGCTGGTGCTGGATGACTTTGAAGTGAATCTAGAACCCCGTGATGGTGGGTATGTGCTGCAACCGGAAGCAGCAAGTGTTTTGGAGGCATTAGTCTGGGCAATTCGAGAGACTAATGCCCTCCACCGCTTAATCCTCACCTGCCGTTACGATTTTGATTCGGTTCAGTTGCAGTATTTCTATAAGCAACCGTTGGAGGCACTGCGAGGGGCGGATTTGCAAAAAAAGTGCGATCGCCTCACTGCCTTTAGTTCTGAATCTCAGGTAGATGAGACGTTGAAATTGCAAGCGCGAAGGTTAGCGGATGGCAATCCCCGCTTATTGGAGTGGTTGGATAAGATTCTGCAAGCACCCCGCCCCCTAGCCCCCTCCCCGCAAGCAGGGAGGGGGGACAATGAAAGTGTTGATGCGGCTGCGATTCTCAATCGTCTGGAAGCCGATCCGATAGAGTTGCGGGAGCAAGTTTTGGCAGCAGCGCTGCTGGAACAGATAGACGAACCGATGCGGCAGATGTTGTCGCGGGGGTTGGTTTTTGAGTTGCCAGTACCGAGGGAGGCTATAGCCGCAGTTTGTGAAACTATCCCTAATCTCGAACAGCATATCAATCGGGCGGTGGCGTTGGGACTATTGGAAGTTAGCTCTGATTCTTCGCTACGAGTGCCGCGCATTTTGCCGCTGAAGCTGCCAGAAGATGCAGAAGCTTTGCACAAGCAGGCGGCTAAGGTGCTGTATCGTCTGTGGTGGCTAGAGACAGAAAACCCAATAGAAGAACGAGAACGGGAAATTCATCGCTTAGCCTTTTCAGGGAAAGAAGCAAAAATAGCTTCAGATATGGCAGCAGTTCTCACAGTTCGTTGGTTTAATCAGAGTCGGTTTCGGGAAGCGCAAGATTTGTGCAAATCTACCTTGGAGCTGGATGAAAATTACCGCGTCTTGCATCGATTAGCACGGTCTGAGAAAGAATTAGGTGAAATTAATTTAGCACGGGAACACTATCAACAAGCTCTAGATTCTTGCCCGGAAGATGACGAACCAGAAAAAGCCGCTATTATTCACAATCTAGCTGAGATTTACGCCAATACTGGGGAAATTGAGCAAGCGATCGCTTACTATCAGCAGTCTTTAGAAATATTTGAGCGCATTGGTAATCTCCAAGGGAAAGCGGCGACGTTGCACTGTCTAGCTAATATCTACGCCGATACTGGGGAAATTGAGCAAGCGATCGCTTACTATCAGCAGTCGTTAGAAATATTTGAGCGCATTGGTGATGTCCAAGGGAAAGCGGCGACGTTGCACTGTCTAGCTATTATCTACGCCAATACTGGGGATATTGAGCAAGCGATCGCTTACTATCAGCAGTCCTTAGAAATAGAAGAGCGCATTGGTGATGTCAAAGGGAAAGCGGCGACGCTGCACTGTCTAGCTATTATCTACGCCAATACTGGGGAAGTTGAGCAAGCGATCGCTTACTATCAGCAGTCCTTAGAAATATTTGAGCGCATTGGTAATCTCCAAGGGAAAGCGGCGACGTTGCACCAACTAGCAAGTATCTACGCCAATACTGGGGATATTGAGCAAGCGATCGCTTACTATCAGCAGTCCTTAGAAATAGAAGAGCGCATTGGTAATCTCCAAGGGAAAGCGGCGACGTTGGCAATGCTGGGGCTGTTATTAGCAACGGGGAAAGGAAAATTTGACACAGCACTGGATTATTTACAGCAATCCCTAGAGATATTGCAGCGTCTCCAATCACCCGACGCCGCGACAGTGAGGCAAGCGATCGCCAGAGTGCAAAAGCTAGCAGACGCCTAAAGAATTTTTTGAGTTGTGAGTCAGCGCTTCAGATTCCCGACTTCGTAAGAGTTGTCGGGAATCTCGCCTTCACGAATCATTTAGGATTGCTATAGTAAATCTGGATCTACACCGAGCGATCGCTATTCTTTGCGACTACACTAAGCGAAAAATAAACGGGTAGCGGTAGGGTTGACTAGGATCGGCAAGAACCTTAATCAGGGCAATAATTGGCATTACAAAACTGGCAATGCCCAATGCAACCAGCAGCGGTATACCAATGACAACAAAAATTAGCGCTGCATAAATAGCTGCATAGATATAAAGGTTGATGTGGAAATTGAGGGACTCTTTAGCATTTTCTTTGACAACTGGATCGTCGGTGATGAACAAAATTGCAATCGGTATGCCGATAGACACAAGCGTGGAACTAAAAAAGATTGCTCCATGACACAGCCCAGATAATAGCTTCCGCCGATCTAAATCATCCATATTATTGCTCCCTCATCTAGCCTGATATTTTGGCTCACTCCTTGATGGTACATCCTAGAAACTTGGGGTTGCCATCATATTCCACGCTGATTATCTCGCCAGAAGATATTGAAGAACCAAGCGATCGCTCCCAACACCAATAAAACTGGTGTTAACCAATCGCCCCAACGCACATATAAAGTCTGAGTTTGTCGCCGGTAAATTGTTGCTACGTGTAGCTGGTAAGTATTCATTTTAGATATCCATAAGGTTCTCCCGTGGGGATCTATAACACCAGAAAATCCAGTATTTGTAGCGCGGACAGTCCAGCGATCGCTTTCAATTGCCCGCATCAAATCTTGAGCGTGATGCTGAGCCATCATTGATGAGGTGTAATGGGCATCATTAGATGCTGTGAGGATAAATTCCCCACCCGCAGCCGCCTGACGCCGGAAAAGTTCGGGAAAGGCGGAATCATAGCAAATACCCACAATGGCACGACCAAAAGGTGTATCAAATATTTGATTTGTTTTGCCAGGAATTAGGTGAGCATCGAGAGGAGAAAGTTTGTCAATTAGTTTTCCTAAAACTTTTTCAAAGGGAATAAATTCTCCTAAAGGCACTAGCTTGGTTTTGTCGTAGCGGCTAAAAGTTTCACCAGTACCAGTAATCGTATAAAGACTATTTGTATAATCATTTCCCTCTTCCCCAAAGGTTCCTATCCAAGCAACTACACCTTTATCCAAAATTGCTTGTAAAAAAGAATCTCGAATCCAACTTGGTTGCGTCCATTGGACGGGTAATGCTGTTTCTGGTATTAAAACAGCATCAACTCCTTCGTCGGCTAAAGTTGTGTAGCCACTGGTATAGCCTTCTATGGCGCGACGCCAGCCAATGGGATCGAATTTGAGTTTATTGGGAATATTGCCTTGAATAATTCCTACTTTTAAGGCGGTTTGTGGAGGTTGAATCAAGGGACGGCTATACAGTCCAAATCCGATCAGATGTAACGCTACTAATAACCCAGCCGCAATGCCTAAATAACCTGGATGGAGAACGAACCGCGTTAGCACTTTAGGCGCAAAAGACGCAGAGGAAAGAGTGGAAAAATCTGTTATGTGTCTTGTATTTTGCTTGCGGTTAATCCATGCCTCGGCAATTAAGCCATTAACAGCTACAATTGCTGCGGTTACTGTGTTAGGGCCAGAGATTTGACCAAGGTGCAAAATGGCTAGGTTGTGAGGACTTTGGGTGTAAGCAAGGGAAGTCCACCATAGCGCTCCAGAACCCCAAAGGCTTTCAAGTCCGCACCACAAAGCAACGCCAATCAAAAGACGAAGAAAGGATGAAGAAGTTTTGCTTTCTGGCTTGCAGAGAAAAGCCATACCAGTTGCCCAAATTGCAACTAATATGGCTCCCCAAAGAGTGATGAAAGTCCAACAGAAGAAAGCGATCGCTAAACTTGCCACCCAGGGAACCCCCAACCACGTCATCGGGTGAATTCCGGTAATCCAAGATAAAGCGACGCCGTGATAGCCAATCCCCCAAAGTAAAGGGAAAAGATAAAAGTAAAAGGGCAAGAGAAAGAATTTTTTATCTTTTTGTTTATTCTGCCCTTTTACTGCTAACTTTTTACTTTCTTCAACGACTAACACCCACAAAGGAGCTAAGGCAATCCAAGCTAGATACCATGCTCCCACTGGTGCTGTAGTTAGCCCCATCAAGATGCCACCAACAAGAGAAATTAAAAAGGCAAAATTAAAAATTAAAAGCTTTTTCATTTTTAATTTTTAATTTTTAATTTTTAATTCTCTACTACTTCATCCTCATCACCCGTTGAGGGGGGAACGAGAGCAACAGCCGCGATCGCATCATCTTCATCCAGCCGTTGCACCCGAACTCCAGTTGCCATCCGGGATTGCAGGGAAATCGCATCGGTTGCTTGACGGATGATAATGCCTCGGTTCGTCACCATCATTAGCTCATCGCCTTCATTGATCACCCGCAATGCGGCTAGTCGATCCTTCGGCTTCCGGAACTTCGTGGCGACTAACCCCATCCCGGCGCGATTTTGCAGGCGGAATTGGGAAACCGGGATTCGCTTACCGTATCCACCCATTGTAATCGCCAACACCCACGGCCCTTGACCATTGGTGATGGGAGCGTCTTCACCTGATGCTTCCGATGCTTCCGATGCTTCCGACTCCTCACTCTCGACGATGCTCGCAACGACTTGACTTGGCAAGATATCCATGCTAATCAGTTCATCCGCATTGCGGAGAGCCATTGCCCGAACTCCTCGCGTGGCGCGACCGAGGGGACGCAGTTGCTCGTGATTGGTTCTAAAGTGAATTGCCATTCCTTGCCGCGATCCGATGATGATGCTATCATCGGCTCTCGCTCTTCGCACCCAGCGCAGTTGGTCGCCTTCTTCCAAAGAAATGGCAATCAAGCCATTTGCCCGAATATTGCCGAAAGCAGACAGTTCTGACTTTTTGATGTAACCACCCTTCGTCAGCATCACCAGATATTCATCGCTGGTAAACTCCGTAACCGGCACGATGGAGGTGATTTTCTCGTCTCGCGGGATGGGCAGCATTTGCACAATCGGGATACCCCGCGCTGTGCGAGACGAGGCTGGGATTTGGTACGCCTTGAGGCAGTAAACGACACCGCGATCGCTAAAAAATAGAACGCTATCGTGGTCGCAGCAGGTGAGGAAATGCTCAACGCCATCATCCTCTTTCATGCCAGTGCCTTTCTTCCCTCTCGTATTGCGGCTTTGCGCCTCGAAGGTGTTGACTGGCATCCGTTTGATATAACCCTGCTCTGTTAGCAGAATTAACGCTTTTTCGTTGGCAATTAAATCGGTGTCATCGATCTCACCTTCCGCGTGTTCGATCGTGGTTCGTCGCGGTGTTGCGAAGGTGGTTTTGATTTGCGACACCTCATTTTCAATGATTTCCAGAATGCGACTTTTGTTCGCCAGAATATCCTGCAAATCGGCAATTTGCACTTGTAACTCTTCGTGTTCCAAGCGAATCTTTTCTGCTTCCAGTGCTGTCAGGCGTCGCAACTGCATCTGCAAAATTGCATCTGCTTGCGACTCAGACAACCCGTAAGTCTCCATCATTTCAGCCTTAGCGGTTGGGGTGTCTGCGGCTCTGCGGATTAGCTCAATCATCGCATCCAGGTGCAACAGGGCAATCAGCAACCCTTGTAGCATATGGTCTCGCTCTTGTGCTTTCCGCAATTCGTAGCGGGTGCGACGGGTGATGCACTCAATCCGGAAATCTAGGAAAACGCTGAGGAATTTCTTGAGACTGAGCAACTGGGGTTCCCCATTTACCAGCGCCAGCATATTCGCCCCAAAGTTTGCTTGGATGGGCGTTTGTTTGTAGAGGTTATTGAGGACAACGCGGGGATAAGCTTCTCGCCGGAGTTCTACGACAATCCGCATTCCATCGCGATCGCTTTCATCCCGAATATCGGCAATTCCCTCCAACCTCTTCTCATTCACCATTTCGGCAATTTTCTCAATCAGCGCCGCCTTATTTGTTTGGTAAGGTAACTGAGTGATAATGATTGCTTCCCGGTCAGGACGCCCCCGATGTTCAATGGTTTCTATCTGGGCGACGCCCCGCATTGTAATCGAACCGCGTCCAGTCGTATAGGCTTCCTTAATCCCAGAAACTCCCAGAATTTGCCCACCTGTGGGAAAGTCTGGGCCAGGGATATACTGCATCAACTCGATGTCGGTAATCTCTGGATTGTGGATCAAGGCGACCAATCCAGAGATTAACTCTCCTAGATTGTGCGGGGGAATGTTCGTTGCCATCCCCACCGCAATCCCAGAAGAACCATTGAGCAACATCTGGGGAATGCGTGCGGGTAATACCAGCGGTTCTTGCTGGGAACCATCGAAGTTATCCCCAAAGTCTACGGTTTCCGATTCAATATCCTGTAGGAGGGCAACCCCTGTGAGGGCTTGCAAGCGGCATTCGGTGTATCGCATTGCCGCTGGTGGATCGTTGTCCACCGAGCCAAAGTTGCCGTGTCCGTTAATCAGCGGGTCGCGCATGGAAAAATCCTGCGCCATCCGCACTAGGGCGTCGTATACCGCTGTATCACCGTGAGGATGGTATTTACCCAGCACTTCCCCCACCACACGGGCACACTTGCGGAAAGGTCGATCGTGGGTAAGACCCAGCTCATTCATGGCGTAGAGAATCCGCCGGTGTACAGGTTTCAGACCATCCCTAGCGTCTGGGAGTGCCCTACCGACAATCACGCTCATCGCGTATTCTAGGTAAGACCGGGACATCTCGCTCCCTAAATCCGTGGGGATAATCCGCTCCGGGGAAGTGGTCATACTGTGAGAAAGCTCCAAAAGTATAGAAAAATGGCAGATAATATGCAAAAGCTTGCAATAACTTCCGCCTTAATTCCAAAGAATGACAAATTCTATTAAAATTTTATCACATTTTGAGCTTTCTTGGTCATTAGTTAAGGCTTAATTGTTAATGGCTAATCGTTCGTGGCTAATAATGGGTTTTGCCATTCGCCACGAACAATCTTCAATCTTTCAACTGACTGTGGTTACTCGGCTCTTCGCTTCTTGGTTCGTCTTGAGTTGAGCTGTAATCAGAGGTACTTTGGGAGCGAGAAAAAAGCCAATCAAACTGGCAAACAAGACGGGCGTTAACGGACTGATGTTAGTTAATTTCGTCAAGAGTAAAGTCGTACTTACAGGCGTTCGCGTTACCGCTGCATTGAAAGCCGCCATGACGCAAATCATGGTAAGGGCAGGATTCAGTCGCCCTGACTCCACAATCGGGCGTAAAAATTATACTTTCTTAATCATAAATTGAATCATAAGATACAAATTATTGATGTTAGTCATGCAGAAGTTATCTACGCCGATCGGTTTCTGCTGCATGATACAGGCGAAGTGTGAGGGCACGGACAACGCAGACGGCATTTGGAAATTTAAGCCTCAAGACAGTGTATGCCTCCCCATAGAGGAGTTTAAGCTGAGTCACATACAGTTAAACCTATTTGGGCAAATATAGATGAGCGGTGAACAAGTTTCTCAAGATGAAGAGATGAACGAACAAGAACAAGCAGTTGACCCAGAAGTGAAAGAAGCGATCGCCAAGATCAAACAGCCTCCGTCAATCAATGAGACTCTGATGAACCTAGAACCAGAGGAACTGAAGAATAACCCAGCGGTGTCACCTCAAATGTACAACGAAGGTGAAGATTTGAGGGATGATTTGAAGCGCGATTAAGCAAGGTGCAGACAATGCCAGAAAGCATTGATGCTGCCTGTTATCGATCCTGCTGCTGCCAACCTTTCTCGGACTATGTTGCCTGTAATCTACTCAGATGAGTTTCTCGATCACGACACGGGTCGATTTCATCCAGAACGACCAGCACGCCTGACTGCAATTG
This sequence comes from Coleofasciculus sp. H7-2, assembly GCF_042747725.1. Classification (NCBI taxonomy): domain Bacteria; kingdom Bacillati; phylum Cyanobacteriota; class Cyanophyceae; order Coleofasciculales; family Coleofasciculaceae; genus Coleofasciculus; species Coleofasciculus sp. H7-2. The sequence continues at coordinate 139,489 of NZ_JBHZGO010000083.1, forward strand.
TAGACGCTTTAAAGGCTGCGCCTTGGGCATCTCAAATTGAATGGCAGCTACCAACGCCGATAGAGAAACGAGCGATCGCGCCTATCCTACAACAAGTCCACACTCAACAACACATTGAGAAAGTCCGGCGGATTGCCGAGAATGGTGGCGGATATTTGGATGGTGGCGATACCCTCGTTTCCCCTCGGAGTTACGATGTGGCAATGCTTGCAGCCAGCGCGTGGCTGGATGGGGTGGATCGCGTCCTCGCCACCAATAACCCAGCTTTTGTGCTGGCACGTCCCCCCGGACACCATGCGGAACGCAATTATGGGATGGGGTTTTGTTTATTTTCCAATGCAGCGATCGCCGCCTACTACGCCCTCGAACAACCCAGCATCAATCGCGTTGCCATCCTCGACTGGGATGTTCATCACGGCAACGGCACCCAAAATATTGTAGAAACCCACCCCCAAATTGCCTACTGTTCCTTGCACCAATCTCCTTGCTATCCCGGCACCGGAGAAGCCTCCGAACGTGGCAACCACAACAATGTGCTGAATCTACCCATGTTTCCCGGCAGTACGGTAACTGATTACCAACCGCTTTTTGAGCAGAAGATCGTACCCTTTTTAACCAATTTTCATCCAGATTTGTTGATAGTCAGTGCCGGTTATGACGCGAATGCAGATGACCCATTAGCTAGTATTAACTTGCAACCGCAAGATTATGGATTATTTACCGATTATTGTCTGCAAGTGACTCGTCGCATTGTTTTTGGTCTTGAGGGCGGTTATGACCTCTCAGCATTAGCTAAATCTGTTCTATCGACGATTGAGCGATGTTTAGTATAGGCTTTTTGCGCTCAGTTTTTGCAGCAGATTTTGACAGAATAAAACAGGACGGAGGAGTGAGGATTGAGGACTGAGGATTGAGGACTGAGGATTGAGGATTGAGGACTGAGTAATTAATAGTTTAAAGCACCATTATTTACATTTTCGTAGGTTGGGTTGACATAGGGAAACCCAACACCTGTAAGGGTTACGCTATCGCTAACCACTACTACTAGCTTGGCAAGGCTAAAATAGTGGAATAGATTGTAGGTTGGGTTGAGGCACGAAACCCAACAGTAGCAAGAGTTTTGTTGGGTTTCACTATCGTACCACTACGCGGAAGCAAGCTACAACCATTCCCTACATTTTTAGCCTTGGCACGCCACTACAAATAATTAATCCCGCCTACTTATTTAGTTATGGAGAAGGAGAAAGAATTGTTTCTCTTGTGGCGCAGCCCGAAGAAATCGCATCATTACTTCCAGCGCCGACTTTAGCGTTAAGGGGTATACTCAGTCCGTGCTTCGCACCGCAACGCTTAACAGCACTTTTACCTCAGTCAGTCAAGCGTTGCGCTGACTCAAAACTCTTTAGCTTTTTCCAGTCCAAGCAATGGGAGGACTAGGATAGGATGCCGAGTAAAAAGAACTAGGACGAGTTTTAGTTTCTTCGTCTAGGACTTTCACAACTTTGTTGTAAATTTCTTCTGCCTGTTGCAGGGAATCACCAATACTGGTTAATCCCAGCTTGCCGAACTCGGAAAGACAACCCATGAGATGGAAAACGGTGCCGGTTTCTGTACTGGTATCAAAGTGCAGCCGCTGGTGGGCAATAATATCCATCAAATCATTTGGCAACAGCCCCACATAGCGTTCTTTTTGGAGGTTGTCGGTAGCAACATAGTATTTTGGGCGACCTTGTTGGCTGTAGAACAAACCTGTGGAAGTGTCATAGCGACCGTTAGTTAAAAACTTGAGGGTCATAAAAGGATGGGTAGTACCGCCCTTTCGCAGATTGATTTCAATCGCTTGGATGTCCCACTCACCGCCAGATTTTTCGGGGTGATGGCAGGCGATAAAATCCACACCAAAGCGTTCTAAAGCTCCTTTTTTTGCCAGGTTTCGCCCCACACGCAATCCTAAGTCCTGCAAGCGCAGTCGGTAAGTTTCATCCGCTGGGAAGTTGCAACCTAGATAAATCTGACCATCTGGACCACCGAGAATTTGGTCGTGAGTGGAGAGAATTTCTACCTCTCCATTGGGGTCGATGCGACCTTGAACGCTGGGCGATCGCTTGTGGTCTCCTTCAATAAAAGCTTCTACAATTGCCCCTAACTCTGGGATACGGCTGGAAAAATTTTCCCAAGTTTCTGCTTTGGCTTGAAAGCTTAAAGAGGAAAAGCGATCGCTTATCGCGGCTACCCTTTCTGCATGAGAGGCTTCTCCTGGCGCTACATTTTTGATCGGTCTTAGATCCAGTAGCGCATTCCCCTCGCCGGAAAATCCTTCATTGAGTTTGACAACCATTCGCTTCAACTGCGGTTGGCGTTCCCACAATTCTGCTGCTGCTACGCCCAAATCTTCGGCATTCCAGATACTGTCGCTGCCATCGGGATGAGGAACCCCGCACTCTGCAAAGATTTTCCGGCTGCCGCTTTTGGTTCCCCAGGTGAGTAAATCGGGATCTAGCGCCAGAAGCGGAATGCCTATCTGTACTGCCAAATCTCGCTCTAGGAATGTGGAATTGTAACAGATCATGTAAGATTTTTCGGGACGCAAGGCTTGTCGCATCCGCTCCATCAAGCGAGGGCGCTCTAAAATCTTTTGAGTGAGAGGTTTGGCTGAGGAATCGTAGGTAGAAAATAGTAGCAAGCGATCGCGGGCATGAGAAAACGGAATTCCCGGCAACAGCTGCAAGTAGTAATCAATCACAATCGGCGGTAACGGCTGCGAAGTTACATAAATCAGCCGCGTGCGCGGGTGTCGCAGGCGAATCAAAGAAAAGAGCAGCCGCTCCTCATAATTGAGAAAGCCCTGAATTTTGAGCAGTTCCCGCTGATCGAGGCTGACAGAAGGAATCACTAAAATATCGTAGTCATCGCTGTCGAACAAATCGACTCCCTGCCAGCGATCGCGCAGTTGGTCTTGAAGCAGTCGAAACTGCTCCGCCTGCTTAGAGGAATTATTTACACCTGGCATTACCATAAACCCCGCCTTGCTCCCAACGCTGCCCCTATCAGCGATTTTACCCAGATAGAGGGGAAAATATGGGCTTTACGACACAAAACTGTAATTCTACTTGACTGATGGCAGCCAGTTGGAAACGAACAAACAGATTTCCCCAAGCTTCAACCTGGCTAGCTATATTCAATGCACTCAGACGCAGAGGTTTACACACCAAATAGCAGAGTTAACGCTTCCCCTTGGCGTAACGAGAGCGCTATCCTTTGCGCCCCTTTGCGTTAAAAAACCTCCTCACTAAACCCGTGGACTTAGGGATATTGATGAAATTTAAAGTTTAAATCCCATCTACTTGGGAACCGCCGCCGTTAGCACCTCATGTCCTGACTCAGTAACTAACACATCATCCTCAATACGGATGCCAATGCCACGCCACCTGTCATCAATTGCCGGTTGCCCCTCGGCTGGTTCTACATCCAGTCCAATATATAGACCCGGTTCCACTGTTAGCACATGACCGGGTTGCAAACTCTGCCAGACTTCTTCCCCGTGCTTATAAACACCGGCATCGTGGACATCTAAACCCAGCCAATGTCCGGTGCGGTGCATATAAAAGGGTTTGTATTTCTCCTCTTTGATAATTTCTTCAATGTCACCCGCGAGGAGTCCCAAATCCATTAAACCTTCGACCAAAACGCGCACTGCCGTGTCGTGACATAAGTTGTAGGGATTTCCGGGTTGAACTTGCGCGATCGCCTGTAACTGCGCTTCCAATACCAGGTCGTAAAGCGTCTTCTGTTCTGGCGTAAACTTGCCCCCGACTGGGAACGTGCGCGTGATATCGCCGTTGTAGTAGTTGTAGCAACAACCAGCATCAATCAACAGTAACTCGTTATCCAGCATCTGCCGATTATTCTCAATGTAGTGCAGCACGCAAGCATTCGCGCCAGAAGCAACAATTGTGGGATAAGCTGGCCCCATTCCACCCCGTTTTCTGAAGATGTGTTCTATCTCCGCCTGCACTTCGTACTCGTAACGTCCCGGTTGCGCGAATTCCCGCGCCCAGTTGTGGGCTTCTACTGAGATGTCAGCCGCACGACGCATGAATTCTAACTCGGCTGGACTCTTCACCAGTCGCATCGCATGAAGCACCGGATTGGTGTCTTCAATGGCAATTGGCCCGGTGCCGCGCTTGGGATAACCCGCCATCAACCGCTGCCAGTGGGTGAGGATAGTATCATTGAAAGCGCGATCGCGTCCTAAATGATAATAAATCCGATCGGCTTTTTCTAAATACTGAAGCAGTTTCTCATCCAGTTCCGCAATGGGGTAAGCTTCATCCGCCCCATAGAATTCTTTTGCCTTTTCCACCCCGACGCGATATCCCGTCCAAACTTCCTTATCTCGTTCCTTCGGCTGCACAAACAATACAAATCGGTGTTCTGCATGGTGGGGCGCTAAAACTGCCACCGCCTCTGGTTCATTAAATCCGGTTAAGTAATAAAAATCACTATCCTGCCGAAAAGCGTACTCAACATCGTTGTGCATGACAGCCACTGGGGCACTCCGAAAGATGGCAGTGCCGTTGCCAATTTTAGCCATCAACTGCTGGCGACGCGCTGCGTATTCTGCTTGCATAATCTCAATTGCGTAGCTTTGTTTTTCTAGGTGGTCGAGTCAGGAGAATTGACCAATATATTTTCAAGGTTATACTATTGGAGATTTGGTAACAAATCTTTATAGGGTGTAATCGAATACAACTCAAATTGTACTTTCTGAATCGTTAGCGATTTTTCCAGGGAGTAGGCTGCGCGATCGCGAATAACTGCATTCAACGGAAGAATACTCCCGATCGACTCTTGCATCTATTGAATGAAAACAAAAATATTCAGATAACCAAAAAACACCGCTTGCATCTCGCGCAGTAATTTTACAAACTAATGCTAGAGGCAATTATGGCTCACTTTCCCCTTCAGGAACCAGATGAAGTCACAGATTCAAAGGTAAAAGCAGTATATAACGAAATTTTGTCTGAACTAGGGTTTGGCATCATTCCCAACATTTTCAAATCAATGGCGATGAATCCCGATGTGCTGGAAGCGAATTGGAAAAAATTCCGCGCTACCATCCTGCAAGGAGATGTGCCCCGCACCCTGAAGGAAATGGTGGGAGTTGCTATTTCGCAGGCTAACAACAGTCCCTATGCCCTCAACGTTCACTTGCATGGATTATCAGCTCTAGGAATGAGCGAAGAAGTTCTTCGGACATTGGTTTCAGACTTTGCTGCCTGTCCGCTTCCCAAGCGCGAAAAAGCAGTCATTCACTTTGGCTTACTTGCCGGTACTAAACCCCACGAACTGACCGCTAAAGATTACCAAAATCTGCGAGAGTTGGGGCTAGATGACTCAGAAATCTTCGAGATTATTGCGACTGCTGACTTATTTACTAGCATAAATCGATACACAGACGCGATCGCTCTCGAAATTGACCAATTGTAAATTGCCAGTCTTCTCGTGAGTCCGTATTTTCTTGAGAATGTAGTTCATTAAATTTCAGGAAAAACAGAATCATCCTTATAATGGGCAACACCCATGACTGTTTCCCTCAGTTTGATAGTAGCAATGAGCTAGAAAAACAAGCTCGCGAACCACTACTGCTGATAGCCCGCCGTCTGCTTGCGGAAGCCCAAGCTCTTTCCAGCCGCATTGCCGCTGTCAATGAAATTGCCACAGCGATTAACCGCACCCTGAATATAGATGAGATTTTGCGGGTTGTCGGTAAACAAGCCAAATGGCTCTTGGATTTCGAGCATTGTAGCGTCTATATCTGCACCGACACCAGTTCTTGCCGCCTGGTAACGCTATTTGGCAATCCTGTAGAGTTGAACGCCACTACTGTCGCACAGGACAGCCCTCTAGGGCGTGCCATGAAAACGGGTCAATCGCAACTAATTCGAGAAGGTTCTACAGCAGTTTTTCTGCACTCCTATGCTTCCCAGCTTTTTGTGCCCCTACAAAGCGATCGCCAAGTCATTGGTACTATCAACTTTGCTACTACACAAGCGCACGCTTACACTCAAGAAGATTTACGCATCAGCTATTTACTAGCATTGCAAGTATCGGCAGCAATTCGCAACGCCAGTGGCTTCACGCAATTAAATCAGCTATATGCCCAACTAGAGGCAGAAAAACGCAAATCTGAGCAACTGTTATTGAGCATACTCCCTGTAGATGTAGCCGATGAATTAAAACGCACTGGCAAAGTTAAACCCGTGCATTATGAATCTGCCTCAGTGTTGTTTACCGACTTCAAAGATTTCACTCAATTAGCCGAACAACTCACTCCCCAAGATTTAGTCGATGAATTAGATTATTGCTTTTCTTGCTTCGATATGTTGATTGAAACGCACAAGCTAGAGAAATTAAAAACAATTGGTGACAGTTATATGTGTGTTGGAGGAATTCCCACTTCTAACCGCACTCATGCCATTGATGCTGTACTCGCCGCCTTACAAATTCAAGCCTTTATGCAATGGCGGCGACTCGAAAAAATCAAAAATAATCATCCCTATTGGGAAGTCCGCATCGGCATCCATTCAGGAGCATTGCTAGCGGGTGCCATCGGTCATAATAAATTTGCGTATGATGTTTGGGGCGATACTGTTAATACTGCCTCCAGGATGGAATCCTGTGGTGTTTGTGGCAACATTAATATTTCAAAAGCCACGTTTGAGTTAGTGGGACTTAAACAAATTTTAACCCCAAACAAAGCCCAAACTAGCTTTATAAGCAAAGAATACGTTCTGATTGTGGTTCAACCACTCAATAAAACGAAAAGACATCGCTGTACGAAACGCCTCTATTG
>NZ_JBHZGO010000084.1:0-1225 GCF_042747725.1 Coleofasciculus sp. H7-2
GAACCCTTTGAAAAACCCAACTAAAGCCGGTATCTTGTTGCATTAGCAGGTAGACCTGTGAGGGGGAGACCGATGAGCCAAGAACGCAGAGCCAGAATTAGCCAGAAACTCGACGATATCGAGCGGTTTGTCGATTGGGAGGTGCTGGTCAAGCCGGTTAGGGTTATTGACAAGAGCGGCACGAAGAAGGGTGGACGTCCGCGCTACCCACTCCTGAAGATGATCAAGCTGCTGTTTTTACAATACCTTTACAACTTATCCGACCCTAAACTCGAAGACCAGCTACTGGATAGGCGCTCATTTCGGGAGTTTGTTGGTATTGTCTCGGATGTTGAGGTGCCCGATTTCACGACTGTGTGGGTATTCAAGGAGACACTGGTCGAGCATGAGCTTATGGACAGCTTGTTCGAAAGCATTGTGGCGCAGCTCGAAAGCCGCCAGTTGATTTTAAGAAAGGGAACCATCGTTGACGCCAGCATCATCGAGTCGAGCAACCGTCCCCTCAGCAAAAAGAAGCGCGCTGAGCTGGAAGCGAAACGCCAAGGAGACAAAACAAGCGTGGCCCAGCTTGACCTAGACGCTCACGCGACGGAGAAGCGAGGCAAGAAGTACTTCGGCTACAAGGGGCATATCGGGTTAGACGTTGGCAGCAAGCTCATCCGTAGGCGCGCCTTTACCTCAGCCAATGTGCATGAAGGTGCCCTGCAACGCGGGTACAGCCAAGTAAAGCTGTTTTGTGGAGATGAGCGCTCTTTCTTTGGCGACAAAGCCTACAGCAACAACCAAGACAAACGCGACTGCCGTACTAAGGGTATCTTCTATGGGGTGCTGGACAAAGCCACCCGGAGGCGTTGCCTATCAAACAGACAGAAAACGCGTAACGGCTGCCTTTCAAGAGTACGCTCAGCCGTAGAACATCCCTTTGCCTATATGGCCGATAAGCTGAGCTACAAAGAAGCCGTAGCTAGGACACGGGCACGTAACAGCCTCCGCTTCGATATGAACTGCGTGCTGCACAACGTCATGCGCGGCATCTACCTGCTCAAAGCGCAAGGGCGCTGGATGGCGTGACAGATGCAGAGGTGTAACAGCAGTCGAAGCGACCAAAGTAGCACTGTCAGCTGCGGCAGATACGGGCTTAGCCGAAAACGATAACCGGGAGCGGCCGAAAAAACATCTTCAACACCCCAGTCTGCGGCTTAGAGGGGGTTTTTCAAAGCTTTCT
>NZ_JBHZGO010000085.1:0-52277 GCF_042747725.1 Coleofasciculus sp. H7-2
GCACCATTTCTCAAAGCATGGAGGCATTGCGTCGGGTGTAGTTTCCTTCATGGGTATTTTTCAACGTGAACTTCTTATCTGGCATGGATCATAACTCATTTGGTTTTAATTCATTGTTTAAGTCCCGCTAATAATTCCACCGCTGGTTTATTCCAGCCCAATTGACGCACTTGATCCAATCTCAATTGGGTGTCCCACAGCTGAATATAGGAGTTGCCGAGTGCCCCTGACTTAAATTCTGCGTGGGTAGCGAGGTGGATAATTTCGTAGGGCGTGGAAGTGCGTTGTGCTTTTAAATTCTTGAGGGTGAAAGCTTCGTTGAGGAAGGATTTACCTTGCCACAGTTTAGAAGTAATCATCGACAATTCTACCGGCACAGCAGGCAATGGATTTTGCGTTTTGTTGGTAAAGTGGTCGGCACCCATTGCCAAGACTTTGGCGTTCTTAATGTTAGCGTAGCGGGTATCGGTGAGGCTGAGGCTGGGCATTAGACCGATGCTATATTTCTCCACTAAAAACTGTTGACCATCGTGGAGGGCAGCGATAGGAAGCGAACCGACAGGTCGGCGCTTCGCTATCGCAAGCCTGCATCCATAATGAAGACTAGATTCTGGATGCCTTGGGCTTCTAACTCGTCCTTGATGGGTGCAATTAGCCACTGATACAGTTGTTCGGAGGGGGCACGATAGTCGTCATTCAGTTTATTTTTATTGGTAATGGCGTTCCGCAAGCTTCCAGCGACTTTTAGGATTGCTCCTCGCCTACTACCAGCTACGCGCACTCGTTTCGTTTTTCCCTCTCCTGTTACCAAAATTAGCTCTAGTCGCTCATCGTCTTTCTTAATTTGAATTTTCTGACTACTAGAGACTTGATCGGGCGCAAAGACTGCATAAATAAAAGCGGATTTGATACTCGTCTGCTTCTCGATTTGGCTCAGTAGGTTGGCGGCTTCTTTCGGATTGGTGATATTGCCCGTTTGCCCCAGATGTTGGTCAAATTTAGAGGTGATAGTGCTATCCAGGTCGCTCGTCGTATCAATCGTTACGTCAGAGACGCTAGCAGGCGTATTTACGGGTATTGCCCCGAAGTAGGGAAGCAGGTTGTCTCCGGGACGGCGGGGAATAATTTGAATATTGCCTTGGCGGTAAGGGCCAGGAAATTCTTTAGATGGCAAAATCGTACTGAGGAACCCAGTTCCGGTGGTGAGAGCGCCCGCTGTGCCGTTTTCTGTAGCATCTCCTATCACAAAGGGAGTAAAGGAGGAACCGCCTCCGTGGGAAATCAGAATCGCGCCGTCCCCAGCGCCTCCAATCGTGGAAATGCTGGTCGCAAATGGGTTTTTGGAACCAGTGAAAGTGCCTGTAGCGCGGAAGAAGCGATCGGTTGTAATTTTAACAACTCCTCCGAAGGCGCTACCTCCACTTTGGGCATTGATGGAGACAACTTGAATGTCATCAGTTGGAGTTTTGTTGAGTTCGATCAGCGGGTTCGCCAGGGTGACATTCCCTCCTTTCCCGAAGCTGGAACTATCGATAACTCCAGCGGTGATGATGCCTTGAGCGGAAACTTCAATGTCCCCACCGCCTGCTGCTCCTTGGGAGATCAAATTGCCAGTCTGTACGGCTCCTTTTTGGCTGGTAAGAGCGATCGCGCCGCCGATGTTATTAGTAGAAGATGTGTCAATATTTGCCGTAGTGATGCTACCAGGAGCCGCAACGGTGACTGCACCACCGCCAGTGGCACCTTTTGATGTCACATTGCCAGCAATAATGGCTCCTTGCTGGCTGGTAAGAGCGATCGCGCCGCCAGTACCCGTTGCAGAAGAGTCCAACGCTCCTGTATTAATGGCTCCCGTGTCACTATTGAGGGTAATTGCTCCACCTTTTGAGGTGATATTGTTGGTAGCGATATTTTGATTAGCGCTGAGAAATACATTACCGCCAGAAGAATCTAGAGTGCCATTGCTGGTAGCGATCGCGCCTTGAGTGCTATTGAGGCTAATTTCCCCGCCTTTAGAAGTAATATTGCTAGCGGTGACTCCGCCGTTCCCAATCAGATTTACCTTACCGCCATTGGTGTTGATACTGCCTCCCACTTGGATATTAGTGGCAGTAATATTTACACCGGCTAGCTTAGTTGTGGTGATGTCACCCGCCAGAGTCGTAGTGTTACCAGATAACTGCGTCAGACTGTCTGCAACAATCGTTGAAAGGGCAGTTACATTGGTCGCATTCTCAATTAAGATTGCACCCAATCCTTTACCTTCTCCCGCACCCACCGTTTTGCCAAAGAAGATGTTGCCGGTGCCTGCGATCGTCTTTAGGTCGTTATATTCGCCCTTTTCGCTATCTAAGGCGATGTTCGCTCCGCTGAGGGGAAGTCCGCTTTTAAAGCTGATGCCGTTTTCGGCGGTGATGTTGCTTGCGGTAACGACCGATCCGGAGCCATTTTGCACGAAGGCTCCCCCCAAAATTATGTCTGCGGCAGGAGCAATCGTCAGCTTGCCACCGTTGGTAATCGTCAAATTCTTGGTTACAGATAGCGGTAGCGGTAGCGATAGCGGTGCAGTGACATCTACAGTCCCTTTACTAATAAAGGTGAGATTCTCGGTAAGCGGGTTGAGAAGTGTCCCGATCTGGATGCTGGCAGTATTAGTGGCATCCCCAATGGTCAAATTAGTGGCTGTAATATTGTTTAGTTGATCGAGGATAAAATCCAGTCCAGGTTTGACACCAATTCCTACACCAATCGTCTTGCCTGACGTACCGGGTTTCAGGGTGACACCCGCAGCGTTGATTGATGGAGCTAGATTGATGGTGTTAGCGCCAATGGTCAAGTTGCCAATTGGGGTGCCACTACTACCCACTGCACCACCCAAGTCCACCTTACCCGTGCCTGCGAGCAGTTCTAGGTTTTTACCACTGCCTGCGATCGCTCCGGTGAAAGCAATATCGCCGTTGCCAGTTCCAGTATCTAGCTTGACATTTCCCGTCAGGGTAACGGGACTGCTGAAGCTAATTTTGTCGTTGCTAGTGGTGATGTCGCCTGCTGTGGAGACTGCCCCCCTCCCAGTTTGGCTGAAGGCTCCACCTAAGTTTAGGCTGGCACTAGCGTCTATCTTCAGCTCCTGCGTGCTATTAATTGTCAGACCGCCCTTGAGAGTTATAGGAGCGTTCAAGTTGACGGTCGCAGCGTCCAACTTAAGATTGTGGGTATTGGTATTGCCACTGGCATCGATAGCACTTTTTACATCAATGTTGTCCTTGGCTGCGATTGACACATCGCCACTGTTGAGCATGGTTTTCACCTTGTCAGCAGAAATCTTGAATGTATCGTTGTTGCTGCCGTCATCAGCCAGGATCTTCTTGTCATCAAGCTGATTTTTGTCATCGTTTGCCGTATCAATGACAACGCTTTTTGGGTCTAATAGCAACTGACCGCCCTTTCCCCAGGTTGCACCCACATCTACCAAACCGTCAAAGTCCAAGTTTTGTTTGCCTGATGTCTCGACAAAGCCACCGTTTCCACCTTGAGCGCCGCCACGAGCTGTAATATTGCCGTAGAAACGGGTTGTCTCATCTGCCCAAACAATCACCTTACCGCCGTTGCCGTTGAGGAGAGCATCTGCGGCAATGAAGGAGTCGCTACTGACGTAGGTGCGAGATGCATTTGGCAGTGTACCCTTACCCTGATAGTCGCCGCCAATTCGCACTGTGCCGCCGCCGAGGGTACCGGAAGCGTTAATATTGGCACCGATTAGCCCTACTTTGTCACCAACAATCTGGACTGTGCCTCCAGTTTGACTTGGGGCAGTGCTTGAGGCATTTAGGGAACCAGAGGCAATTACAGTACCCGTGTCTGTAGGTATCGCAGTGTTGGAACCTGTTAAATGAACCGTGCCGTCGCTACTAACGGTCATTTTAGTGGCGTTTCCCACTTCCCCAGCACCCGTCAACAGCTGAGGTAAGGAAGCAATTGGCAGCATCCAGTCATTCGGCTGATTGTCTGCTGCTGCTAGGGGTTGAATTTCTACACTAGACACCTCCGATAACTATCAAAGCCTTGATGTGACTAGCTATTAGGGTGCAAATGCAAGCGTTGCCAATCAGCTAGTCTATACGAAAAAATAAGGGTTTGAGATATTTGTTGTTGAGAATAAGACAAAAATATATGGTGATGCGCGTTAATTTTAGCTCATGGGAGCGCGGGGATTTCTGGTGGTAATACAAGTGCCCCAATTCGGAGTCTTACTAGCCCACAAATTGTCAAAATTACTTGCTCATATTTTTTGGGTTTTAACCGAAACCTTTCTTGAACAACTCGAAATATTTTGACAGAACGAATTCTAGGTTCCACAAAGATTCGCTTAGCAGAAAATTCCTTGTTTTGTTCTTTTTGTTCTGTGGTTAATTCTCGATTTCTTAGTTTTTTAATTGGATTGGTAATTAGCTCTTCCCCTTGATCAGCTAAATCCCCCTTAAATTTTTGTTTTGGGTCAAAGCGCTCACGATTTTCTCGGAACAAAGTTATATCACTTTTCGGTCCAGGTTCACCAGCTATAACATCAACGATATCTTTGCCATCTGGTAAGATAATCATCTGACTTTTAAATGTATGATCACTCTCCTTTCCTGAATAATATTTTTCTTGCTCTTGATTGTCCCCAGGTCTTTCTCTGAGCTGTTCATAGCTATCTACAATTAATTCATACTCTCTCGAGTATCTCTTTAACTACTTCATAGTCAGATTCTTTTTTTTTACTTGTTCAATTAAACTGGATGGCAACAACTCTCTCAGTACTGGCAACCAATAATTAAATGTATCGTTTGCTGTAGATTCACTTACTCCAAACTGGATGCCAAGAAGTTGAAATGTGGTCATATGTCTGAGATAAACCAAGGTTAAAATTATTTGTTCTTTTATAGATAATTTTGGTTTACGACCACCTCCACCGGAGATAATTCTAATTTTCTTTGATTCTAACAAAGCTTGATTTTTATGGTGTGATTTTTCGGCATTTTGAAGTAATTTTTGTAGCTCCGGGTAGGCCAGACCAATTAATCGTTGGGCTTGTTGAGGATTTGCTTCGATATAATCCAGTACGGAACTCATAAGTTTGGTATAAAAAACTCCTATTCTATTCTTTTACCACAAAACATTACTATTTCGGAGATGTCTACTCAGTAAACTTCCCGCCTGAGAAATGCGTACTACGCTCTCACCAGGTACCGCTGCCACCGTGATATTACCCCCCGGTGCTGACAATTGCCCGGTACTGACTACGGTGCCACCGAGCAAGGTTAAACTTTGTCCTGGTTTCACTGCCAAGTTTCCGGCATTAGCGATCGCTCCCGGCTGACTCATTGCGAAGCCGAAGGCGTTTGGCGTACCGACTAAAGCCTTATAGTCATTGGCACCCGTGGCGCTGAACCAATTGCCCCCAAAGCCAATGCCGTTAGCGGTGGTGGCGGTGAAGGAGGCAGGTACATTTAGGCTGGCTCCGGCACCAAAGATAATGCCAGATGGGTTCATCAAGAAAAGGTGGGAATTCCCACCCGTCACCTGGATGAGACCGTTAATTACCGAGGCGTTTCCCCCATTGACGCGACCCAGGATGTTTTGAATGGATGGGTTCGACAGAAAGTTGGCTATCTCGTTTTGATTCAGACCAAACTGATTGAAGCTGTGGAAGAGATTCGAGCCATTGCTAGAAAGGGTGCCGCCACTGATGTCAATCTGGTTTCCATTCTGGTTAACCAGAGTATTCGTGTCATTGGGAGCCGCAATGATTGACTGGGCAGAGGTGGCTGTGGCACCTACAGAAGTCCCAAACAATAACATGGCTAACAGGGCACCGATTCTGCTAGTAAATACTGACATCAATCTCTTCCTCAGGGCTGATGAAAAATTTGCGACAACTATAAAATCCGCAATTTTACTGCGTCACTCCGTAATATCACAGCCTTGATAAAGGAATGATTAATTAGGTCTTGAATAATTTAAAGAGTTGATAAAGATGGCGATCTTGCTCGATAAAAAGTTTACAAAGCTGGCGATCTTCGCTTTACTTTTTAGGGGCTGCAAGTTTTAAGTCTTTGCAAGCGAAGCCTTTTTGATATCCGCCGAAACTTGGCATTTTTTAGCTTTCAACAGGTGGGAGGATTGATGCTGGGAGCATTCAGCAGTCAACCTAATTTTTTAGGCAAAGCAGGCTAGTCATCAATCATTTTTTGTCAAAAGCAAATATATAAGTTTAGAAATATTATTTTTTATTGCTAATTGTTCATTAATTGATTAGCAATCCTGTCATTAGCTATCCTGTCATTAGTTGCAGATGAATCGGGAAATAGTATAAATTCCTGAAGCAGCGATCGCTTCACTGAGTGCAACACTTAATAGGGCGTATCCATCTTGACCGCGCCCGTCTAGTCCCAAACAAAAAACTCCTCCCGTTCAGTTACAGGAGAAGCTTTTCAGAAGACTTGAGTTTTGAGAGACTTTAGACTTGAACCATCCCACCAGCGGCTTGAAAACGAGCGCGGGCGCGTCTGAGGGCTTGAGTTGCCTGAATTTGCTCCTGACGGGAGCCACCACTATCAACCTGATTAAGCCTCGCTTCAGCTTCGGTGTAAGCAGCACGGGCTTGTTCGCGATCGATTTTGTCGCCGCGCTCGGCACCGTTAACCAGAATGGTTACTTCATTATTATCCACTTCTGCAAAGCCACCCATGAGGGCGATTGGCACCCAATCTTTGCCAGAACGGACACGCATGACACCGATATCCAGTGCTGTCAATAAAGGAGCGTGACCGCTGAGGATACCGAGTTGACCTGTAGTGCTAGGTAGAATCACTTCTTCAGCACTAGAATCCCAGACAGTTTTGTCGGGAGAAACAACACGAACAGTTAAAGCCATAGTTTGTGAGTTGTCAGTTGTTAGTTGGTCATTAGTCATTAGTCAGGTGAAAAAGACTAATGACTAATGGCGAATGCCTATGGACTAGCTTTTGATTTTTTCAGCTTTAGCGATCGCTTCCTCAATAGTGCCGACCATGTAGAAAGCCTGCTCTGGCAAAGAATCTAGCTCTCCAGAGAGAATCTTCTTGAAGCCGTTGATAGTTTCTGACAGCTTCACATATTTACCCGGAGATCCGGTGAAGACTTCTGCCACGAAGAACGGCTGAGACAAGAAACGCTCAACCTTACGCGCACGAGCCACTATCAAGCGGTCATCTTCAGACAATTCATCCAAACCCAGAATGGCGATAATGTCTTGCAGCTCTTTGTAGCGCTGTAGCGTTGACTGAACTTCACGAGCAGTCCCGTAGTGTTCCTCACCAACAACACTGGGTTGCAACATGGTGGAAGTGGAATCTAGCGGGTCAACAGCGGGATAAATCCCCTTCGCGGCTAAACCACGAGACAACACAGTGGTTCCGTCCAAGTGAGCAAAGGTGGTTGCTGGTGCGGGGTCGGTCAAGTCGTCGGCTGGCACGTACACCGCTTGAACAGAGGTAATCGAACCTTCGGTGGTTGAGGTGATTCGCTCTTGCAAGTCGCCCATATCCGTTGCCAGAGTCGGCTGATATCCCACAGCAGAAGGCATCCGTCCCAGTAGCGCCGACACTTCTGAACCGGCTTGCACAAACCGGAAGATGTTGTCGATAAACAGCAGCACGTCTTGTTTACTGACATCGCGGAAATACTCAGCCATCGTCAGAGCAGCTAAGCCGACGCGCATTCTGGCTCCGGGTGGCTCGTTCATCTGACCGTAGACTAGGGCGATTTTAGATTCGCCAAGATTGTCTTTATTAATAACCCCTGACTCGATCATTTCATTGTAGAGGTCATTTCCCTCGCGGGTGCGTTCGCCCACACCGCCGAACACAGACACGCCGCCGTGATTGGTGGCAATGTTGTTGATAAGCTCCATCATGATCACGGTTTTACCGACACCAGCACCGCCGAATAAACCGATTTTGCCGCCGCGTCGATAGGGTGTCAGCAGGTCGATAACTTTAATCCCGGTTTCAAACACTGATGGCTTGGTTTCCAGGTCGGTGAACTTGGGAGCCGGACGGTGAATGGGGAAGGTTTCGTCAGCATTGACTGGCCCTTTATTGTCTACGGGTTCGCCAAGAACGTTGAAAATCCGACCCAGAGTGGCAGGGCCAACGGGTACGGTAATGGCAGCGCCGGTGTCTACTACATCCATGCCGCGCACCAAGCCATCGGTGGCACTCATGGCAACAGCACGCACTTGGTTGTCACCCAAAAGTTGCTGCACTTCGCAGGTTACGGACACGTTCTGTCCGGCTTCATTTGTGCCTTCGATTTTTAAGGCATTGTAAATCTGCGGCATCTTGCCGCTGGGAAACTCCGCATCGATAACGGGACCGATGATTTGGGTAATACGCCCTACGTTTGTCTTGTCTGTGGTGGCTACCATGCTTGTGCCTATGTTGTGAATCTATGTGTATAGATACGGGAAAACAGTCTTAACATTTAGCAATGCCATTTTCCAGAGTACCACTGAAAGGATGCCGAATCTGTCTGGCAGCTTGAGTTGATCCCTCTATAGGATGCGACCTAGGGAAAACCTCGCCTGAATCATTCCCCAAAAAAACTGCCATGCCTTCTAAAGGAAGATATAGCACTCACGCAGTTAAGTTGGCACTTGGCAAATCGGCTGTTATCTTAAGCTTTGCCTTGCTGTTTGCGCTTGGACGAACCTGCACCTAAAGCACCTACTGCTAGCAAAGCAAGCACTGAAGTAGGTTCGGGAACTGACTTAGCCGCTTGTCCGAAAGTGAAGTTATCGAGACTTGCGTTGGAATAGAAGCCAGTTTGGGAGTAGGAGTTGGTGTCGGAGAGACTGTCGTAGTTGTAGGAGTAGTAGGACTTACGCAGAGATCCCCCTAAATCCCCCTTAAAAAGGGGGACTTTTCCAATCCCCCCAATTTATCAGGGAGTTAGGGGGGATCTAGGTTTCAAGCTTTCAGTGCGTAAGTCCTGAGTAGGATACCGCTATGGTGTGGGGCTTCCGGCGAAGAAGTTAAACTTTGTGTTGCCGTTTCCGCAATAGCCACGAAGTAGTACCTAACGCACCAAACACTAATATACCCAACCCAAAAGAGGATTCAGGAACAGCAGCAACTGTACGGGATGCGAGACGGAACTCAGCCATGCCAAACCCATGAGCAGCACCGTTCGAGCGGTCAGTGATTTTGATGGTGGAAAGCAAATCTCCCTCAGTGGCGTAGAACCCAAAATACTTAGCACCTGACAAACCACTGACTTTCTGCAACAGGGTTGTCGAGGTACCATCTATACCCGTTACTGCGATGTCGAATATGCCAAAGAGGTTTGGCTCCACATATAAATCAAACGCAGTAATACTGGCAGGTAGTGTAATCGTCGTGGTTAAAACATTCCAGCCGCTAAAATATACCTCGCCCGTGTAGCCATGACTCCACGTTGTCCAGCCGGAATTAATATTCATTTTCTGAACCTGGGGGCTGAAGGTCAAATTGCCCAACGGCGACGAGAGAGTAGAAAGAATCGAAAACTCTGGTTCGGCACTATTTGCTACCTGAACCATCTTGAACCCCATCCTTGATAGCGTATCTGACCCGGTTGCCCACGATCCTGAATTATCCACTGCCAGAATTGCCGCCTTGAGGGGGGGTACATTCGCGCACATCCCTCCCACGGAGATACAGGCTACTCCAGCGGCTGTCATAGATAGCTTTTTCATAAGATTTAAGGCACTCATAAAACTTTTTTTCTAAAAAAGTGAATATTGACTGTATGGGTTGCCCGTTCCGCCGCAAGTCAAAGCACTTGCAAAGATGACTAATGAGGATTTCGGCTAATCGCAGATAGAATCAATCGCTACAGATAAATTTTGAAGATTTTGTGTCAGTCGTTGGTCAAAGCCGCTCTAGATATAACTTTCTACAATTCCGTGCCCATTCAGTTAAATGTTGATAACCGTATATTCTCTGACGTGCGAATGCAACTGTTGTTTCAATAAAATCTGCAAATCTCCTTAGTGCCTTTGTGTACTTTAAAAAAACAAAATTTTGTTGTAGTCATTTCTGTGGAAAGTGTGGCATATTTTTTGAATCAATTACCAGTACCTTTTGGTAATCTTTATTGAAACAATATATTTAAATAGCTTAATTTAAGAAGAATCGGAAGCCTAAATCAGCCCTTGGACTGAATTTATATCGATCGGTTAATGCTAACTTGTAAAAAATTATACGAAGACTTCATGAATTTTTAATAAAGGCTGATTGTGGGAAATGCTAGTTCTACAGCCGTTAAGCGCGATCGCCCAGCCACTTCACTGTCTAGAGGCGATCGCATCTGGTTTTAGCTGAGCTGAGTGCGTAGTTGGCGCGTTGTCCGAATACTAGGGGAAACAGCCGAATCATCGCGTATGCCGCGATCGCGTGTTAGATGTAAGGTTAAGTAGTGAATAGCATTGCCCAGTACACCTCTCATCCCTGGTAATAATTGCGATGCCTTCTAAGGAATATCCGGCAATTGCCAATTTTTCCTTGCAGTTAGTTAAGGATGTTTATCCCTAGCTTTCTGTTCCCATTTTCACTTCAGCATTTCAGTGTAATTATTAGCACTAATCACCCACACACTGAATGGAAAGCTGATTCTCCAAACACTTCCTAAACCCCTGGATTCCACGTCATCCCATTTTGAACTTTAGATTTGGGATTTTTGACTTGGAAATATCGATAGGTAGTTTTATAGATTTAAACTATACAAGGGTCGAACCAAATATATGACTTCCCAACATGGTTACTAGCTAGCCATTTCAAAAGTTACTGTAGGATTTATAACCGGAATCTTCACCCTTTTTAGTCCTACATAAACTTATGTGGCATTTCCTGTTTATAAACTGGGTAGAAGCGATCGCTAATTGAGGAATACAAAGCCCAATCTAGGGGCGTCCTGCATCCCCTTCCCTTGCTCTCAAAGCATTTGGGGGTGTTAAGCGGGCTTTATCTGAATTGGGTTGGAGCCGTTCAAATGCGATCGCTTCTTGACAAAACTTTTATCTAGATAGGCGAAATCAGCAGGTTGGGCTATGCCAACCTGCCTAACTAGGAAGCTAATTTTTTACGGCTGTTTGCGCTTGCGGATAGCACCAGCACCAACAGCACCAAACGCCAATAGAGCGATCGCACTCGAAGGTTCGGGGACGTGTTTAACAGTCACATCAAAAGAACTGAAAGCAAACCCACCATCGCCATCAGAGACTCTCAAGCCAACGGTATAAGTCCCGCGATCGCTAAAAGCCCACTGCCCCGCCGTGCCGGTGAAGTCGTCAAAAACGCCATCATTATTGATGTCCCAATCAAAGCTGAGCAGATCCTGGATGCCCGGATCGGTTGCGGTAGCAGCAAAATCAAACTTCTGGTTTTCTAAAACCGTGAGTGCCGAAGTGATGCTAGTAATTGTGGGGGCAACGTTCTCAACCGTCACGTTAAAAGCACCGTAAGCATACCCGCCATCGCCATCTGAGACTTGCAGCCCGATGGGATGGAAACCTTCATCGGCAAAGGAAGATTGCCCGTTGGAGCCAGTGAAGTTATCAAACAAACTGTTGTTATCTAAGTCCCAATTGTAGGTCAGAACATCATAGATTCCCGGATCGGTTGCGGTGCCATTAAAATTAAAGCGATCGCCTTCTTTAATGGTTAAATTTGGGGTCAGGTTAGTGATGGTGGGGGCAACATTTAGAACCGTCAGCGTTCGAGTGACGGGCGGACTATTCTCACCTCTACTATCCTGTGCTTGCGCCGTTAAGGTAAAGCTTCCCTCATCTGCATAAGTCCCTAGTGGCACGGACAATGCACGGATTCCTAAAGTATTGGGATCGGTACCAACGACATTGCCATTCAGCAAGAAGGCGATCGAGTCGGGATCGGGATCGGTGGCATACAATATCGGCGATACCGATTGACCCTCATAAATCGTGTAATTGTCGAAATTCAGAGTCGGCGCGATGTTTGGTGGTGGTGGTGGCGGTGGCGGTGGCGGTGGCGGCGGTGGTGGTGGCGGTGGCGGTGGTGGCGGTGGTGGTTCTAGCGGCTTCACCGGGTCGGCTGTGGTGCCGCTATCCGTATCGGCGATAAATCGCATTGTCCCGTTAAATCCGCCGTTCCAGGACATCGAAAGCGCCCCAAATAAGTCGCCTTTTGAAATGTCAATCGGGACTGAGTAGGCATAGGCAGTGGGAGATTGCCCTGATAGTACCTGGAATTCCCAACCCTCAGCTGACCCAGGCGTATTTTGGGAACCATTTAGATAAGGATAAGTATCAAAAACGGCATTTCCAGGAATCGCATTGATTAGCAGCGAGGCAATGGGGCTGACGCCGGAGTGGCTAAATCTCCAGCCGTATGCACCATAGTCTGGATCGTAACCGTATGTATTACCCGCTTGGGTGAGCGACCAGCCACTCCCAAATGCTCCTCCCGAAATAGAATCTGTGACCCCCCAAGTTGCCGTTTGCGAGGTTCCATCAAGGAAACCAACTGTAATCTGCATCCCACTCATCATGTTTCCGGAAGTTGCATAACCGGAGAGAGTGGTTGCCCTAGAGGGTGCGGCTGTTCCCAAGGCGATAAAGGTGGTCGCGATACCGGCTGATAGATATTTCCACAAAGAGGTAGTCATTGAACCGGCTCATCCTCAAGAGTAGATATTTTAATGCTGCAACGGGTTTTCTCGATGCCCTAATCAATCGACTTCTGAAAAGCTCTTTTTTTTGTGAAAAAAGAGTTTTAAATGCTGGAGTGATTCTCTTTTTATTGTTAACGACAATCGATAAATTTCCTATCCACCCACAGCAGTAAAAACAGCCAATCTGTTTAAATTTAACTTTAGAGAGAGGATTAATTAACACGGCAAATCAGACCAATTCGCCCTAAGTTTGCATGAAAACTTAGTTCGCTCTTAGGAGACAGGAGAGCATAAAAGCCTGAGAGCAGAACCCGATTTATTTTAGTTTTAAGAAATAAAAATAGGATTAAAAATTTGGTGATGGCTTTGATAGGATGGGTGCGATCGCTACTATGTATCCGCAGCCTCCGCGTCTGCTTTGACCCGCCGGATGGGCAAATTGGCAATCAATGCCGTTGCCCGTTGGTTACTTTCTAAAGAAAACTCCAACCCCTCCACCTCAATTTCGACATAGCGAGAGACGACTTCCAGGATTTCCTTCCGCATTGACTCTACCATCTCTGGCGTTAGGTCAGCCCGATCGTGGGCAATTACCAATTGCAGGCGGCGCTTGACTTCCGCGCGGCTGTTGTCAGCACTAATGCGAGGAAAAAGTCGTTCTAAAAGTTCGCTAATCATGGATCGGGCAGATGTGAAGGTTAGATAATCTTAGACCACAATAATTTTCGGATGCGAGAAAAGAAGTTGTCATTACCAGCATCCAAATCAAGAAACTCAATCGGCTCCCCTTCTAGGCGGCGAGCAATGTTGTAAAATGCCGTTCCCGGTAGGGTGGGATTTTCAGCCAGTACCAGAGGTTCGCCCCGGTTGGTGGAGACAATCACCCGCTCATCGTCAGGAATCACACCAATTAAGGGAATGGCGAGAAGTTCCTGCACATCTTCTACCGACATCATGTCATTGGCTTGCACCATTGCCGGTCGAATGCGGTTGACGATCAGGTGGGCACGCTTAATGTTTTGTGCTTCCAGTAAGCCTACAACCCGGTCAGCATCGCGCACGGCGGCAATTTCTGGCGTTGTCACAATCAAGGCTTCCTGGGCGGCAGCGATCGCATTCTTGAAGCCCGTCTCAATCCCCGCTGGACTGTCAATCAAGACGTATTCGTACTTGGCAGCTAATTCATTAACCAGCTGTTTCATCTGATCTGGGGTGATTGACTCCTTGGTTCGGGTTTGGGCAGCGGGTAATAACACCAGTCCCGGCTGCCGCTTATCTTTCACCAACGCTTGATCTAAGCGACATTCGCCTGCCAGGACTTCAACCGCCGTGTAGACAATCCGATTTTCTAGCCCCAGCAGCAAATCCAAATTTCTCAAGCCAAAATCCGCATCGACTAGAGCAACTTGACGCCCCGCCCTAGCTAAAGCCATGCCTAAATTTGCCGTTACGGTGGTTTTTCCCACCCCTCCTTTGCCGGAGGAAATCACAATAATGCGACTCATGTTGAAAAGTTCTTAGCTTCGTTTTAGTGCGTGAATGTATAGGGGCGAGTTTAATCGAATTGTCTATTCTCCCACAGCTATGCCTAGTAAATTCGCCCTTGAGAGAGTTTTGATTCTGGCATTTTAAATTAGGTCAATCAATTATTTTTGATTTTTTGAGTTTTGAGTTCAGTATATACTTACTCCTCAAAAATAATAACTCCTTAACTTAAAACTAGCGCAAAACTCAGGGCAAACACAGAGAAGATACCATCCCTACAACCCCTACAGAACTTATCACTCCCCGCTTATTGCCTCTTTAACGTCCAACCCCCATCGATAAAGACTGGGTTTTAGAAAAATCAGTCGTTCTAGCGATCCGAATCCCTTCCGGCGTTACGTAGGCAACCTCCGGATAGAATTGAGCGGGTGGATTTTCCGGTGCCCTCGCCAGATAATCGGCGATTCGCAGTTGGGTTGGTTCCATCTGTAGCGCCATAATTAAACACTCTTGATTGCCCTCGGCACCAGCATGAGCAATCCCGCGCAGACGCCCCCACACTAAGATATCGCCCGATGCGATAATGCTGCCGCCCGGATTCACTTCTCCCAGGATAATCACAGTACCGGGATGACGAATTTCCACTCCCGAACGCACAGTCGTTTGCAGATATAGGGGTTCTGCTAATAAAGTCGTTGGCGGTGAAGGCTTTTGATTGAGGGGAGAAACCGGGGGTGCCTGTTCCACCGAGTAACCGGCAGCGGCGGCAGCAACAGCGGTTTGACGGCGACTGGTGTAGACACGCACCAGTTGTAGCCGATCTTCGGCAAGGGCATCTGCGATCGCTTGTAGCTGGCGTCCATCTAACAGGCGATCTTTTGCCACCAAATGCACCTCTGTATTCGGCTGCCAGAAGCGTTCACCGGCATTCAGGCGCTGCTTCAGCTGTTGCCAAAGGTCAGACCAGCTAGCCGTGGCGGGTGTCTCCGCTTCTGGGGGCAAAATTAATGTCAGCCACCTCTGGTCGCTTTTGATGCGGACTTGTTCGTGGCAATTTACTTCCCCTGTATTTTCGGGAACAACTGAAACAGCTATTGGAACGGACGAATCAGAAGTCATGGACGAAAAGCCTGACCTGGGCGGATTGACTAATTATCCATGATATAGGCAAGCGGCAATCGAAGTTTGTAGGGGTACCCACAAGGAGTGCCCAGATTCTGGAGTCAACAGATCCCTCAAATCCTCCTAACCTCGCGATGAATTGCAAGGCTAAAACCTTTTTTTGCTCTTATCCCCTTTTTAAGGCTACCGCGTACACACATCTTTAGTTAAGTGGCAAAACATTGATTGATCCCCCTTGCATCCCCCGATAAATTGGGGGACTTTGACTTGATTTCCCTCTTAAAAAGGGGGATTTTAACTTGATTTCCCTCTTAAAAAGGGGGACTTTGACTTGATTTCCCCCCTTTTTAAGGGGGGTAGGGGGGATCAAAACGGGACTGGCAAGTTCAAGAAACTTGTGTGTACACGGTAGCTTTTAAGGGGGATCTCCAAGGATTACAGCGCTAACCGAATATTGGTTGCAACCAGCACTTTTTCCAACGCTACTAACCCAACGCTACTAACTTAGACGCCGATAAACTGTGGCTAACCCATCCGCATCTCCTACATTGCCGGGAAACAGAACAACAGGCAAATTTGGAAACTGAGGATGATTGTCTGGAGTCCGTACCATCGAACATCCGGGCAAAATTTGACCTAATAACCGCGCTGAGGTTAACGCCAAACCTGTACTCAACACATCATTAGAAGTAATGCCGCCTTTGCTGATGAGAAACCCAATATTTGCAGGTAAACCCAGTACGATATCCATCAATAATGCAGAAACATCTTCCCCAAACAGTAACCGCGTTTGCACATCCTTAAAAGTAAGTTCTTTGCGGCTAGTGTAAACTACGGGCGTTTTCCCCGAATTGTGCGCTGCATGAACCTTTTCTAGAGTTTCATTCAGGAGACTTTCTAACGCAGTCACAGAATCATCGAGTAAACGTTCAATCTCTACTTCAATGCCAACCGTACCCGGTTCTTTTAGCAGTTGTTCTAGCTGTTGTGTCGTCTTTTTGACATGAGAACCGACAATCACTGCACCGGGTTTGCCTTCCCGCACATATTGCGCCATATCGTCTGCCGCTACGGGTTGCGGAGGTAAAGCAGCTAAGGCAGTTAAGATACTGGCAGCACTGCGAAATAGGAAGCGTTTTCCCTGACTTGCTGCTGCTAGAATATCCTCTGCAAAACGGTTTAAATCTGCCTGAATTTCCCCATCTACGACGCCGCACTGATTGCCAGTGAAATTCATCAGGCGTTGCAAACTCCCAGCGCGAATATCTGCCAGTAAAAATCGTTCTACCTTGTTAGCGGGAATTTTACCTTTTGTCTTCTCTTCCACATAATCAGGCAAATAACTATGCTTGTAGCCAAAAACAGAATCGCGGGCAAACTCAGTTTCATGAACGGGTGTAGGAACGCCGTCAATTATCAGATAATGTACGCTATCGCGGGTCACTCGTCCCCCCTCGAAGAAGGCAGGAACCAGAAAATGGGCATCAAAGGAACCCAATTCTTCTGCAATAACATCGGTTTCGACTGGGTAATGTCCGCGCAGGGTGGAGTCAGAACGACTGACAATTAGAAAATCATGGATGTTTGATTGGCTAATGGCTTCCTTCAAGTTATGACAAGCTTCTCTAGTAACCTTTGCCGCTTCCTCTGGAGTCAGCGCCCTGGTATTCGTCAGCACAAAGAAAATCGGTGATTCATCTGCTAAGCCCAACCGCAAGGTATCTACATCCCAGCGCGTCAGCAGCAGGCAGCCGTGAACCGTCTGAGAACCAGTAGGGTCATCATCAAGGACAATAATTTTTGGTTTGGTTGTCATGCTAAATCTCTAGCGAACCCTGGCGAGAAGCGGCGGCTATACAAACTAAACCTGCCATAGTTTACCCTTAAGTAAAGTGTAGGAGCAGGTTTTCAATCTAATTTGTTTAGCCCGCGCCCGCGGACTTTGTTTGTGTAGCCGCGAATTCTATTCGCCAGGTATATTGGTTTTAACGTTGATTCTGTAATTTTCTCATCTCTTCCTGTACGCTGACGCCAATCTGCAACGCTTCATTCAGGAGACGCCCATACTCACTCGCTTGACTACTGACTTGCAACGCTTGCAACGCCTGCAAATTGGTGGCAAAAAGTTCTGGATTTGTGGCAATAATCTTCTGATTTTCCCGCATAATCCTTTCTACCCTCAAAGCATGAACCAAATCATCTCTAGCAATTTTTAGGGCTTCAACTAATTTTTCTCTATCAGTTAAATCTATCTTGTTAGACCTGGCTGCTTCTAGCTGCTGATTAATATTTATTGCTTGAATGACCGCATTATATCTATCCACATCATCCAGCAAACCGCCTAAAGCAGCCAGTTTGTTTCTCGTTCGCCAAAACCAGCGCCCAAATCCCACACAAAGGGGTACTAAAATTAGCAATAATATCAGCAGAAGAATTGAGTAACCAAGTGTTGGAAGAATAATAAACGTATAAATAAACCCCACTAAAATTGGAGTCAAAGCAAGAGATAGTAATATTTCCTGAAGTATAAAACTAAATCTAGTTTCTGATCGTAAGACTGAGGGTCGGAATACTTCATCTGTATCCACTCCACTCAAATGTTTCAATTCTCCCTTCGTAATTTCCAAGCCCTGCAAATCTGGCTGCACAGCTGGATGCTCCTGTAATATCTAACTGTCTAATTATGATACTTTAAGAGAGGTTTTGCTGAAAGCGATCGCCTAAAATAGCGGTAAATTTACGGATAGCGAACTTAGCTTAATTTAAATAAATATTTTAACTAGCAGGCTTAACTAGCAGGCTGATTCCTCCGTTTAATCTCCCCTGGAAAATCTGGCACTAGCAAAGATTTGCTTAATTCTCCTTGCTGATTATAAAAGCTCATTTTACCTTTAGCATCGCAAACCCAAACTTCTTGGGCACCTGCACCAAAGTACAAACCTTTTTTTTCTAGCATTTCTTCTATAGTATTGCTAGCAGATTTGACTTCTATACAAATCTCAGGAGCAATAGAGGCAACATCTTCATCTTCTATAATACTTAGTTTCGCATCTGAAGCCCAAACTACATCAGCAACTTTAACTCCATTAGTTGTTTGAATTGCTAGTTCTGGAAACGCTAGTCCTGTTTCAATCAATGAATTCAATAGATTTTGAATAATTCCCTGATAAATATTATGCTTAGGCTTAGCAGGACTCATGACAATTTGTCCCCATTTATTTAATTCGACTTTAAATGGTAAATTTTGAAGATACTTGTTTTCGCAAACTTCTTGCCACTTCATAAGTAATTGTCGCAATTGTATACAATAAGTCTAGCGCTAAAAAATGCGATCGCTCTTTCCCAGATCCTTTCTTTCGGGCATCTGAACTAGGTGAATGATGATAGCGATCGCCTCAATGAAAAACAGCAAAACAGTTCCTAAATTTTCTTATTTTTAGCTTCTCATCTGTTAGCAAAGAATTCATCGACTGTAATCCCTGCCTGTCGAATCAAGCTTCTAAGTAATCCTGGTGCTAATTCCCGATGGTTTGGGACTGATAAAGTTGGTCTTAATTCGTGCCACAATATCATGTGGCTTCCAGTTTGATGATCTAATACATAGCCAAATTTTTCAAAAATCTTGACAGCTTCTCTACCGGAGATATTTGATAAACGTCCCATTTATACGACAACTTCTCCGATAAAGGATTGAGTTTCCTTGGCTACATAAGGCTTGCCATGCTTGGCTTGGACGTGAAGATAGCCTCTGATGGCATCTTTAATATTTTCAATTGCTTCGTCCAACGTTTTACCTTGGCTTACACATCCAAGAAGCTCAGGAACCTCTGCAACGTAACCTTGATATTCTGGATCGAATGTAAAAATAACTCGAAATTTCATAGTTCTATTTATTGTTGTTTTTAGAAAAAATATTTTCTCAATTTATCACAGGCGATCGCTCTTTTTCAATCCATTGTCTTCACGCATCTTTATAGCTTCTTCTAACTTGTGTTTGTTAGTTTCCGCTTTCTGCTGTCGCTCAAATTCAGGTTGCTAGCGTGGGTTGGTAGTTGCAGTTTATTGCGGTGAAATACCAACAATCTTAGTATCTAGCTTTTCATCTTTATCGGCAATCCAGATACTCTTACTCTCTTCCTCAGCCTTTACTGCTATCTCCATTAAAGTAATCGCCTTAAGAAGTACATTAGCTACAGCTTTGTCTTTTTTGTTTCCACTTATCTTTTGAGCCAGCGTTTCCAAAGTTTGATAAAGTTCGGTTGACACATCTAAACTTAGCTGAATCTTTTCCTGTACAGACAAGACATTTTCTTACCTCGTTATGTTCTGGTTGTGAAAACTGATATGCACCCCCGCCTACTGGTAAAACATAGGCAGGGGCATCACTTCCAGCTTAATGCACTAACTCAATCGCGCGTTTCGTCAACGCCTCAGCAGTCAAACCATTAAATGCCATCAATTCACCAGCACTCGCTGTGGTTTCTCCACGCTTCCAGGCGAAGGTATCGCGCTTGCAGTTACTCCGTAGCATGATGGGTTCCAGCATCCCAGAAGCGCCACCTGTAACACCAACTAAAGCATCACCATTAAATAGTTTGGCAAAGCCAGCATCGTCCAAGAAGCCGCCGTCAGATTCGGAACAGGTATCCCAGGAGACATCGTGAGGACGGTACAAGCGACGTGGGTTGACAACAGAAACTATTCGCACGCCAATCTCTTCAGTTTCCAGGTATGTTGCGGCTTCAAAGACTGGCATCAGCGTCATATCTCCAATGACGGCAAACACCACCATCTTGTCACCGGGGATTTCATGCAGCACGATGGCACCGTCGCGCAACCCTTGGCGAGTTTGCTCAAAAGTGGTGCGAATCGGTAGCGGCGATTTGCTGGCAGTAATGACAATTCCCTTATTTTTCGTTGTCAGCGCCCAGTCATAGCAAACTTGGATACTATTGGCATCGGGGGGGAACAGGGGGAAAACGTTGCCATTCCGCATCATGGCGGCGAAATAAGCTTCGATTTCGGGACGTTGGTGCGTCCAACCGTTACGCCCTTGTTCCAATGCTCCAGCAGTGTATAAGGTAATCGTAGAGGGAGTGGGACGGCGCAATTCTGCCATCGCTTGCGTTACCGTTTGCCAAATCGGTAAGCCGTTGATGGCAAAGGATTCGTAGGAACACCAGAGAGTTCTAGCACCCATCAACGCCAATCCAACAGCTAACCCTGCACAAGCATCTTCGCTTAAGGGTTCGTAAACTTGTCCATTTGGTGTTTGATTGTAGAGATCGTCCACTGTGGGGTGGATAATCTTTAGGACTTGGTTAATATTAGCAATCCCAGAGGCTTCGTTGCCGTCAGCGTTAGTTACAATGAAGGCGCGATCGCTCTCTCCGACTTTCCCTACCAAACGCCCCATCGCTGTCGTTGACACCTTTGCCTCGCCACCCACAGAATATTCTTCCAAGGGCAATTCACCCAAGTCTGGCAACGGTAACTCAAATTCTGTCACAACGGTCTTAGAAGCAGGACCACCACCGGCGCGTTCGCAATTCGTCCGCACCAATTCCCACGCCGCAGATGATAAGGCGCGTGCTTTCAAGGCGTTGGAGATGTGGGGACTATCCAGGGTGTCTTTGGGATAGAGGTTGTGGGATTTTGCACCTTTGGCGTGGACACCAGCACCCTTGAGCTGTTTAATAATCAGTACGGTGAGTTTGCCGCCGAGTGCAGATTTGGCTGCTTTATCTGCTGCCAGTAGCACCGCTTTGGTGAATTCCAGCCGCTTATCAAAGGAAAAGGCTGTGCTATCAACGTAATCTCCTGGCTGGTTTTGATCGTCGAAGTCTTTGGCGTTAATTAAGATAACTTCTTCAAACCCATTGCCACGCCAGTAACCAATCATCTGCTCGTTGGACTTGGTGGAAACCATGCTATGGTGTTCCTGGCTGTAGCCGTTCCAAACCAGCACCGGCAAGAAATTCGTGACTTCGGGATAGGCAGTGTGGAAGTGTCCCATCCCACTCATAATGTAGGGTTCGCCTAAGCCTCCGTCGCCGATGGTGAAGGGGAAGAGTTTGTCGCGGTGCAGGAGTGCTGCTGCCATTGCGAAGTGTTGCCCTTGCCCCAAGGGACCAGCGGGTGCGAGAATGCCAGGAATGTAGCCGGAGAGGTGTCCTAAGAGTCCGTGCTTTTCCCGGTAGCGATCGCGCAATTGCTGCACGGTAGTTATTCCCATGTCCTCTAGCGACCGATCCAAGAACATGGCACTATAAAATCCGGGAGCGTGATGCCCGACTTCGGTAATGATATTCTTGTAACCGAGCATGACCAAAGAGGCATAAGCTTCCGCTTGAGAAGCAAAACCGCCGGGGTGTCCGGATGCTTTAGAGGCTGTAACTTGCAGGGTAAGGTACCGCAAAGCGTCGGCATAAAGTAAAGTTTGGAATACAGCAGCCGGATCGGTGGGAGATGCAATGCTTGGCTTACCCTCTTCTATGGCAGGAGATTTTCCAGCCGTCTCAAATCCTGGCAAATTCTCGCCAAAATATTGAATTCCATCGCCAAAAGCAGGCGTCGCTAACATCGCCTCTTGAGTCGGTGCGGTCATAATCTCAGATTCCTCTTGTAAATTAACTGCGCGAGAAGCTAAAAACGTAAAATGGCGTTGGCTTCCCGTAGGGTAGGCTAGGGCGTGTCAGCAGTGCTAGGATCGGCATCCGCCAGCCAAGCGCGATCGCTACTCGCACCCATCTCATTGCTCGTGTTGTATGGTTATTTCAGCAGGTAGGCGCTCATCAACCCAAAAACCGTTTTCCTGAAGACGTTGGACTTGAGACGCTAAGAAGTCCGTGCTTCAGCCAACTCCTAGCCTCTTAACCCTCGATCCTACAGCCTTCTAGGTCTATAAATTTCTTTTCTTCCTCCAGTTCTGAAGATTAAAATCTTATGAAAAATTAAACTTCTACTTATCTTTCTCAAAAATTCAATCTGACGCTAACAAACTAGAATAATGTTTCACAACTAACAGACAATTCCGATTGTCAGTGCGGGTATAACTCAAATAGTCGGCAATTTTTTGTAAAATGGCTATACCCCGCCCCCCCGTGGCATTCTTACTGATCTCCTCTGGTTTTTTGAGGCGGGCTTCTAAATCAAAGGGCGGTCCTTGATCCCAAATTCGGATTTCTAAACATTCCGAAAACAAGTTAACTTCAATATCAATTGGAACATCTGAAGTTTTGCCTTTGTGGGCATGACGAACCGCGTTAGTAAATCCTTCAGCCAGAGCTAATTGGCACTGTAGCCAAACTTTTTTAGGAATATCAGGTTGATTTAAACCTTCAAACCATGACAAAACACCGTCTAACGCCTTGAGGTCGCTGGAAACTTGTACAGAGATTTTTTTGATGAGTTTCAACTGTTCAAAGCCTTTTTAATCAACGACACTGAAGCTTTGTATTAAACACCAGCCCAAATCAGAGAGAATCCAGTCTAGCCTATAGGTAATCGTTGCGATCGCCATGAATTTTCTTGTAGTTGGGTGGCGTGCCACTTTCTCATTAGCCTCATGAATGCGTGGCATGAGTGCAGAAGTCGGAAGTGCCTAGACTGGAAGTATTGATGGCTTTGGGCGTAGAACTTGCTAGATTTGGTGATGACGTATCTCAAAATATCTACATGGGCATTTTTGATCGCAGTAGCAATGTTGATCATCATAATGCGAGTCAGTAACGGGTGGAAAGTCTGGAGAACTTCGAGCAACCGATGACTATACTTGTTTATGATTGTTCATATTTTCGGTGAAGTTTAGCGATCTTCACGCTTGCCTCAGGTGTCATCTTTTAGTTTTAACTGCCTTCCATCTTAAGCGACCTGTAGTCCCTCTATCTCATGGTTCAAGTTCTGATTATTGATGATGACCCTGCAATTCAGCTATTGCTGAAAAGAACGCTAAAAAGCGAGGGTTATGAGTTAACCGTCGCCAGCGATGGTGAAGCCGGTTTGACCCAAGCACGAGAGTTACGACCCGCACTGGTGATTTGCGATTGGATCATGCCGCGCATGAACGGACTGGAAGTGTGCCGTCAGGTCAAGGCAACGCCAGAACTTTCAACGACCTTCTTTATTTTGCTGACATCGATGGGTTCCGTCGAAGATCGGGTGAAAGGGCTGGATGCCGGGGCGGATGATTTTTTGTGCAAGCCCATCGATATGTATGAGATGAAGGCGCGAGTGCGGGCAGGGTTAAGGTTGCATCAACTCAGCCACGACTTGCAGCACCAAAAACTGCTGCTGGAGGCGGAATTAGCAGAAGCCGCCGAGTATGTGTGTTCCATCCTCCCTTCTCCGCTTACCTCACCTCCTGTAACCATCGATTCGCGCTTTGTTCCTTCCCGCCAATTAGGAGGGGATGGCTTTGATTATTACTGGCTAGATCCAGATCATTTAGCCATTTATCTGCTGGATGTCGCTGGACATGGATTGCGGGCTGCTTTACCGTCTCTTTCTGTAATGAACTTACTCAAAAGCCAAGCCCTGCCCAAAATTAATTACTATGAGCCTAGCGATGTTCTCAAGGCGTTGAATGAAACGTTCCAGATGACTCAGAAAAATGATAAATATTTCACCATCTGGTACGGGGTCTATAACCGAGTTAAGCGCACCCTAGTTTACGCCAGCGCTGGGCATCCACCAGCAGTATTAATCTCCGCAACCTCGAATTTAGTAACCCAAGTCAAACGTCTAAAAACCCCAGGTTTGCCGGTTGGGATGTTTCCTGATGCTGAATTTATGGATGGTAGCTGCGAGGTGGAAAAATCCAGTACTCTCTACATTTTCAGTGATGGAATCTATGAAATTAACCAACCGGACGGCACGATTTGGGGTCTTGATGCGTTCATCGATCTGCTTACAGAGTGTCCGAGGAATACTCAGAACAATCTAGACGAGATAGTGAATTCTGTTCAAGTTATGAACCCGAAAGACTATTTTGACGATGATTTGTCGTTGCTGCAAATCAACTTTGATTAGTCAAGCGCTAAGTGCTAATTGCTAAGTGCTAATTGTGAATTACGATTAGCCATTAGCGATTAGCCATTAGCTATTGACTAATCGCGTTATTAAATTCTTCTCGATTGGGAAAGATTTCAAAGACGCGATCCATACTGGTAAGTTCAAATAACATTCTTACTTGCTCATTAATCGAGCAAATAAAGAGTTTACCACCGGCGGCGCGAACAGTTTTGAGTGCAAGCACTAGCGCCCCCAACCCAGAACTATCCATAAAGGTAACGTCCTTAAAGTCAATTAACACCATATTGCCTCCGTTTTCAACAATATCGCTAATTTCTTGACGAAACTGAGTCGCCTTCATACCGTCTAAAATGCCAGAGGGTTGAACAATTTTGACAACAGGATTCATATTCTGTAGTGCTGACCCGTTCCAAGACGATGTAGACCTAGCCAGTATAACTGCGAGAATTGCTTTGGGCTAGACTTTAGCCGCTGTTAATGAAGAAAATCAGCGATCGCGCCTCTCACCACCTCTCACTATTCCGCCCGCTTGCCCTACGCCCCTCCTGGTGACGCCATGCCCTGAGCGGATGCTTTGCCCTGACCTTACTGGCGTTGCGTCTTGCACAAGCAGCCCTAGAGGCGTTTCCTCCCCGATCGAGCTGGCTGCTGCGGACGCAGGATATCCTTCGAGTGATAGACACTTTAAAGTTCTTAACTTTCTTAAAATCGGGTATATACACGGGTCTGAGAGTATTGTCCATGCAAGAGTACGATGTTGTCATTATTGGTGCCGGTCACAACGGACTTGTCTGTGCCGCATATCTCCTCAAAGCAGGCTATAGCGTTCTGTTACTAGAAAAGCGTTCCATTCCTGGCGGCGGTGCAACAACAGAAGAAATCTTACCTGAAGAGGCACCGGGTTTTAAGTTCAACCTCTGCTCGATTGACCACGAGTTCATTCACTTGGGGCCGGTAGTCGAAGAGTTAGAACTCACTAAATATGGCTTGGAATATCTATATTGCGACCCAGTCGTTTTTTGCCCTCATCCCGATGGCAAATACTTTTTAGGTCACAAATCAGTTGAAAAAACTTGTGCAGAGATTGCACGTTATAGCCCCAGAGATGCCGAAAAATATGCCGAGTACACCAACTACTGGCAGCGCTTACTTGGTGCAATGATCCCGATGTTCAATGCACCGCCAAAATCTATTGTTGACATTGCTGGCAACTACGACTTCAAAAAGCTTCAAGATTTATTCTCCGTCTTGGGTGGGCCAAATAAGACGTTGGATCTGATTCGCACCATGCTCACCAGCCCGGAAGATATCCTCAATGAGTGGTTTGATTCGGAGTTTCTCAAAGCACCCCTGGCTAGACTTGCCTCAGAACTCGGCGCACCTCCGTCCCAAAAAACAATTTCAGTGGGTGCGATCATGATGGCGATGCGCCACGACCCAGGTATGGCGCGACCTAGAGGTGGCAGCGGCGCACTGGTGGAAGCTTTGCTGAAATTGGTGAAAAGTATAGGCGGTGTCGTCCTGTGCGACCAGACGGTTGAGAAAGTATTAGTCGATGACGGTCGTGCGGTGGGCGTGCGGGTGGCAGGTGGCACCGAATACCGCGCTAAATCTGGCGTGATCTCCAACATTGATGCCAAGCGCTTGTTCTTACGCCACATGGATCAGAGCGATGTTGATTCAGCCGACCCGAATTTAAGGGAGCGCTTAGAGCGCAGAATTGTCAACAACAACGAAACGATTCTCAAGATTGATTGCGCCCTATCGGAGCCTTTGCGCTTTGAACACCACAACCACCAGGATGAGTATCTGATTGGCTCAGTTCTGATTGCTGACTCGGTGCGCCATGTGGAAATTGCTCACAGCGAGGCTTCTATCGGCAATATTCCCGATGCCGACCCCTCAATGTATGTGGTCGTACCCACGATGCTCGATCCGTCGATGGCTCCGGAAGGCAAGCATACGCTCTGGATTGAGTTTTTCGCGCCTTATCAGATTGCTGGTGCGGAGGGTACGGGTTTGCATGGCACTGGTTGGACGGATGAACTGAAAAATAAAGTCGCAGACCGCGTGTTAGATAAGCTAGCCGATTATTCGCCAAATCTCAAGCACTCTATTATCGCCCGTGCTGTTGAAAGTCCAGCGGAACTAGGCGATCGCTTGGGCGCTTACAAAGGGAACTACTACCACGTTGATATGACTCTCGACCAAATGGTCTTTTTCCGTCCATTGCCGGAATTGGCGAACTACAAAACTCCGATTGAAGGGCTATTTCTCAGCGGTGCGGGTACCCATCCAGGCGGTTCTGTTTCCGGGATGCCGGGACGCAACTGCGCTCGTGTGTTCCTGCATACTCAGCAGCCAATTGCCCAAAAGCTGAAGGATGCGGGAAATTCTCTTAAATCTACGGTTGAGTCTGTGTTTAAAATCTTTTAGCGATAAATGTAGTAGCACGGCAATGCCGTGTTACTACCACTGGAAGGATTAGGAGACAATTTGAGCTGAGCGATCGCTCGGCAACTCAACTGTAAAACAGGTCTGACGATCTTTACTTTCAACTCGAAGAGTCCCTTTCAAATGAGTGATTAATCTTTTCACGATCGTCAACCCTAATCCCGTTCCCCCTTGCTTCCACGGGTCATTAGTGGGAATGCGGTAGAACTTGTCAAAGATATGGGGGAGTTCGCGTTCCGGAATCTCCACTCCGGAATTGCTGACGCTAAACTGAACGCTCCCTGGCTTACCCTGGACTTTGAGCGTGATTCTTTCTGATGCGGGGGTGTACTTGCAGGCGTTGTCCAGTAACTCGCTCACAATCCTCCCTAGCGTCGTGGGGTCGCAGATGAAGCGAGGGAGGTCGGAAGAGATGTCAAGGAGCAAGGTTTGCTGGTGGTTTTTGGCTCGTTCTTGAAAAGGTTCTACAATAGGCGGCAGCCATTCCTGTAGCTGAATCGCACTTAGCAATAAAGGGTGAGCGCCTGCATAAAGTTTTTGCAAATCCAAGAGATCATCAATCAGGCGAATTTCTCGTTCGCACTCGTTGTGCAAAATCTGAAAGTAGCGAGCGACTTTGCTTTGTTGTTCTCTCGGCTTGCCCAGTTCGGCAAATAAGGCATAGTCTCGATTCAGGCTAATGGACAACATCTGAATCGCCATTTTCATGTTAGATACTGGTGTGCGTAACTCGTGGGGAACGGTATGGAGAAAGTCATCTTTGAGGCGATTGAGTTTTTCCAGTTCCTCGACTTGCGATCGCGCTGCTTGATAAAGTCGGGCTTGCCGAAGGGCGATCGCGCACTGATTCGCTACCTGTTGCACCAGTCGAATTTCTAGCTCGCTGAAGGCTTCTTGCTGCGGCTTAAATAACCACAAATCTCCTAATACCCCTTGATCGTCAACAATCGGGCAAGCGAATCTGGTAAGCGCACCTCGACCATCGGACACCCGTTGACAAAATTGGAAATATTCACCTTGCAGCAGCTGAGCATAACCCTCTGGGAAGTCTGCCATCTGCACTACCTGCCCTTGAGAGGAAGGGATTCCCAAGGTGTATTCGTACCTGATGGTAGACGTGGTATGGTCGGCATCGTACAAACCCGTATCGCAGCCGTCAATATTCAGCCCGACGCCTAATTCCCAGACGGCAATTTGCAAAATCTGGTTTTCGTCAAGGCGATCGCGGACATCGTCGGTGATGCGTTTGAGCAGCGCTTCAAAGTCGAGCGCTTGTTGCAATTGGGCAGTGCGATCGCGTACCTGGCGTTCCAGGTTCGTATTCAGTTGCTGCACTTGCCGATACAGTTCCGATTGCTGAATGCCAATAGATAGCTGGATTGCCAATTGCTTGAGCAGATCGATCTCCAACGGTTCCCAGTGACGCGGTGCCGAACATTGATGAGCCGCGAGTAACCCCCAAAACCGATTGCCATGCATAATCGGCACTCCTAAGGCGGCTTTGACTTGCGACGACTGGAAAGACTCAGTGATATCTGCTGGAAATGCTGCTTGTTGAATGTCATCAATCACTCTGGCGTTCCCCTGTCGATATAGGGGCATACATTCTCTAAACAGGGATGAGGGTACGGTGGTGCCTAAGAATGAGAGCCAAGCTGCATCCACTGATTCAGCCACCACGACGCCATCGCCACTCGGCTCTATGCGGTAAATGAGTACGCGATCGCTCTCTAGAACTTGTCGAATTTCTGCTACCGTCGTGTTGAGAATTTCCTCCAGATTGAGTGACTGGCGGATGTGTTCGGTAATCACCCGGATCGCCCATTCCCCTTCCGCCCGTTGCCACAGCGCTTTTTCAGCCCGCTGGCGCTTAGCGATCTCCTGTTTGAGTCGCTCGTTGGTTTCCACAAGCTCAGCTTCGTACTGGTTGCTCTGAGTAATCTCTTGTAGCAACCAGCGCAGGCTCACCACCTGCCCCTGCGAGTCCTGCAGTGCAGCAACCCTGAAAGTGGCTGGAAAAGATATACCCTGCCGAGGCTGAATCCAGACTTTCCATCCCCTCGTTTCGTTACCGCTTTGTAACTGACTTAACTGACTTAAAAATTCTTGATGAGCCTCACCAGACACAAACACAATCAATGAGTTGCCTACCAAGTGTTGCTGAGGAACTTTCAGTAAGTTACTTGCAACCTGATTAGCCTCCAGAATTACCCCATTTGGATCTGTCACCAGGTATCCGTCTGGAGTCATTTCAAACAACTCCTGGTAACGCTGACGCTCTGCTTCTAATACTTGACGGGTGGCAGCTAGATCCTGATTTTGCTGGTGCAGTTCCTCTGTGGCTATCTGTAATTCTTGTAGAGTTTGGTTGTGTGCTTCCAAACTTTCCACCAGCAGTTGCTTGTCCTGGGTGGGAAATTCTTCAATTTGTTGCCAAAACTCTTTCAGGCGTTGTAGCGTAGCCTCAATCTGCTGCTCGAAAATTTCCTTTTTCACTGCTGGACACTTCCATTGAGAAGTTATGCCGAATCCAGCTAATTACTCCCTTCATTCGCAACTAATGATGCCAGCCTGAAATTATCTTTAGATTAAGGAGTTCTTAGCAATTGATCAAAAGATTTTATTTTCCTTCATTCATGAACTATTGACGGCAGTCAGAAGCCTTTTGACAAAAGACTTCTGACGCCAGCTTTATTGGTATTTGTTTGAATAACATAGAAAATTTATATGTACATCTTCCTTAAGTATAATGTAAGAGTGTGAAGTTTTCGGGTAGATGCTACTCACTAGAGCTGGGTGTGAAAGGAATCTGATGTAGGTCAGCTGCTTGGCAAATTCATCTTCGCGGCTTTATATAAAACTTGTCTATCATCCTTTCT
Organism: Coleofasciculus sp. H7-2; assembly: GCF_042747725.1. Classification (NCBI taxonomy): domain Bacteria; kingdom Bacillati; phylum Cyanobacteriota; class Cyanophyceae; order Coleofasciculales; family Coleofasciculaceae; genus Coleofasciculus; species Coleofasciculus sp. H7-2. Next base: position 29,685 of record NZ_JBHZGO010000085.1, read on the forward strand.
AGTTAGGAAAAAGTCTGCCTTGGTACCGATGGAGAGAAGCAGGCAAACCTGATGAACTGAAGATAACGTTAACAACTTGATTAATGACACGGGTTTTAATTCTGGGAGGAAGCGGACGGATTGGTAGCAATGTGGCGGCGGATATCGTCGCTCACACACAGGCGCAAATTACCGTTACCGGCAGAAACCCAATCGGAGCGCACGGTGTTGCAACCTTGCCAACGTTGGTCAGTGAAAAGCTGGGATCGCAAGTGCAATTTCGAGTTTTGGATTTAGCGGATCGAGAAGCGTTGAGGGATGCGATCGCCTCTTGCGATCTAGTAATCCACTGTGCGGGGCCGTTTCACTACCGAGATGTCCAAGTGCTAAAAACCTGTATAGAAATGGGTGTCAACTATCTGGATGTCAGCGATCACCCATCTTTTACTCGCAAAGTTTTGGATTACCGAGACGAAGCCGCCGCCGCTGGAGTTACGGCAATTATTAACACGGGTATTTTCCCCGGTATTTCTAATAGCATGGTACGCCAGGGCGTCGAGCAACTAGATGAGACAGAACGCATTCATCTGAGCTATCTAGTATCGGGGTCGGGGGGTGCTGGCATTACGGTGATGCGAACTACATTTCTAGGGCTACAAAGCCCTTTTAAAGCTTGGATAGATGGTCAATGGCAGATAATCAAGCCGTATAGCGATCGCGAAACCATTGAATTTCCTCCTCCCTATGGTCGCATCGGCGTTTACTGGTTTGATATGCCAGAAGCCTTCACGCTACCCGACACCTTTCCCGTTAAAACTGTCATCACCAAATTTGGTACAGTTCCCGATTTTTACAATTATCTAACTTGGAGCGTTGCCCACTGGTGGCCCTCTAGCTGGCTCAACAACCCAAAAGTCATCGAATTTTTAGCTCGCGTCAGCCACCGCATGACAGATTTTAGCGATCGCTTCACCGGCATCGGTGTAGCAATTCGGTCTGAAGTCAGCGGTCATAAAGATGGTCAGCCAGCAAGTTATTGCTCAACTTTAGTGCATGAAAATACAGCCGTAGCAGCCGGTTATGGCACCGGCACGCTTGCCGAGTTATTGTTGGCAGGAAAACTAAAAAAACCAGGCGTCTGGCCCGTAGAACAGGCACTTTCCACTGATTTATTTGAACAAACTATGCAGAGCCGAGGAATAAAAATTCATCATGAATGGTTGAAAAAATAAACGAATGTATCCTGCGGCAGAAGGCACAGATGTAACTAGATAAGTACGATGCATTTCGTACTTGTAAATTGTGTTAGTAGTCATATCTACTCGCGCATCATCAAGTCTCACAAAAAGCAATTGAGAGGAAATTTCCATGCAACGAATTTTATTGGCTTTAAAACAAAGATTGCATAAGAATATTTTTGTTTTAGGTTTGATGACTTTAATCAGTGTGGCAAGTTTATTCATCGCCGCACAGCCTAGTTATGCAGTGTTACATTCAAAAAACAAGCTGACACCAGACGAAAGGGTTGACCGCGCCTACCAATATAGCGAAGCAACAGGTTTGCTCGAAGAGGATAAGCAAAACTCAGGAAACGCTAATGAACCCTTTAACTATAATGAGAAGGCAAACGAAAAAACTGTAATCAAGTCCAAAGAAGAAAATAACGAGCCTAACTTAATAGAAAAAGCGCAAGACCTGATTCAAAAGGTCACAGGCAACGACTAAATCCAATCTTTAGCATTCTAAGGGTACGGGATTGTCAGTTGTAGGTTGGGTTGAGGAACGAAACCCAACAAATGCTTATGCAGTGCAGGCTGGATTTCGTTGCCTCAACCCAACCTACTAGCTTTGTACCCCTAGAATTACTAGCGATTAAAGGTAAAACGACCATTCACCTTTTCACCATTAATTTCAGAGAGAAAAACCACTTTATACTCCCCTGATGCTGGTTCGGGTAGCAAAACAGCGTAGTGTTTACCCTGAACATCGTATTTCATATCTAGGGTTTTTTGACCCCCATTGGGTAACTGAACTTGAGCCGTCACTTTAGCATTAGAAACTGCTTCGTGGGTGTCACCTTTCTGAAGATAAAAATCTAAGTGAGTGCCATTAGCTTCTTTTTCAGGCACAAACTCTAAATGATATTTTCCCGCCTCGACGACTTTACCCCCTTTGGACGGTTGTGAATGATCGGCTTTGGTTGCCGTTTCTGAAGGAGAAACAGCAGGAAGACTCGTTTTCGCCTCTGTGGGACTATTATCAGGTTTCGCTGCCTGCTGTTCGCCAGTGCAAGCGCCCAAAACCATTAAACCGACACTACTCAAAACAATTAAACTTGCCTTCAATAATTTCATTTTCTCTTCGCGTCCTTTGCGTCTTTGTGGTTTAAATTCTTCTTGCAACTTATAATTCAGACACAAGCTTTACCTGTTTCGGCAGCAAAACTTTGCCAAACTTGGCATACAAAGCGGGTAGAACTAACAGCGTCAACGCCGTAGAAGTAAACAACCCTCCTAACACAACTACCGCCAACGGTTGTAGGATTTCCTTTCCTGCGCCGCCTCCCACTACCAGAGGTGCTAATCCTAAAGCGGAGGTAAAAGCCGTCATCAGAATGGCATTGAGCCGTTCCATCGAACCTTGAATGATTACTTCCCAAAAAGGCATTCCCGTGGCAAATTTAGCGTTGTAATTATCAACTAATAACAATCCATTGCGAGTGGCAACTCCAAATAAAGTAATAAAGCCAACTAGAGAGGCGACGGAAATAATCCCACCCGTTAGTGCTACTGAAATTACACCTCCCACCAATGCCAAGGGCAAATTAATCATAATCATCGCGGTTGAGGGGATGGACTTAACAGACAAGTAGATTAATACCGTAATCACCACAAACGCGATCGCGCTGAATATCAAGATATTTTGAGTAGCGCGTTCTTCCGACTCAAATTGACCGCCGTATTGGATAAAGTAACCAGCAGGTAATTGCACTTGTTGTTTAACTTTGGCTCTAATTTCATCAACGACAGAGCGCAAATCTCGACCGCTAGCATTAGAGGAGACGACAATTAAGCGGGAAACATTCTCCCGGTTGATGGTATTCGGTCCAGTACCGTAGCCAATTTTTGCTACCTGAGCTAAGGGAATCTTTTGATTTGTTGGTGTACTCACTAATAAATTGCGGATGCTTTCTAGATTGCGCCTCGCATCTTCTTTTAACCATACAACGAGGTCAAAAGTTTGTTGTTCCTCCAAAACTTGAGAAACTACACGTCCATTGAGTGCAGTTTCAATAGTTTCGGAAAGTTCTCCTACCGATAATCCATAACGAGCCGCTTGTTGGCGATCAAACTGGATTTGTACCTGTCTAATTGGCAGTTGGGGTTCGAGTTGCAAGTCTACGACACCCTCAACAGTTTTCATAATCTCTTCGACTTGTTTACCAAGAGTGCGGAGTTGTTCTAAATCCGGACCAAAAATTTTGACAGCGATCGCACTCCTCACCCCTGACAGCACCTCATCCATGCGGTGAGAGATAAATCCGCCAATATTCGGCGCAACTCCTGGTAATTTGGCAAATTCTGCTCTTAGCTTTTCAATACTTCCTTGCCGGTCTTTTATCCCTTGTTCGCTCAGTTCTACATCTAAGTGTGCTAAATTGACACCCGCCGCATCCGCATCTCCGGGTGCCCTTCCTGAGCGTAACTGGATAAAATCAAACCGGGGGTCATCCTTGAGCGCATCCTGAAGGGCAAAACCGGCGCGATTAGTTGCTTCTAGGGAGACACCGGGATAGAGAGTCAGGGTGTTGACGAGCGATCGCTCTTGGAACTCCGGTAAAAACACCCGTCCCAACGAGGGGACAATTAAAATTGCAGCCACTAAACTCGCCACAGCAACTCCCAAAATCAGCTGAGAATTCCGCAAAGAAAACATTAAAAACGGACGATAAAGTCCTTTAAAAAATCTCGCCACCCAAGGTTCTTTTTCTGGTAAGCGACCGTGAGGCAGTAAGATGGCACATAAAGCTGGAGTAATAGTGAGTGCGGTAACGCTAGAAGCCAGAACTGCTACTAAATAAGCCACTCCCATCGGTGTAAAAATGCGACCTTCCACACCCGCGAGGGCGAAAATTGGCGAGAAGACGACTACGGTAATTAAAGTGGCACCAAATAGAGAATCACGCACCTCCTGACAACCTTCAAAGACAACTTCTAATGGTGACTTTGGTTTCTCTGCCAGCTTATTTTCTCGCAAGCTACGGTAGACATTTTCGGCATCTACAATGGCATCATCAACGGCTGAGCCAATCGCAACTGCTAAGCCTCCCAGAGTCATCGTATTCAGACCGTATCCCAGCCAATTTAACGCCAACAATCCTAACAGCAAAGACAAGGGAAGTGCGGTAAGACTCACAACAAGAGTGCGCCAATTCATCAAAAACGGGATAAGAATAAAGGCAACAATAATACTGCCTTCAAATAGCGCTTCCCGGACATTTTCAATCGAGGCGTCAATAAAGTCTTCTTGACGGAAAGTAACCGTCATTTTTACATCCGGAGGTAAACTCGATTTCACCTCTTTCATTGCCGCCTCAATGGCACGAGTGACAGTGGGAGTATCGGCTTGTGGCTGTTTGTTAACCATGACCACAATTGCCTTTTTGCCATTAAAACTGCCATCGCCACGCTTGAGTGCGGCACCAATTTTGACTTCAGCGACCTCGCCTAATCTAATCGGTGTTCCATTCCGAGAGGTAATCACTGATTGTCGCAAGTCTTCAATCGACTCAATCCGTCCAACACCGCGAATTAATAACTCTTGATCTGGGTTGATCAAAAATCCACCCGGAGCGTTAACATTGGCTTTCTCTGCGGCTTCAGTCACGTCCTGCAAAGATACATCAAAAGCTTTCAACTTTGCGGAATCGACTAATATTTGATACTGGCGAATATCACCCCCATAAGCGATTACCTGCGAGACGCCAGGAACCGCTAAAAGGCGGTTTGTCACCTGCCAATCTACGATACGTCTGACCTCCATCAAGTCAGTGCTGAGTGAATTTGCTTGTTGCCTGTTGCCTTCATCAACAGTGAAAGCATATTGCAATACAGTGCCGATTGGAGAACTAATCGGAGAAATTTGCGGTGAATCAACACTTCCTGGCAGCTTTTCTTGCGCTTGCTGCAATCGTTCTGTCACCAATTGTCGGGCTTGATAAATATCAGTTTCCCAGTTGAAGATAACTTTCACAACTGAAAGTCCCACCGCTGAAGCGGAGCGTACTGTTGTGACGCCGGGAGTCCCATTAATAGCACTTTCAATCGGTAAAGTAACCAGAGATTCTACTTCTTCTGGTGCTAATCCGGGGGCTTCAGTTTGAATTTCGACTTGGGGTGGAGCAAAGCTGGGAAATACATCCACCGGCATTTGCGACGCCACGCGAAATATCCAAACTGTCACCAGCATGGCGGCGAGGACAACTAGCCAGCGTTGTTTAATAGACCACTTAATGATGGTACTGAGCATTTGTCAGTTGTTGTCGTGAGAATCCCTTTTTAATAGTTGACACAGCAAAATGAAATCAGGATGAAATTCAAGCTAAGAAGTAGAGGAGTTGTGCGTAGGATAGCAATTATTGGGGTGATGCTCGTAATCGTCGCAGTAGTAGCGGCGGGAGTGTTAGCCTGGGCTGCATGGAAGCAACACCAGCGACAAGAGGAGCAACGACGCGAACAAGACAAACATCAACGATTAGCTCAGCGAGAAGAAGCAAGAAAGCTGGAAAACTTAAATCAGCAGCGATTAGCTCAGCGAGAAGAAGCAAGAAAGCTGGAAAACTTAAATCAGCCGCAGCCGAAGAATCAAGAAACAACCATCCAGTCACCGCCACTGAGAAGTTTGATTGGTGAGACTGAAGATGGTATGCGCGACTTGAAACCATCTATCAATGAGTTTTTCGCAAAGCCTGCAACTCCACAAAGTAAGCCAACGTTAGCTTCAAAACTAGCCGATCTTCTAGCATCTAGAAGATGGAAAGAAGCTGACGAAGAAACGCTCAGGATTCGGCTTCAAGTGGCAGGTCGAGAAAAAGAAGGTTGGCTGGATGTAGCATCCATCGAAAAATTCCCCTATGAAGACCTTCGCGCTATCGACCAACTTTGGTTAAAATCCTCTGATGGACGCTTTGGATATAGTGTACAAAAGCAAATTTGGAAAAGCGTAGGAGGAAATCTCAACGCTAGCGATCAAATTTACGAACCTTTTAGCGATCGCGTAGGATGGCGCGTGAATAAAAACTGCCTACAAGTCGATGACCTTACCTTCAATTCCTCAGCTCTCGATGGACATCTGCCTGCTGTTGCTATCAGGTTGGGTGGGTTGAGTTGGGGTGTGACTGGGTTTTGGTGGGAAAAGAGACAAGCATACGTGTTTCTTCTCTCTGACAAAGACAGGTAGATTGTAAAATTCTCTCGCTCGTCACTTACACAAATTAAATCCGCTAACTCAGAGTTTCCGGGTCAATACCCCTTTTCCGTAGTAACTCTAGCAACCGATCCCCTCGTTGCTGCTCTTTCTGTGCCCGTTCATCTGGCGTTGGGAATCGATTACCCTCCTCGTCATACCAGTAAAGCCATTCCCGCTGACAGCGATCGTGTGTGCCAATCTCGCGCCCAATTCCTAAGCCAATCTCCGGCATCCAGATAGGTTCCCCCGGTTGACGTACATATTTCCCGTCCACCAAGCGATAAACCTCTAAGGGGTCATGTTTGTCGCGCCGCCAATAATCGGGGTTGTAAACGCAATAGTACAACACCCCTAATCGGGCATAATCGGTAATTTTCTCGTCGTATTCTCCCCCGTAGGTTTTGGAAACGATTTCTAAGACCCAAGTTGGGACAATGTTATTTTCTTCCCAAACGATGTAACTTGGTCGTAACTTGCCATTTTTGAGGCGCGGTACTCCCAAACTCAGGAAACTATCGGGAACTATGGCAATTCTAGGATTTCTCCCACTTGTATGGTAAATGCCCATATTAACGCCGAAAAACCAGTCGTTACGACTAGCCCACAGCCAATTTAAAATTATCCTCAGCAAGGTGGGGATGAGGATTTGCAATTCATGATCCACTGGAGTGTCGTCAGAATCTGGTAGTTCGTCACTAGAGGGCAGATTTTGCAGCGGATTGTAGTTTACCATAATGGCTCAAAGAGCAGCTTTATGACTGGATCTTAGCTTGAGCGGGCTTTGATGCTGCAAAAAGGCGCAATCAAATATTGCCCCTTTTTACGTTACTTTGGTATTGGTTGGTGGGAATTAGAGTCTTGAGTTTTGTTTGTTTGGGAAGTTGAGAAGTCAACTAAGCTAATCGCTGATGGCTGATTGCTACTGGTGCGGCGTCCTAACCAAAAGGCAACGAATGCGATCGCTCCCCCGGCTGGCAAAACCCACCAAGGAAGTGAGGGCTGAGGACTAAGGACTGAGGGCTGAGGAGTAGTTTTCTGCTCTCCTGCTCCCTTGCTTCCGCGTAAGGACTGGGCGTAAAGTTGAATGGCTCCTTGGGTGACAATGCGATCGCCCTCAAACAAACTTCCCTTGACTTCAACTAAGTCTCCCATCGTTCGCCCCAAGGTGGCTTCAACTGGCTCAAAAGCGGTACCATTTTGCACGTAAACTAGCTGCCTGCCATTAGTTTCTACCACTGCTGAAGTGGGAATAACTAAGATAGGCGCGGGAGTTTGGTCGGTTAATACTTCCAATTCTGCAAACATCCCCGGCTTTAACTGTCCGCCAGGGTTATCCAGTTCGGCTTTGACTGGCACGACCCGCGTTTCCCCTTCTACAACCGAGCCAATCACCGCAATCTTGCCCTTGAAGGTGCGATTCGGCAAGCTAGTGACCTTCACGCTCACCCGTTGCCCAATTTTCACCTTATTTAAATCTTTTTCGTAGATATTCGCCGTAGCCCACACCCGATTATTATTCAGGATGGTCATTAGCTTTGCCCCCGCCTCCTCCACCGATTGACCGAGGGTAATTTCCCGGTCGGCAACGGTGCCAGAAATGGGAGCCGTTACCGTCACCAGTCCTTGCTCATTGGCGCGGGTTCCCAGTTGTTGCAGCCGCGTCTGATAAGCGGCGTTACTCAGGCGAATCCGGGAATTTGCGACTTTTACAGCCGATTGGGCGCGTTTGAGTTGCGCTTCGGCTTCCAGAACTTCCCGACGGCTGGTTGCTTTGGTCAATTGGGTTTTGGCTTCTGCCAGGTGAGCAAGAGACTCCAGCATTTGGCGACGTGGCATCGCTCCGGCACGCGCCAACTCGCGATCGCGTTCATACTGTTCTTGAGCGACTGCTAGTTCAGTGCGAGCTTGCTGAATATCTGCGGCGGCTATCTGCGAGTATCGCTGATAATTTTCTTGGGCTAGCTTTAAATCTGCTTGCGCCTGTTGCAGATCCGCTTCGGCTTCGGCTCGTTTTTCTAGGGAACCTACGCGCAGTTCTACTAAGTCGGGTGCGGCGATGACGGCGACGACTTTGCCTGCTTGCACTACTGCACCGGGTTCCACGAGAAGCTCAACGATTTTCCCCGCAGTCGGTGATGTCACTTCTGCTTTTTGGCTAGGCAAAGTTTCAATTTGACCCGTGGTTTTAATGCCAAAATCCAGCCGTTGTTGAGCGACTGGTTTTACCTCAATTCCCATCCGTTTTGCTGTTTGGGCATCCACTTGAATTCCTTGTGGAGTTCCTTGACTGGCTTCGGTTTCCCCATGAAATTCGTCCCCATGTCCAGCATGGGCGAGAACTGAGGTTGGTGCAGCCAGTAGCAGTAGGCTCAGAAGTGTCCCAAATAAGCGATCGCGTGCCTTAGATGGCTTGAAGCTTGCAAAAAAAAGCATAACTAGGGGTTTCTTGCGTTTGGATGGGATACCGAGGTGTTAATTCAGCCCTCTAGCAAGGGCACTTGCCTACTGCCGAAATAATCAGCGATGCTGACCGCAACAGCGTTAAACCACCATCTAAAGATTTAAGTTTGCACAAAAGAATGAAATTAGGATGAAATCCGGAACCTCACCCCTCCCCGTTCGCGGGGCTACGGTGTTCGCACAAGTGACTTATTTGTTGCTCAAAGCGCTCCCAGACCCAACCCCCCGCCCCTTCCCTCATAGGGAAGGGGCGCCATATTCAAAGCCCCTCTCCAGCCAAAAAAATTTATTCCTTTTCCCTCCCCTTGTAGGGGAGGGTTAGGGAGAGGTGGAGAGGGGTTTGGGGAGAGGTCTGCCGACTTGTGTGTACACGGTAGGTTCACGGGGAGGCAGAAATCCTGCTATAGGTGAATGGCACTGACGCAAGGAGCCTGGAAATAAATTTCCGGCTCACAGCTATGTCAAGCTAAAGCTTACTGGGTAAGCTTTTAACCCGTTGAAACGGGTTGCGAGCTTTTAGCCCAAACTTTAGTTTAGGGCTTAAGTCAGTGCCATTCTGCTATAGGTGAGTTTTTGCCTCACCTATCGGTGCTGTTTTATCGCCGCTTCCTGCTTTCAATTAACTTTCTGAATTACTTTTTGTACCAGGCTTGTCGCCACTGGTTCATTTTCTCAATTTCTGCTTTTTGGGAAGTGATAATTTGTTGGGACAATTGTTTAATTTCGGAGCGCTTAGACTTACTGAGTGCATCTTGAGCCATTGTTAAAGCGCCTTCATGGTGAGCAATCATCCCATTGATAAAACGCAGATCGAATTCAGCATCAGCAGCGCCCATATCTCCAGACATCATCATGCTTTGGCGTTGTTGTTCTGACATGGGGACTACAGATTTGTCTGCACCTCCGTAAGCAACAGGCTGTTTGCTGGCTTGGGGATACCATGCCCGTCGCCACTGTGTCATTTGATTAATTTCTTTGTTTTGATCTTTGATAATATTGTCTGCTAGCTGTTTAATTTCAGGACGCTTCGATTTTTGCTGGGCTTCTTTTGCCATCATCACTGCACCTTGATGATGCACGGTCATTGCGTCGATAAACCGCAGATCGTAGTTAGCATCGGCTGCTCCTAAATCCATTGCCATGCTATGATTCATGCCGCTTCCGTGTCCCATATTTTCCATGCCGCCAGCATCTGATGGAGAGGCGTTTGGGGCTTGGGCTTGGTTTTGGGAGCCACTAGAACAAGCTGTCAGAAATCCGCCAGTCATGGAGGCGATCGCTACCAGGGTGACAGCAAAAAAACCATTTTTTAAAAAATTAGGTTGCATAGACTTTATGGGCATCAATTTGTTTGACTATTCTCGCTTCTGCTCTCTACGTTACGTCAAGAAAGCAGTAGGCATTTCTCAGTGTCTTATAAAAAAATGAAATTAGGATGAAATTCTAATATGTCATTAGGAAGAAATCCAACGTATTTAATTAGATAGACGCAGTCAAGCATCCAACTTTCTAAAGTTAACCCCAAGAGGTACAAGTACCTCCAATGACAGTTAACTCAAGCAAAAGAGGTAAAACTAATGTCACATCATCTGCATCAAATTAGCCCAGAAATGCAGCAGTGCATTCAAAACTGTTTGGATTGCCATAGCACCTGCTTGAATACTGTATCGTACTGCTTACAGAAAGGCGGAATGCACGCAGACGCAGCTCACATTCGCCTGATGCTCGACTGTGTGGAGATTTGCCAGACAAGTGCTAATTTTATGCTGCGTGGTTCCGATCTCCATGCCCGTACCTGTGGTGTTTGTGCTGAGATTTGCGATCGCTGCTCCCAAGATTGCGATCGGATGGGTGACGATCCTCAGATGAAAGAGTGCGCTCAGATGTGTCGCCGTTGTGCCGATTCATGCCGCCAGATGTCAATGGCAACTGCTTGACATTTTCATTTAATTATGCAAAGGCAGTCGAATCGTAAAGGTGCTGCCTTTGCCCAATTCGCTCTGAATGTCGATGCTGCCGTTGTGGGCAATTGCGATCGCTTTGGCGATTGACAAACCCAATCCAGAACCGCCAGTGTGTCGAGAGCGATCGCTATTTACCCGATAAAAGCGGTCAAAAATTCGCGTCTGCTCTGGGAGTGCAATCCCAACGCCAGTATCTTTTATATAAATTAGTGCGTGAGAATTATTACTATCTAAAATAATCGTCACCTGACCCCCGGCGGACGTGTATTGAATTGCATTCACTACTAAGTTAAAAATCAGGCGATACAGCTGTTCTTCGTCGCCGTTGACATGCAAAGGTTCCGGCGTGCGAATATCTGTGGAAAGCGTCAAATCGGCAGCGATCGCTAGTGCTGACAATTCTTCTGTAACATCGCTAACGAGATCGTTGAGACAGGCGGGACGATATTTGATGGACAACACCTGCCGATCCATGCGGGAGAGTAGCAATAAATCCCGAACCAATTCAGATAGCCGGTAATTTTGCCGTTCAATGGTTTTTAGAGTATCTCGCGCCTCTAGTTCGCTCAGTTGATTCATTCTCAACGTCGATTCAACCGTTGCTTGGATTGCCGCTAAGGGTGTCCGCAACTCATGGGCGGCATCGGCTGTGAATTGTTGGATTTGCCCATAAGATTGGTAAATTGGTTGCATTGCTAGCCCCGCCAACCACCAACTGGAACCGGCAACGACGATCATTGCTACCGGCAACCCCAGCAAGAGAATAAATTTCAGGGCAGTCAGATGATCGTCCAATTCTTTGAGACTTCGCCCCACCTGAAGATATCCCCAAGGGCGATTGTCTTCGGTATGCAGCGATAGAGAAATTTGATGAAAACGGGTGCCTTGGCGATTCTGGAGGATTTGCCACAATTGTGCTGTAGAAACGCGATCGCCTTTATCTGTCGCTGGCAATCCCACTGGCTGAAGTCCTGCCAAAGCAACTGGGTGTCCCGAACTATCTAGCAGCCGCACGTAGTAGTTACCTTGGTGAATTGCCCCCAAAGTGTGACGAGTGGGATTTTCTATCTGGTTAACGCATTTTTCCCCAACCAAACAAATATCCGGCAATAGTTGCTGGACATCGGGTTCCAAGCGTCCCGGTTGCTGCAAAATCGGCTCCATACTGTCGTGAAGCGTACCGGCGACAGATTCCAATTCTCGGTCGAGGGCAACCCAATTCGCACGAGCGATCGCTTCAGAAACCGCAACTCCACACAAGCTTAAAATCACTCCCATGACGCCTGCATACCAACCTGCCAGTCGCCAACGAGTTAGCTGAAAAAGTTTATTTTCATTCACGTTAATTGGTAATTGGGAAATTTGATTATTTAGCGTAGGTTGGGTTGAGGAACGAAACCCAACTAAACATAAGTAGGTGTTGGGTTTCGTTCCTCAACCATTCCCTACAATCATTTTTAATCGAAATAATGACTAATAACTATTCAGACGATAGCCTATACCATAGACAGTTTCGATAAAGCGATCGCATCCAAAAGCCGCTAACTTACGCCGCAGCAATCGCATCTGCGCTGCTACCACATTACTCATTGGTTCTGCACTAAATTCCCAAAGCTGATTTAGCAACTGATCGCGAGTGATAATTTGGTTAGGATGCTTCATCAAATATTCCAGCAACTGAAATTCCTTGCTAGTCAAAGGAATGATTTGTTTGTCATCCAATGTATTCTGATACCAAACCGTATGAGTGCCGTAATCTAAAGTGAGATTTCCCACTTGTAGTTGTTGGGAATGAAGCTGAGGCGATCGCCTTTGCAATGCCCGCAATCGTGCCAGCAGTTCCGCCATGCCAAATGGCTTCACCAAATAGTCATCTGCACCAGCATCCAATCCAGCCACCTTATCTTCCATGCGATCTTTAGCAGTTAACATCAAAACTGGCAGAGGATTATTTTTCCCCCGCAGTCGCTGACATAACTCGATTCCTGATAATCCTGGCAGTAACCAGTCAAAAATAGCCAGCGTATATTGCGTCCACTGGGTTTCTAAAAACTCCCATGCCTGCGTGCCATTCAGAACCCAGTCAACCACATACGCTTCCTGACTTAGAGTTCGCTTAATTGCCGCCCCTAAATCTGGCTCATCTTCAACTAGCAACACCCTCATGGACTCCACGTTCCTTAGTCATAAGTTCTAATCTGGGCTGTACCCAGTGGGATATCACCTATTAAACCAACCATTTGACTTGAGACTCGATAAAGCCAGGTACGACCAAGGTAGCTTGAAGTCCTGATGCCTTTCATTGAAATTGACAGTGTTGTTCCTGAAGGTACAGGTTTAGCAAAAACAATCTTAGCTTTTCTGTCTTGAATAGAAACGGTAGCCTCAACTTTTTTTTGCGCTCGATCGGTAATCTCAATTTTCCTACCAATGCGAATGCCCTCTGGCACATCAATTGAAAGTTGAGAAAGAGAAGGCCCCTCGACGTGTAGCTCAAAGTGATGAGTGGCATTGGGGGAGCGAGCGTTGAATGGATGCGCTCCAGTATGATCTATATGCGAGGCTTTGACATCCCCCGGTACACCAGTGGCTTGAGCAGCTGGGATAGTAGATGTGAGCAGTAAAGTGAGTGCAGCGGCATAAATCAGTTTTTTCATCAAAATACTCCTTAACAATCAATCACTTCCTAATTAACTAGATTGACAGAGCTTGATGAAATCAAAATGAAATATGAGCTTACAAGTTTGAGAACAACATTAGCAATAGTTAAGCATTTGGGTAGATGTAGATAAGAGTAAATATTGCTAAAAAATTGGTAGCAAACCACAATTTACCTGCTCCCACGCAGAAGACATAAAGATGCAGACCAGACCAGACCAACCGATGACACCAGAAGATGCCTCTACATGGGTGGAAAGACTGGCACGTTTGGGCTTTGGGGCGAGAGGGGTAGTTTACGCTACGGTGGGAGTGCTGGCGGCGCAGGCGGCGTTTGGTGCAGGCGGCAGAACCACCGATACGCAGGGTGCGCTGGTGACGATTGTGACACAGCCTTTTGGGAAATTCTTGCTGGCAATTGTTGCTTTGGGTTTGCTTGGCTTTGTGCTGTGGCGTTTCGTGGAAGCGATCGCCGATCCTGACAACAAAGGCACCGATGCCAAAGGTCTTGCATCGCGCCTGGGAGCCGTTGGCAGCGGCTTAATCTATGCTGGTTTAGCTTGGAGTGCGATTAAGCTGATCCTGGGTTCGGGAGGCGGCGGCGATAGTAATTCCTCACAAGACTGGACAGCACGCTTGTTAGCGCAGCCCTTCGGTCAATTCCTAGTTGGGCTTGTGGGAGCCGGGATCGTTGGCATGGGCTTCTATCAATTTTACAGAGCCTACAAAGCAAAATTCCGCAAAAAGTGGAAAGTCAGCGAGATGAGCGAAAAAGAGGAGAAATGGGCAATCTTTGCTGGCAGATTTGGGATTGCTGCCCGTGGCGTTGTCTTTTCCATTATTGGCTTATTTTTGCTCCAAGCGGGGCGTCTGTCTGACGCCAACCAAGTTCAGGGACTAGGTGGGGCGCTAGCAGCACTAGCACAACAACCTTTTGGTCCTTGGTTGTTAGGAATTGTGGCGCTTGGTTTGGTCGCTTATGGTATTTATAATTTCGTAGAAGCTCGGTACCGGCGAATTGTAATTAGATAGTAAATTTTTAACGCAAAGGTAAGTTTAAACTCTGCGTAACGAGAGCGTTAAACAACTATTGGCTTAACGGCAAAATCTCCCAGTGTCACAGTGAAACTTTGCCGATTTCTAGTAGCAACAAAATTCACCATAACTTCACAAGCAACGGCAACAGCCAACATTACTAAATTCCGTGCCAGGGGGTAGTCGCAAACGTCATCGTTTACTGGTGAAGGAACTCGGTAAATTTCATTCCAGATAATTTCAGCGTAATCGGAAGCTAAGCCGACGTGCAGGCAAGGAATATTTGCATTGGCGCAATAATCTTTGACAATTTGACGGCTGGTGCTGTTATCAAAAGTATCGATGACAACATGGCTACCGCTGAGCAATTGGGCAGCGTTTGCTGATGTTAATTCTTTCGGACGCCCATCAACGGCGACACCCAAAGCGCGGTAAATGGTATTAGTAAGAATTTTAGCTTTGTACGCGCCAACGTCTGAGCGGTAATAAGGCTGGGTGGAGAGGTTGCGTTCCTCAATGCGATCGCGATCGATAACCACCAGCTTACCAAAGCCAGAACGCGCCAGATTTTCGGTAATATTCGCTCCCAGCGCCCCCGCACCGCACACAGTTAGCGAAAATTCCTTAATCTGTGCCATTAGTGCGGGTGTTCTGTGCAGTTGTTCGTGAAAGAATATCGACATTTTTGTTAATTGCTAATTGCTAATTGCTAATAGTTCAGGACTTACGCAACATCACTACATCTGAGGGCAACCACAGGGGGATTGAACCGACAAGAACGCTATATGTATAAGCTTTGCGTAAGTTCTGTTGCTAATAGTTCATCGTTCATGGCAAATTCAATAAACGATGAACTATTACCCATTACCCATTACCTATTACCTATTCAAAAGTCCCAGTTATCTCGCGCTTCGATCACGCCAACGAGAGATTGCAAGTCAAAATCGCGATCGCGTCCACTCAAACAAATCCCAGAACTGATAACTGTCAAATCGCGCTTGGCAATTGCAGATATCTGACGTTCACCGCTGCGGGTTGTCCACTCGACTTGCCAAAAGTCACCGCGATCGCGCACATCTTCGAGTTCGCCACCACCCATCCGCAAGGCATCGCGCACGCGGCTTTCATCGCCTGAAAACGCCTGCCGCTCCGGATCTTGCCGTACCTGCTGCTGGCGTCTTGTACCCCGCCGCATCTGGCGTAAGCGTTCTTCCTCAAGTTGTTGCTGTCTTCTAAGTTGATATTCTTCCGTCTGCTGCAACGCCAAGTCATAGACAGTCCGCATCTCTGGCGTCATCCCCGCAAAGCGAAGATTTTCCGCTTCCGTCCCATTTCTGAGTTGTTCTTTGAGTTGTTCCGCCACCAGCGGATCGGCACGTCGATCGAGTTCATCAAACCACCAAGCAGCGCCATCCCAACGCGCGATCGCTGGCTCAAATACTGCCCCCTCAGTAACTAAATACACCGGCACCGGCTTAGCAACACCCAAGCGCTGCTGCATATCAGATTCATTCACAGGGTACGCCAGCCACGTTTGCCCTTGCAACACATAAGCCAGACGCAGGCGCAACGGCTTCAACAGTCGCAGATATTCCGCCACCTGCGGCAAGTTTGCTTCCTCCAGCATCTCAGCCTTTTTTTCGTTCATCGGCTGAAAAATGCCCCATCCTTCAAATTCTTGTGGCTGCGGTTTAAATGTGTAAACCATCCCAGCTACAGAAGCGCGGACTTTCCCCCCACCCACGCACGGTGCGAGAAATTGAGTATCGCGTAATTGCACTTCTTGTGCAGCAATTTGGTTAAGGAGATTGCGAATATCTGCCATGATATTGCCTTGATTACGATGTTTGGCTTAGCTAAATTTTTTTGTTAATAGCAATGGCACTGACTTCAGGCAACTGTTAGGTTGGGTTGAGCGATCGCGTTACCCAATATTCCCAGGATGATGCTGGGTTTCGTTACCTCAACCCAGCCTACAAAATTGGGGTTTAAATTAGCATTGTTGTAATAAAAGAGCCATTGTGTATTTCTAAGTTGAATGAAGCTAGTAGGTTGGGTTGAGCGATCGCGTTACCTAACATTCCCAGGATGATGCTGGGTTTCGTTACCTCAACCCAGCCTACAAAATTGGGGTTTAAATTAGCACTGTTGTAGTAAAAGAGCCATTGTGTATTTCTGAATTGCCTGAAGCGCATTTTATTCCATCTATAGCAATCCTATTTTAGTTGTGAACTATCCCTTCAGATACCCGACTTCGTAAGAGTTGTCGGATATCTCGCCTTCACGAATCATTTAAGATTGCTATATCTCTCTTCTTACTCTTCCTTTGTGTTCTTTGTGTCTTTGTGGTTAAATAACAACCTTGCATCCTCATTTATCCTAACCTTAGACAAATCGGTGAGCAAATTCATAGGTGAAATCAACTCTTCCCTTGCGTAAAACGGCTGGATCTAATCTTTCAGTTGTATTGCAAGTCATCAAAACCACTAACTTTTGCTTAGTATGAATCCCCGAATCATCAATGACACTTTGATAGAGGGTTCCATCTAGTAAGCTCAAAATATGCTCTGTTTTGTTGTTATTTTGAGCGGCTTCAGAAGCGCGATTTTTTGCTAAATTATCCGCTTCGTTAATAATCAGACAAATTCGCTCTAAGTAACTTGGCGGTACAAAATTCTCAACCGCATCGTGATCCAGAATAAAAATTACATATCCGAGAGGCGCGAGAATTTCTTTTGCTACAGCTTGCGTCCAAGCAGTTTTTCCCGTACCCGGATCTCCGTGGACGAGAACCGCTAACTGACTTTGGTCGAGAATTGCCTGCTGTACGCTATCGGTAAAGCTTTGAATGTCAGCGGGAAACGACCGAATTGGAAATTCGCCGTGAATTTTTCCCACACGACTCTGGTAGCCACTCAGCATCACTGCAAGATTAAAAGTTGCTTTATTGACCAGTGGCGCTAGTTCCTTAGCCATCAGGGTATAGCGTCGCCGTCCCCGATCTAAATTTTCAATTTCTAGCCAAGCTTGCTGTTGAGGCCAATAGGCATAAACCGTGTTAATGATATCGAGACGTTCCCAGTTAACAAATCGATCTACAGGATAATAAAAATATCGATCTAGATAATACTGGGTAATCATGTCCGGACGTCCCAATAATTCCAGAACTTTGAAAATAGTAATTTCCTGTAGCCGATTGAGAACGTGTTCAATGGGAATGCTGTTACGGCTGACAAATTGAATGACAGGCGAATCAACACTTAAAACGTCTTGGAAGCGATAATCTGGACTTGGAGGGTCTGGGGTAATGTAATTCCAAAATTCATCGACTTCATATCGCGTACTTTCAGAAAATACATTTAAAATATTTGCCCACCAAGTATATTCATTGCGACCCATTGCATCAGCAACATCGCTAGCTAAATCCAAAGCTTTCTGGCTTAGCTCTTTGGGGTCGTTAAATACTAAATGCACAAGAAATCCCCAGTCAATCTGCCGGGTTAAGGGTCGCCAACCTGCACCCAATAAGCCTTTAGCTTGCGGGTTTTTGTTGCCTGGATTGCTTTCGTCGTTTCCGAAGTATCCCGATCCCATAGTTTCAGTTCTTCTTGCTTTGTGATGGAATGATGAGGAAGTAATGCGCTCAGTTATTTTTCCAAACTGCCATTTAAATTTTTTGCAAGTATTCGGATGGAACGCAATCCACTAGCCAAACCCCATTTTCAGAACAGTAAAATTCATATCCTGCTTTGTGCATTGCCGCCGCATCTACAGCAAAAACGACCGGACGACCATGCCGTGCGCCGACAGTTTTTGCGATGGAAATATCCTTCGATAGATGGACGTGGTGACGCGACATTTTACACAGTCCTGTACTCAAAATTGATTCGACTGTACCGTGTCCTGTACCGTGGTATAACACATCTGGAGGAACAACGGCTTCTAGCTGCAAATCAACTTCTGTACTATGTCCTTGATTCGCACGAATTAAGGTGCCTGTTGAGTCAAAGGAAAAGCGTTTTTTGTCATTTTTAGCGACAACTTCATCGAGTTCAGCACGAGTAAGAATAAAAGAGCGATCTGCACACGCTTTTAGAAGTTTATCGACAGCAACCCAGCCACCAGGTGCAAGTTGAAGACCAATTGCTTCAGGAGTATGCCGAAGATGCTTGCTGAGATATTTGCTAATTTTAACTAAGCGAGAATTATTCATTGAATCGCTCTTTTTAATTTAACAATACCAGTCATCCTCTAAATATCGCTTGACCAAACCTGCGTGGGATAAAGGACTCGATAAATCGTTTAAATCGCAGTTTGTTTCATAATCTAATAACAACACAGTTTGGTCTGCACTTAGCTGTTTTAGTTCCGCGAGTAGGTTCTGAAGATAGTTCTCTAGTACCCATTTATACGATGGTAGGTAGATGGCATGACGTGCTTCTGCATAGGACAATAATTTGTCTCCGGTTAAGCCTGCACGATGCCCTAGAACCTTGCCGGAAGTTCGTGTCGTGCGCTTGATCCCCTTCATATTAGCGATCGCTAGTTTGCCCGGATCTACATCCGCAGACTCAAAAACTTTTAATCCCTGCCAAATACCTTCAACGGTGTAGCTAAAGTGTCCCGGCGAAAATGGAACGGGAATTCCACCATGAGGATAAAATGGACTAAAGCGAAACCAGGGTTCTGAACCACGAGAAGTTAAGTCGAGAATCGTTGCTTCGTCATAGCGTTTACGCAAAGTATCCAGGGATGTGCGGCGACTTTTTACAAAAATCGGCATTTTAGCAATGCTGACAAAGGCGACAGGCTGGGAAATCGCACAATGACAGTATTTGTATTATAAGGTACTACAGCCTGGGATTGACCGATTCCCGATAAATCTTGCTTTGCCAATTGTAAGGGCGCACGGCTTGTGCGCTCCTATTCTATTTCTAGCTAATGCAACTCAGTACCGTCTTTGCGGAGGAGATAGCGATCGCTTATCAACTTCAACACCACTCGCCCAATTTCTGGATGCGTTCTCTCAACTAACGGCTGTACGACAACGCCTTCCATCATGCAATCTGAAACCAATACGCTATCAGCATTGTTAAACTGATATACCGCTTCCCAACTGTAAGCACCGATATAGAGAACAGGCACTCTGGGTAAGGAAAATTCTTCACAAAACCCTACAAATTCAGTGTAATTGAGGAATCTGTTGCCGCTACGCACAGCAAACAGAGCCATTCCAATCTTACCATTCTGCAAGCCATACTTAATATCTTGTACACCATAAATCTCCCCAAAAACTTGAGTGTTTGGTGGCAGTTTATGCAGAAATGGATTTTCGTTGTAAGCCCGAATGTAGACTAAATTATTGTTAGTTTCGTTATTTTTCCAGAAGTAGTTGTGGCTACCTACGTGAATGGTTTCATCAGCATCTACCAAGACAGTGAAATTCGTGCCGTGAAGCTTCTCCGTCACGACCACTTCTTCCCCATCCTGAAGGATATCTCGATACCGCTTGAGATTTTCTGGGCTGGGGAATTTGTAGTGTCCAATCGGGGCTTCCATATCCCCATTCATACTTTTTGGCGGCAGAGGATATTCGTACTTTGTCACCCCAAAGTATTCGGTGTAGTCATCGCCCACATTTACCGTAAATTTTTCACTAACAGGAATCAGTAAACCTTCAGAGAAGATACCGCGTAGTTTTGCTGCACGCAGTTTCTTGGAGTAGTAAGGGCGAATCCCAAATTCATCGAGATACTGTTCGGGAATCACACTTTCAATCGGGAAGTAGAACGCCAAATCTTCAGTTTTAAAATTACCCTTAGCAGTAATAACTTGATACGCCATCCCTTCAAACGTGCAAATGTCTAATCTGTCAGCATTGGGATGAGGAGTGACGTTGTTGATTTTGACGATTTCTACCTTAAAGATGCTCATGACAAACTTATTAAAATTTGAAACAACTCCGAATTCTTTTTCCCTTTGCTTTAACGCGAAAAATTCGTTTTAATATTGCTAAATCATCGGGATGCTGTTCGCCAACAATTTGCCATACGGCAAGGGCTACCACTTTGTACGCTGTCTGTATTTCGCTCATGGCATCTTTTGGGATGAATATATTTTTGGCAAAGATTTGCACTAGCGGCAAATCTACATCGATCGTTGATATATTTCACCGATAACGAAACCTATGCAGTCCAGAGTAAGGCGGGCACTGCCCACCTTACTTTGTTTTGTCAGAGCAGGTTTTTTAAAACCTACCCCTACTTGTCATCCCGGACTGGCAAAGGTGTCTCCAGAATTTCCATCAGCAACTCTAGACGCGAAGGACGAGACAAAAGTGGCATCAAGTTCGGCAACGAATAGTAGTCACCCGCAAAGGTGAAAGTATCTACTTGCGCCTGTTTTTCTTGTAACTTGCGCTCTAGCCAATCGTAGGAATAACCTACTTTGACAATGAGGACGCTTGGCTCTACTTTGAGATCGCGCTTGTAGGCGTCGAAAGTTTCCACAAAGTAGGGCGCTTTATTTTCTCCTCCGTCCGTTACTAGGATGATTTGCTCAACCAGTTGCTTTCTCAGGCGCATCGCTTCCAAGCCGCAACCGATGCTAGTGGCACCGTTGGCTTTGATGTGCTGGAATGCCCGTTCCCAGTCGCTCAACTGGTTCCCAGACGCCTTAATCGGATAAGGCATGGTGTCAAAGGCGTAGACGAATAAATCTGCCGCCGCCATGCCGGAAATTAGAGCGGCGATGCGCTTCCCGACTTCGATGGCGCTTTCCATTGAGCTAGACTTATCGACTAGCAGGGCGGTTGGCTGATTAATTTTGCCGCGCTTTTTCACCTGCTCGTCCATGACGCGCTCTAACTTGGCGGCTGTTTCGGCATCTAGTTCCGCCGCATCTGCCGCTACACGCGCCTTGAGAGCTGCTACCCGCACATCAGTTTGCGCTTTCTCCAATTTCTCGTCGATGAGGGCTTTTACCTGGGGGTTTGCCATTGCACCGCGAGATTGCAGTGACTTGAGGTTGTTAATCACCTCTTGGGGTGTCATGGAGTTAATTAGCGCGACTAGCACGGTGGGGGTCATCTGTTTGATGGCTCCCACTGCCACTGTGTAGGGAATTTTGTGTTCTACAATCAGTTGCGCTTGCTCTAAGGGTGAAGATGCGATCGCCATCAGCTTTAGCGCAAACGCTAAACTATCTTCTGGCGGGTTGTCCTTGAATAACACTGCATCTGCGCGATCGCTCGGTTTAATATGCAAGCTAGCATACAGGTGCTTCATCGCACTGCGTGCCCGCAGCGCTGCTCGATCGAAGAATACAGGATTTTTCTCCCGTTCATAAAGATAGCGCCGCACCGCAGTTCGGGTAGAACGCGGCAACTTACCCCGGTGTTGCTTCAAGAAGTCTACAATCCGCGCTACTTGATAAGGCGGAAACTCTTGTAGCATGACAAAACCAGCATCGCGGTGTTCCCATAAGCTGCTAGTAAGCAAATTCCCCACAAATACCTCTTTGTGGTCGCGGACATCCCCATTGCGCTGATACCATACCGCTAAATGTCCATAGAAGATGGGGTCGTTTTCCACCATCTTCTTGTGAACTTCACTCACCTTCTCTAGCTCCCGGTGAGGCGTGGTGAGCAGACTATTTAACATATCTAAACGCAAGTCGCGCTCTGTAGTTTGCATGGGAATCACCTCATAGCTAAAGGCTCGTGCTGGGAGTCCGCCAGGGATTTAAACCCTCACCAGGTCTTTTAGGACTTGGAGCATTTGTGTAAAGGCTCGTGCTGGGAGTCCGCCAGCCAGCCAGTCCGCCAGCCAGAGGTTTAAACCCCTGGCTAATAGCTAAAGTCGGTTAAAACCGACTAATAATCATTTTCTTGAGAGTCCGCCAGTCCGCCAGCCAGAGGTTTAAACCCCTGGCTAATAGCTAAAGTCGGTTAAAACCGACTAATAATCATTTTCTTGAGAGTCCGCCAGTCCGCCAGCCAGAGGTTTAAACCCCTGGCTAATAGCTAAAG